>JAFAID010000566.1 GCA_019236925.1 Mycobacterium sp. | reverse complement strand
TGTGGCAACCGCGCGTCGCTGGTAGGGTCGCAGCGCCACTCCAGCACGTTGCGTTCGATCACCAAGGCCTTCAGGGCCTCGGGCACGCCCCCTTCACGCGTGCGCTGGGCCTGCGGGCGGATGTCGACCAGCAATGCGCCGCGACTCAGTGCGGCGGGGACCTCGTCGGCAGCAAGCCGGCGCAATCGGGCGCGGGCTGCAGCCACAACCTGATCGATGCGACTCATAGATTCTCCGGTTGGTCGGTCAACTCGGTCCGCCTGCGGCGCAACGTGCTCTGCTCGGTGATCTCGTAGTACGACATCACGGTCAGCGGCGGCGAATATGCGTGCACGCTCAGCGTGGGCCCCACCGCGTGTGTCACCGGCGCGGCCTCAGCGATCGGAGCCCACAACACGTCATGCACCCAGCCCAGCGGGAACCCGGCCTGGTCGCCGGCCTCGAGACGTCGGCGCCGCAATCTCGCGCCGTCCCAGCGGAATTCGTCGAGCGACCCGGACAGTAACGTCAGCGCGCCCAGCGATCCACCGTGATCGTGCAACTCGGTGCGATGCCCCGGCGCCCAGCTGATGAGCCAGATGTCGACTTCGTCGTCACCGTGCAGCCGGACGAACCAGCGGTCGTCGGCGGGCACGCCACCCGGCGGGACCAGGTGGTCGTAACGCCCGCGAAGCACCTCGTCGGTGGTTTGGTCGGTGAGGTGCAACAGGTCGGCTAGCCGCAGCCGGGTGGGGCCGGAAACCGACCGGACGGCCGAGGGGCGGGACAGGACGCGATCAGCAACAAGGTTTGCGGAAACCATGAAAGAACTCCAGAACGAACGAGCGGACTAGGGGGCGGCGGCAAGTCAGCGCCGACAACACTCCCAAAACCCAGTTCGCTTCATCACGGCGCTCAGTGTTGCATAGATTGACGGAGTGTGCTGGCGCCCATGTCGCCCCCAACGGTGGAGCCTGGTTGTCCTGGTGGCCGTCGCGTCGGCGGCGGCGGGTTGCTCGGTCGACAGCAAGAGGGCCGCACCCACGTCGGTGACACCGTCCGGCGCGCCCGGTACCAAGGAGGCTGCGGCGACGGCACCGCCCGGCGCCGTCGCGCTCTCACCCGCCGGCGTCACGACCAAGATCAACGTGCCCGCGCGGTCGACCGAAGACGAGTATTTCCAGGCCTGCCATGCCGCGACGACGTGGATGCAGGGCAAACAAGGCGACCGACAAGCGCTGATCGAGGCCTATTTGGCGGCGGTTCAGGCGCCAGGTGTCAGCGGCGCGGGCACCTGGAACACCCCGTGGGCCGCACTGCCATTGGCGCGCCAGGCGGCGGTGATCGTCGCGGCAAAAGCGGCCGCCGACGACCAGTGCGGCTGATGCCGATCGGGCTCTGACCGCTATTCGGATCACGGCTGACAAAACTCGTCTGGACCGGAAAATGAAGGCATGGCCGACATCGATACCCGCGGCGCCGGGGATTCGTCGCGGCCCCGGGTCGCATTGGCGCTTGGCAGCGGCGGCGCACGCGGATACGCCCACATCGGGGTGATTCACGAGCTGCTCGACCGCGGGTACCAGATCGTCGGGATCGCCGGTTCGTCGATGGGCGCACTCGTCGGTGGATTGCAGGCGGCCGGCCGGCTCGACGAGTTTGCCGACTGGGCGCGGTCATTGACTCAGCGCGCCATCCTGCGGCTGCTGGATCCGTCGATCAGCGCGGCGGGTGTGCTGCGAGCCGAGAAAATCCTCGACGCGGTGCGCGACATCCTCGGCGCGGCCACCATCGAGCAACTGTCGATCCCCCTACACCGCGGTGGCGACCGACCTGTTGGCCGGCAAGTCAGTGTGGCTGCAGCGCGGGCCGGTCGATGAGGCCATCCGGGCGTCGATCGCGATCCCGGGAGTGATCGCGCCGCATGTCGTGGACGGACGGCTGCTCGCCGACGGCGGGATCCTCGATCCGCTGCCGATGGCGCCGATCGCCGCCGTCAACGCCGATCTGACCATCGCGGTCAGCCTGTCCGGCAGCGAGGCCGGTGGCGATGCCGAGCCCGAATCCAGGCCCACCACCGAGTGGCTGAGCCGCATGGTGAGCAGCACATCCGCGCTGTTCGACACCGCTGCCGCGCGTTCGCTGCTCGACCGGCCCACCGCGCGGGCGCTGCTCAACCGGTTCGGCGTCGGAGACCCCGAATCCGACATCGAAACCGACGAGGAACCCGACGTACCGAAACTGGGCGGTTTCGAAGTGATGAACCGCACCATCGACATCGCCCAGGCCGCTCTGGCCCGCCACACCCTGGCCGCCCACCCACCCGACTTGCTGATCGAGGTGCCGCGCTCGGCCTGCCGCGGCTTGGAATTCCACCGTGCGGCTGAGGTGATCGACACCGGCCGCACACTGGCCGCCCGTGCACTGGACACCATCGATTCGCCCGACCTCGACATCCCCCGGAGGAATCAGCCATGACACGCCAGGCTTCACCCGACGCTGCAGCTCCCGACCAACCGTGGCGGCGGCCCGGGGCGGCCCGCTACGCGCTCCAGCGCTTGCGCGGTTTCGCGCGATCGCCGGCCGACGTCTACCCGGCGCAGCCTTCCGCGCTGACGATCGACAATAACGTGGCGGTCTCCACTCGTGACGGAACCGTGTTGCGCGTCAACGTGTATCGGCCACCTGAGGGCGACCGCTTCCCGGTGCTGCTGTGCGCGCATCCGTACGGCAAGGACAACCTGCCCACGAAAAAGAAGCGCGGGCGCGGCTATTCGGTGTCCATCCAGTACCAGGTGCTGCGCCAACCGACGCCACCGCGGTTTTCGGAGCTGACCGGCTGGGAGGCTCCCGACCCGGTGTGGTGGACGGCGCACGGGTTCGCGGTGGTCAATTGCGATTTACGCGGTGCCGGTCGATCCGACGGGGTGTGCTCACTGCTTTCCGATCAGGAAGCCGAGGATGTCTACGACCTGATCGAGTGGGCTGCAGCGCAACCGTGGAGCACCGGCGCGGTAGGCATGATCGGGGTCTCCTACCTTGCCATTTCGCAGTGGAAGTCCGCGGCCCTGCGACCGCCGCACCTCGCCGCGATCGTCCCGTGGGAAGGATTCACCGACGCCTACCGCGACTTCGCCCGGACCGGCGGTATCCGTGAGACCGGCTTCCTGAACATGTGGAGCCGCGGTCTGAGGGCCGCGCGGCTGAAATACAACCTGAAGGACGAAAGCATCAAAAGACCGTTGCGCGACGAATGGTGGCAGGCGCTGGCGCCCGACTTGCCGAAAATTGAAGTGCCGGCGCTGATTTGCGGCAGCTTCTCCGACAACAACCTGCACAGCCGCGGGGCGATGCGCGCCTTCGAGCAGATCAGTTCGCCCGAACGCCACCTCTACACCCACCGCGGCGGCAAGTGGGCAACGTTCTACTCCCCGTCGGCGCTCGACACGCAGTTGGCGTTCCTGGACCGGCATCTCCGCGGTGGGACGGGCACACCGCAGCCAAGGGTCCGGCTGGAAGTCCGTGAAGACTGCGACCATATCGTCGAGGTCCGCGACGAAACCAGCTGGCCGCTGGAGTCGACCAGCTGGACAACGCTGCACCTCAGCGGCGGCGGACTACGCCCGTCAGCGCCCCAACAACCGGGCTCCATCACTTTCGATACCCGTTCGGGCGGAGCGCGATTCGGCTGGACACTGGACGCCGACACCGAAATCACCGGACCGATGGCGGTGCGACTGTTCGTCGATGTGCAGGGCAGCGACGACGTGGACCTTTTCGTCGGTGTCGAGAAGTGGCGTGGCCGCACGTATGTGCCGTTCGAGGGCTCCTACGGCTTCGGCCGCGACCGAATCACTTCGGGGTGGCTGAAGGCATCCATGCGGACACTCGACGAGGCCCACTCCCGGCCGTTCGAACCGGTGCCGGCTCTAGACCGGCGTCACCCTGTGCACGCGGGGCAGATCGTGCAGGTCGACATCCCGCTCGGGCCGTCGGCGACGCTGTTCCGGGCCGGCGAGCAGCTTCGGCTTGTCGTCGCAGGCCGGTGGTTGTGGCCCCGCAACCCGCTCACCGGCCAATTCCCGTCGTCCTACGAACCGGGCCCACACTGCAAATGCACGCTGCACTGGGGTCCGGATCACGCTGCCCGACTGCTTGTTCCGGTGATCGGCTAGCCAGCAGTCACCGCCTCGAGCCGGGCCGGCACATGCTTGTGCCACGGCGTGCCGGCATAGGCGTCACGCCACTCGGTCGAGGTCAGCGCATTGGGGGCGACACCGGGGACCTTGATCGTGCCGTCGTCATCGATGAAGTCCAGCCCGTAGCCGTTGGGCAATGCCGCGTGGCCGGCTTGCATTGCCTCGCTGATCTCGACGCTCGCCTCGACGCTGCCGGCCGCGGTAGTGATCCGGGCCCGGCCGCCGTCGACCAACCCGAGATGTTCGGCGTCTTCGACGCTGACCCGTAACGCTCCATCGGCATCACGCTTGCGCCACGTCGGATCGCGAAAGATGTCGTTGGCGGTAAAGGATCGGCGCTCACCGGCCGACAGCACGATCGGGAACTCAGGCGTGGTGTGTAGCACCGGGGCGTCGGGCAGCCGGCGGATTTCCTCGAGCAGTTGCGGCATGTCGAGATGAATCTTGTGGTCCGCATGCTGGATCAGCGCGAAGTCGTCCTCGTAGTCGTGCACGGTGAACGTAACCCCGGAACGGTTCTGCAGGATCGCGTCGAACAACGCATTGCCATC
>JAFAID010000126.1 GCA_019236925.1 Mycobacterium sp. | reverse complement strand
CACGGGGCGCTGACATGAGCACCGCGATCGTGGTGGGCGGCGGGCCCAACGGGCTCGCCGCCGCCGTCACGCTGGCCAAGGCGGGCCTGCAGGTCACGCTGCTGGAAGCCGCCGACGAAATCGGCGGCGGCACCCGCAGCAGCGAAGCCATCGTCCCCGGCCTGCTGCACGACCACTGCTCGGCGATCCACCCGATGGCCGTCGGCTCGCAGTTCCTCGCCGGCCTGGACCTGGGCCGCTACGGGCTGCAGTGGCGCTGGCCGGAGATCGACTGCGTCCACCCCCTCGACGACGGCCGAGCCGGCGTGCTGTACCGCTCGGTGGAGGCCACGGCCAACGGGCTGGGTGCGGATGGCCGGCTCTGGCACGCCCTGTTCGGCTGGCCATCGGCCAGGTTCGACACGCTCGCCGAAGACATCATGGGGCCACTGTTGCGGCCGCCGCATCATCCGTTGATGCTGGCGCGGTTCGGCGCACCCACGGTGCTGCCCGCGTCGACGCTTGCGAGGTGCTTTCGCACTCCCGAAGCGCGAGGCCTGTTCGGAGGCGTCGCCGCGCATGCTTTCCGGCCGCTGCACTACCCGATGACGTCGGCGATCGGGCTAGGCATCCTTACCGCGGGACATCGGCACGGCTGGGCCGTCGCGGCCGGCGGATCCCGGTCGATCACTAACGCGCTGGCATCGCTGCTCGTCGACCTGGGCGGCAAAGTCGAAACAGGCACGCGTGTTCAGGCGGCATCGCAACTGCCGCATGCTGACGTGACGATGTTCGATCTGGCGCCCGGCGCTGTCGCGGACATTCTCGGAGATCGGTTGCCGGCCCGGGTCGCTCGCGCCTACCGGCGTTTTCGGCAAGGCCCCGGCGCCTTCAAGGTCGACTTCGCCGTAGACGGTGGCGTCCCATGGACCAACCCCGACGCGCGTCGGGCGGGCACCGTGCACCTGGCTGGTACCTATCGCGAACTGGCCGCCACCGAGCGGGATATCCACGCCGGGCGCATGCCCGAGCGGCCGTTCGTGTTGGTCGGCCAGCAGTATCTGGCCGATCCGCAACGATCGGTCGGCAACATTCACCCGGTGTGGACGTATGCGCACGTGCCCAATGGGTTTTCCGGTGACGCAACGGCGGCGATCATTGCTCAGATCGAGCGGTTCGCGCCGGGATTCCGGGAGCGGATCGTCGGAAGGGCCGTCCGGACCACCACGCAAATGTCTGCTTACAATCCCAATTACGTGGGCGGCGACATCATGACCGGTGCCAAGGATATCCGCCAACTCACTTTTGGACCGCGAATCACGCTGTCGCCCTACAAGATTGGGGTGCCTGGCATGTACATCTGCTCTGCGGCCACGCCGCCCGGGCCCGGCGCGCACGGCATGTGCGGAGCCAACGCCACGAGCGCCGCGCTCGCTTACCTCGCGGGATAGGTGTAGAAGCCCTCGCCGGTCTTGACGCCGAGCTTTCCCGCATCGACGTAGGTCTGCAACAAATCCCGCGCGTGCTTCGGCAGGTATGGGAACTCTTCGACGTAGTGGTTTTCGATGTCGAGCGCAACGTCCAGGCCGACCAGGTCCATCAACTGGAACGGCCCGGCCGGCACGCCCAAGTTGACCTTGAACATCCCGTCGACATCCTTCGGACGGGCCACACCCTCGGCAACCACGGCCAGCGACTCGCGCTTGATGGCTGCCCAAACCCGATTGAAGATGAAGCCGGTGCACTCCTTGCGCGCCTCAAAGGGATGGATGCCGAACTCGGGCAGCACGGTCAGCAGCGTGTCGAGCAGGCCGCGGTCCGTCTCACCGTCGGACATCAGATCGACCGCATTAGATTCGGGCGGCATGTAGAAGTGCATATTGCACAAACGGGATTTGTCACGGACCTTTTCGGCCATCAGGCGCGACGGGTACGACGACGAGTTGGTCGCGAAGATGGTGTCCGGCGGCGCCGCTTGGTCGATCTGGTCCCACGTTGCAATCTTGATCTCGAGTTTCTCGGGGACCGACTCGACGGCAAGCCAGGCGTCATCTAATGCCTCTTCGAGCGACCCCGCGGCCGTCGCGCCACCCACTTCGCCAAAGCCTCGGTCGGCCACCACCTTCGGTAGGGACTCCATCACGTACTGAACCGCGGAGGCGCGCTGTTCGGCGCGGGGGGCGCAGATCCGCACGGTTCCGCCGCGGCTGGCGAACATCAGCGCGATGCGGCGACCCAACGTTCCCGCTCCGATCACCGCGACCGGACGGTTCCGGATGTCCTCGAAAGTGAAGGTGTACGGCATTGTCTCCTCGTTTCCTGTCGGTGGTGATCCCGACCGGACAGTCGCTCGTCGAGCGTGGCGAATCGGCGCTGAGCAGATCTGGCCGCCCAGGTCGCACACGAATGCTAGTTCAGCCTGCCCACCCCGGGCCAGGCCAACGCTGTTGCCCATGGCGCGACGACGGCGATCTCACATGAGGGAATCGATCGCGACTTCGGTCGGGAGGATTGGCGATATCGTGTCGTTGGTAACGAGGTCAACGGCCTCCAGGCAGAGGATAGTGACCGTCGATGGCCGACGTCGATTCGCACGCGACACCGCGGGATCTGGCCCCCGACATTCCCGCGGAACTGCGCGACGCGGGCTTCGAAGATGTCGCTGAAATCGGACGCGGCGGCTTCGGCGTCGTGTATCGATGCGCTCAGCCGCTGCTGGACCGCACGGTCGCCGTCAAGGTGTTGACCGCCGACCTTGACGGGGACAATCTCGACCGCTTCCTACGCGAGCAGCACGCGATGGGTCGGCTATCCGGCCACCCCCACATCGTGACCATCCTGCAAGTCGGCACCACGACCAGGGGCCGGCCGTTCATCGTGATGCCCTACCACGCCAAGAATTCACTCGAAGCGCTGATCCGCCGCCACGGGCCGCTGGATTGGCGTGAGACGCTGCGCATCGGCGTGAAGCTGGCGGGTGCGCTCGAGGCCGCCCATAGCGCGGGCATCCTGCATCGTGACGTCAAGCCGGGAAACATCCTGCTGACCGAGTACGGCGAACCCGAGCTGACCGACTTCGGTATCGCCAGGATCGCCGGGGGCTTCCAGACGGCGACCGGGTTAATCACCGGTTCACCAGCGTTTACCGCGCCCGAAGTGCTCGAGGGCAAGACGCCCACGCCCGCATCGGACGTGTATTCGCTTGGCGCGACGCTGTTCTGTGCGTTGACCGGCCACGCCGCGTTCGAGCGCCGTACCGGCGAGAAAGTGGTCGCTCAGTTTCTCCGAATCACGTCACAACCGATACCGGATCTGCGTGAGCATGGATTTCCGGCTGACGTGGCGGCGGTCATCGAACGGGCCATGGCCCGCGATCCCGCCACTCGCCCAGCGAGCGCCGCGGCGTTCGGCGACGAGCTGCGCGATGTCCAGCGCGCCGGTGGCGTCGCCGTCGATGAGATGGCCCGTCCCGTCGAGTTAGGTGTGGAGCGCCGGACGTCGACGCTGGCCCCGTCGGCGGTTCGCCGGGATACCCCGGCCACATTTCATGCCACACCGACGCCCCCGACACCGACGACGAAGTACCGACCACCGGTTCCAACCCGATCGCTTGTTGCCCGCAGCCGGCTACTCGACGTGCTCCGGGCGGGTGGTCGGCGACGGTTGGTCCTTATCCACGCGCCCTCGGGCTTCGGCAAGAGCACGCTGGCGGCCCAGTGGCGAGAGGAGCTCTCACGCGACGGCGTCGGGGTTGGCTGGCTGACCATCGACGACGACGACAACAACGTGGTGTGGTTCCTGGCACATCTGCTCGAGTTGATTCGGCGGGTCCGTCCCGCGCTTGCCGCGTCATTGAGTCAGGTGCTCGAGGACCACGGCGACGACGCCGCCCGCTACGTCTTCACCACGCTCATCGACGAGATTCACGAAAAAGACGATCGGATGGCGCTGGTCATCGACGACTGGCACCGAGTATCCGACGCCCAGACCACCGCCGCTCTCGGTTTTCTGCTCGAGCACGGATGCCATCACCTGCAGATCATCATGACCAGCTGGTCGCGCGCCGGACTGCCGGTGAGCAAGTTGCGGATAGTGGATGAATTGGTCGAAATAGACTCTGACTCACTGCGTTTCGACATTGACGAGGCTCGATCATTGCTGAACGACGTTGATGACCTGCAGCTCTCAGACAGTGACGTGGAAGCATTGACCACGTCGACCGAGGGGTGGGTCGCCGCCCTGCAGCTGGCAGCGCTTGCCCTGCGCGGCGGCGACGACACCAACGCCCTGGTAAGCCGACTATCCGGCGCGAGCGAGATGATCGGCGAATTCCTCGCCGAAAATGTCCTGGACACCTTGGAACCGGAGATGACCGGGTTCCTGCTGGCAACATCGATCACCGAGCGGACCTGTGGTGGGCTGGCATCCGCGCTGGCTGAAGTGCCCCGCGGCCAGGCGATGCTGGAAGAGATCGAGCGGCGCGGCCTGTTCCTGCAGCGGATCGACGAGGACCCGAACTGGTTTCGCTACCACCATATGTTCGCCGAATTTCTGCGCCGCCGGCTCGAGCGTGACCGCCCCGAGCGGGTCGAACAACTCCACCGGGCCGCATCGGAGTGGTTCGTCGAACACGGCCACCTCAACGAGGCCGTCGACCACGCGCTTGCCTCGGGCGACTCGACTCGCGCGGTCGAGCTGGTCGAGCAGGACGAGACCAACCTGCTCGAGCAGTCCAAAATGACGACCTTGCTCGGAATCGTCAAGAAGTTACCGCCGCGGTTGGTGGTTTCGCGGGCACGTCTGCAACTGACCATCGCGTGGGCAAACATTCTGCTGCAGCGCGCAGCACCCGCCGCCGCAGCGCTGAAGTCTTTCGAGGCGGCCCTGGATCGTGCGGACATCACCGACGCGACACGGGCGGACCTGCGTGTCGAAGCCGACGTGCTGCGCGGAGTCGCCGACATGTTCGCCGACCGGGTGGACGCCATCGATCATGAGGTCGCCGAAGCTTTGTCGCGGCCGGACACTTTCCATCCCCGGGTTCCCGGCGTGGCTGGAAATGTTGCAGCGTTCGCCGCGATCTACCGCTTCGACTTCGACGCCGTGCACCGGTTGCTGGCGTGGGCGGCGCCCTACCAGGAGATGATGGGTCCATTCGCCAGCGTCAACGCGCGCTGCTTCGGCGGCATCGCCGCCAGGTATCAACTCGACATCCCTACCGCCCTGAAGAATTTCCGGGAAGGTTATGAGATGGGCGTGACAGTAGGACCGCACTCACACGCCGCACGGCTGGCCGGTTCGCTTCTCGGCGAACTGCTCTACCAAACCGGCGAGTTCGCCGAGGCCATGCGTCTAGTGGACGAAAGCTATCAGCTGGGGTCGGAGGGCACCGGCGTCGACTTCATGATCGCCGAGTACGTGACCGGCGCGAGAATCAAGGCGACGCAGGGGGATCGCAGCGCCGCCGTCGATCGCCTCGCCGATGGCATGAAAGCGGCGGAGCAGTTGCAACTGCCGCGGCTCGCGGCCGCCGTCACCAACGAGCGGATCCGGCTGGGCATCCAGATCGCGCCGCAGGTTGCCGCCCGGTTACGGGCCACACGCACAATTCCTCACGACGACGGAATCGCCACGATCACAGCCGAACTCGACGAGAACTCCGGGATTCGGCTGTTGTCGGCGAGCGATTCTGCCGACGAGCAGGAGCAGGCGTGCCGACGCGCAGGCGAGCTGCTCGCCGGAATCGATGAGAAGCGAAGACCACTGGCGGCGCTGACCGCGCAACTGCTGCTGGTCGAAACACTCACGGCAACCGGCAGAACCGATGAAGCCGATGTCGTGTTGCCGCGTGTCGTAGCGCGGTGCAATGATCTCGGACTGTCACGTTTGCTCGTCGATGCTGGACTCGGATAACGCTGCCGGTCATTTGTCGCCGGAAGACAAGAGCGCGGTCGAAGTTTATCGGTTGACGCCTTCGCCGCGCCGGGGTGGCGTCGTTAAGTTTCGTGATGAACGCAGCACCGCGTTTTCAGCAGCGTCACAGCGGATTCTACTGTGATAGTTAGAGATTGGAGAATAAGATGACCCGCTATGTTGTACAGACCATTGGCAGCAATGGCGAGTGGATCAGCCTTGCTGGTTTCTACGGCAGCGCGACAACCGATGGGATGCTGAAGCTGTCAGTGATCCAGCGCGGTGATCAGTACCGGGTCATCGACCGCCAAAACCACGGCAAGACAGTGGCTTTCGGCTGGTCTTGATATGCACGCGAAAGCATATGCAAGCGACACGTTTACAGGTGACCAGCAAACCGAGTAATCGCACATCAAGTCTTCTGACATGTATTCGATTATGAGCGAAATCAATTGGCGCGGTAAGTCAATTGTCTTGTCATCGCCATCAGCAAGTTCGTCGAAGGCAGCGCGTAGCAGACCACTATCGATTTCCATAATCTCTACCGGCTGGGCCAGGCCGCCAGCTACCCCCGGCGCATGCCGTCTCGCCGCCTGGCCGCTGCCGCCGCCTGACGTCTGTTGACACCACCCGGCCGGGGCCGCACCTGTAGGTGCGGCCCCGGCTGGTCTATGGGGATTTTGGCTGCGGAACTGCGCTCCCGCATCCGTAGCAGGAACGCGACGCAAGCCCTACGTCCACCGAACGGCCGAGATTCAGAGCAACCTCGCCTGCTCCGGCTGCGGCTCGGCAGGCGCGAGAAGCTCGGGTCCGTTGTTGCGCACGTTGTTGACCAGTGTCGAAATCTCGCGCATCTCGATGCCGCGCACGTCGGGCGGGGCGGCCAGCAACTCGAGATCGGCCGGAGCGTCGGGATCCAGCCAGCGATTCCAGTCACGTTCGGTCACGATCAACGGCATCCGGTCGTGGATCTCGGCGAGCTCGCCGACCGCATCGGTGGTGATGATCGTGCAGCTCAGCAACGGGGTGGCATCCTTCGCCGGCTTCCACACCGACCACAGGCCCGCCATGAACAGCATCTCGCCGTCGGCGCGGTGTAGGTAAAATGGCGTCTTACGAGCTTTCTTGCCGGCTTCGGTATCGGGATTGGCGCGCCATTCGTAGTAGCCGTCCATCGGCACCAGGCAGCGCTTGGATTTGGCGCTCGAGCGAAACGCCGGTGAGGTGGTGACCTTGTCGGCCCGGGCGTTGATCAATTGCGGGCCCTTGGACTCCGGCGCGCCGTCAGATCCCGCCTTGACCCACGGCGGTACCAATCCCCAGCGCATCAGCCGCACCCGCCGGGTGGGTTCGTCGTCGGGTTCGTCGTGCCGACGGACCACCGTGGTGATGGTCGTGGTCGGCGCCACGTTGTAGTTGGGGCCGGCCGATTCGGACGCGCGAGCCTCGTTGATCGCCTGGATCTTCTCGGCCAGCGCGGCCGGGTCCGTCGTGACTGCGAATCGTCCACACATAACTCCATGGTGCCCGGTAGGACATGATGGAGCACGTGAACACCTGGGCCGCACCGCACACGGCGCGGCCGGTGTGTGCGACGGTGACGGTGCCCGGCTCGAAATCCCAGACCAACCGCGCATTGGTGCTCGCGGCGCTGGCCGCCGCCGACGGCGGCGTCTCCATCATCAGCGGTGCGCTGCGCAGCCGCGACACCGATCTGATGATCGGCGCGCTCGAAGCGCTGGGGCTGCGGGTCGACGGATCAGCAGACGAGCTGACGGTCAGCGGGACGATCTCGCCGGCGGCCGACGCCCGCGTCGATTGCGGCCTGGCCGGCACCGTGCTGCGTTTCGTGCCGCCGCTGGCGGCTCTGGGAGTCGCCGCCGTGACCTTCGACGGTGACGAACAGGCCCGGGTCCGGCCGATCGCGCCATTGCTGGATGGGCTGCGCGGCCTGGGTGTCGACATCGACGGCGACGGGTTGCCGTTCCGGGTGCGCGGCGCCGGATCGGTCACCGGCGGGGCCGTGGACATCGACGCCTCGGCGTCGTCGCAATTCGTTTCCGGCCTACTGCTGTCCGGCGCGTCGTTCACCGAGGGCCTGGCAGTGCAGCACACGGGTGCGGCGCTGCCGTCAGCACCGCACATCGCCATGACGGTGGCGATGCTGCGGCAAGCCGGCGTCGAAGTCGACGACGCCACACCCAACCGTTGGCAGGTACGACCGGGCGTGGTGGCGGCTCGGCACTGGCAGATCGAACCGGACCTGTCCAATGCCGTCCCGTTCATCGCGGCGGCCGTCGTCAGCGCGGGCACGGTGCGCATCACCGGCTGGCCGGCGGCTGGCATCCAACCTGCCGAGGCGATTCTGAGTATCCTGCGGCAACTGAATTCGGTTGTTAAGCAGGCGGATTCGTATCTCGAAGTGCGGGGTCCACAATCCTACGGCGGGTTCGACGTGAACCTGCGCGACGTCGGTGAACTCACTCCGGCGGTGGCGGTGCTCGCGGTGCTGGCCACCCCGGGCTCGGTGTCACGGCTGACCGGCGTCGCCCACCTGCGCGGCCACGAAACCGACCGTCTGGCCGCGCTGCGCACCGAGATCAACCGGCTGGGCGGCAACTGCTCGGAAACCCCCGACGGCCTGGAGATCACCGCGACGCCGTTGCGGCCGGGGACCTGGCAGTCGTACGCCGATCACCGGATGGCGACGGCAGGCGCGATCGTCGGATTACGGGTGGCCGGTGTCGAGGTGGAAGACATCGCCACCACCGCCAAGACGCTGCCGCAGTTTCCGCGACTGTGGACGGACATGGTTGAGGAGTCTGGCGGTTGAGGCCGGGCGACTACGACGAGTCCGACGTCAAAATCCGCTCGGGACGCGGTTCGCGACCGCGGACCAAGACCCGCCCCGAGCACGCCGATGCAAAGCCGGCCATGGTGGTCAGCGTCGACCGCGGCCGTTGGGGATGTGTGCTCGACGGCGACCAAGATCGCCGGGTCACCGCGATGCGGGCACGAGAACTGGGCCGCACACCGATCGTCGTCGGCGACGACGTGGACGTGGTCGGCGATCTTTCCGGTCGGCCGGACACCTTAGCCCGCATCGTGCGGCGTGGAGAGCGGCGAACAGTGTTGCGGCGCACCGCCGATGACACCGATCCCACCGAACGGGTCGTCGTCGCCAACGCCGATCAACTGCTGATCGTGGTGGCCCTGGCCGACCCGCCACCGCGCACCGGCCTGGTCGATCGCGCGCTGATCGCGGCCTATGCCGGCGGGCTGATCCCGATCCTGTGTCTGACCAAGACCGACCTCGCGCCCGCCGCCCCGTTCGCCGAGCATTTCGCCGACCTCGAGCTCACCGTGATCACCGCGGGCCGCGACGATCCGTTGGATGCCGTAATGCACCTGCTGATCGGGAAAATCACTGTGCTGCTTGGACATTCCGGCGTTGGCAAGTCGACTTTGGTGAATCGTCTTGTGCCGGAAGCGGATCGAGCAGTCGGTGAGGTGACCGAGATTGGCAGGGGCCGACACACCTCGACGCAGTCGGTGGCGCTGCCGCTGGGCACGGGGCAGCACACCGGCTGGGTGATAGATACCCCGGGGATCCGTTCGTTCGGGCTGGCCCACATCAAGCCCGACGACGTGATGTTGGCGTTCTCCGACCTGGCCGAGGCGATCAAAGACTGTCCGCGCGGCTGCGGACACCTGGGTCCGCCGGCCGATCCCGAATGCGCACTGGACGCCTTGACCGGTCCGGCTGCCCGTCGCGTCGCTGCCGCGCGGCGGCTGCTGGCGGCGCTGCGTGAGGCGTGAGCCTCAGCCCTCGGCCTGCGACCGAACCCACTCGAGGTTGGCCTGCATATTCTGCTGCCATTCGGCCAGCCGCCGGGAGACGATCCTGGCTTCCTTCTGCGGTTGGGCGACGATCGCCGGGGTCAGCCCCGATGGCCCCGGGCCCATCCGGCCCCACTGGCGGACCAGCACGCCATCGCTGGCCGGCTCGACCTCGAACCCCCATGTCGCGCTGATGCCCTCGGGTCCGATCACGTTGTACACCCAACGGCGCTGATCCTCGACTTCGACGACCTCACACACCGTCGCCCAGTGTCCGAAGGCCTCATGCTTGTTGCGACCGCTGAAACGCGCACCGACTTCGACCGCGTTGGCCCCATCGAGCCATTCGACGGCCTCCAGCTCGGATGACAAGCGGGCGGGCAGGCCGATGTCAGTCACCAATTCCCATGCCGTGCGCACATCACACCGAATACGCTGTGTGACTTCCATTGTGGGTTGATCGCGATAACGCATTGTTGGTCCTTCTCGATGCCCGCCGGTGCGGGGGCCATCCCTTTTTCAATAGGGCTAGCATGCCAGCCATGAAGGTCGGCGCCTTGATAGAGCCCCGCTTGCCGGGCGCGGTGGAGTTCGCGGTGGCTGCCGAGCAGATCGGCGTGACGTCGTTGTGGACCCCCGAGGTCTGGGGTTACGACGCGCTGACCGGGTTGGCCTACCTGGCCGCCAAGACGTCGTCGATTGGGCTCGGCACGTTTGTCGTCCAGTTGGGTTCGCGCAGTCCGGCGATGCTGGCGACGTCGGCGTTGAGTCTGCAGGAGCTTTCCGCAGGGCGCTTCCTCTTGGGGGTCGGCACGTCGGGGCCGCGAGTGATGGAGGGCTGGCACGGGGTGCGGTTTCGCAAACCGGTGCAAACCACCCGGGAGACCATCGAGATCATCCGGACGGTCAGCCGCGGCGAACGCCTTGAGCACGCCGGGGAGATCTACCCGCTGCCGCTGCCGGACAGCCGCGGCGCTGCGCTGCGGCCCATGGTGCGGCCCGATCATGTTCCGGTCTACGTAGCGGCGATGGGCCCGCAGAACCTGCGGTTGACCGGCGAGATGGCCGACGGCTGGCTGGGCAACGCCTTTATCCCGGAAGCCGCCGAGGTGTTTTTTGGCCCGTTGCAGGAGGGGGCTCAGTCGGCCGGCCGCGCCCTCGACCAGCTTGACCTGGTCGCCCCCGTCGCGGTCGAGTTCCACGACGACCAAGCCTCCGCCGACGCCGCGGCACGCCGCCACGCCGACGGGTATGCGTTCACCATCGGCGCCATGGGCGCCGGCGGTCCGGGCGGCGCCAACTTCTACAACGACGCCTTCACCCGCCTGGGCTACGGCGCCGAGGTGCGCGCGGTCGCCGAGCTATGGCAAGCCGGGAAACAGGACGAGGCCCGTAGCTCGGTACCGCTGGACCTCGGTCGCCTGACGAATCTGCTCGGCACACCCGACGCGGTCGCCGACCGGGTGAGCCGCTACCGCGCGGCGGGCATCACGACGCTACTGGCGAAATTAGAGGGTGACCACGAGCAGCAATTGGCGACCTTGCAGCGGCTTGTTGCTATCGCCGAGAACGCTTGAGCCGGTTGGGATTACCAGCGCAGCATTGGCAACGGCCGACGCGGCGACGCCCTCAACTTCGGCGTGATGCCTAACGGTAGATCAGCTCCCGGATCGCATTGCGGGGCCGTCTAGTCGCCATGCAGAAAATGGTATGTCAGCGTCTGTTGACTTGTGCCGAGTACCCGCGTACGGTCTAAGTCACCAGTTGTTGAAAAAAGTCATCGGTTGTTGAAAACGAAGGGGCGAGTCATGACCACATGCTTTGACACCGACACGCTCAACTGGTCGATGGCGCGAGCTAACACCTGTGAGGTACCCGGCTGCTGCCGCCAACCTGTCATCATGGCGGGCGGCCAATCTCATCAGGCGTTCTGTGATCTACACCTGGCCCCCGCCGCCGACCTGGCGTTGCAATCCCCGTCCTTTCCTGGGTGGTACCGCGTCGAGCGCATCACCACCGTCGGTGACTGTCAGATCACCGTGACTGTCCACCCGCTCTAAGCCAGTCCGCCTGAACGCCAGACGGCCGCGATCAGAGGAACAACCCCCATGACAACGCCGACCATCAAGCTGTTCGACATCACCAGCGACCTGTCCGCACAGCCCACCGGCGCGGATTGTGACTCGCAGTTCGCCGGCACCGGCAGCGACGCGAAACCGGCCGTAAAGGCACCAAAGCCAGCCGCGGCAAGCCGCGAAACCCCTGGCCGGTATCGGGGAGACGTGCTGCAACGGATCGCGCGGCTCGCTCTCGCCGCGCCGTTGCAGCTCATCGCCGTCGCGGCGCTGGTGATGGTGGCCGCGGCCATCGTCGGCATCCCGGCCGCAAAGAGCCTGTCCGCCGGCGGCTTTCAGGACCCGACCTCGGAATCGGCCAGGGCGACGCGGCTGTTGACCGACAAGTTCGGGCAGGGCGACATGCAGCTGCTGTTCGTCGTCTCC
>JAFAID010000035.1 GCA_019236925.1 Mycobacterium sp. | reverse complement strand
GTGGGCGCTCGAACTCGAAGCTGGCCTGCGCGAGCATGGTTTCGAAGACGTCGAGGCACAACTGCACCTTGCGCCGGTACTCCTGCCGGTCTACCCGCTCGTAGGTGGTCCGCTTGATCTCATCACCCACACCGCCGATGCAACCGGTTTGCCTACCCCTGCGCAACAGATCGACACAAATGAACCAATGCGGCGTCACATCGCCGGCCGAAACACTGCAGCGCGGCTTGTTCAACTCAAATGGAATGCGGAATTGACGCCCCGAATAGTCTCAGCCTATTCTTAGGCAAATCACAGGTTCGATTGGGGTCCGAGATGATTAACAATCACCGCCATATCAGTGGAATGGTTGGGCTGGCCTTGGGTGCCCTTCTGGCTCCTCCACTGATCTCACTGCTCGCCAGCCCCCTCGCCAGCGCAGACCCGACGGATGCTGCGGTCGGCACCGCCGGCCAGATAATTACTTTTGGTCCGTACCCGTTTGACGGGTACACGGATACGCTGAGCATTAACGACGCCACGTTCGCGCTCGACAACTACCTCACTGGGTCCGGTTTCGACCTTGACCTCTATTCGGCGCCGGGATCAGATTCATACGCAGTCCTTTTGACGGACCCTGGAGTCGCCCAACTTGGCGTTGACGATGTCGGCGGCACTTTTTCTTTCATCGACAACTTCCCCCCACCGACTTCATCAATCCCGACATTGGTCTCGTAGACCTCGGTGGTGGTGTGGTCGGCGCTGATGCCATTGCTGCACTCCTCGGTTTGTGATCGGAGACTGCTGAGCGGCGCAAACTCTGGTTGCGGCGGCATGCGCTTGATGTGGGGGATTTGAGTCCCCGCGTAGTCCATGATGGACAAGATCGCGGGAGGAAAGCACGTGGCCGAATTCATCGCTTCGATCGACCAGGGAACCACCAGCACCCGCTGCATGATCTTCGACCATGACGGCACCGAAGTGGGTCGCCATCAGCTTGAGCATGATCAGATTCTGCCCCGCGCCGGCTGGGTTGAGCACAATCCGGTCGAGATCTGGGAGCGCACCATCTCGGCGCTGATGACAGCGCTCAATGCGACCAACTTGTCGGCGAAAGACATTGTCGCGCTGGGGATTACGAATCAGCGTGAGACGACGCTGGTGTGGAACCGGCACACCGGCCGACCGTACTGCAACGCGATCGTCTGGCAGGACACCCGCACCGATCGCATCGCGTCGGCACTGGACCGCGACGGTCGTGGCGACGTGATCCGGCGCAAAGCAGGTTTGCCGCCGGCGACGTACTTCTCCGGCGGCAAACTAAAATGGATTCTGGAGAACATCGAGGGGGTGCGCGCGGCAGCCGAGCGCGGCGAGGCCGTGTTCGGTACCGCGGATACCTGGTTGCTGTGGAATCTGACCGGCGGCCCCCGCGGCGGGGTCCACGTCACCGATGTCACCAACGCCAGCAGGACCATGCTGATGAATTTGGAGACGTTGCACTGGGACGACGAGTTGCTGTCCCTTTTCGGCATTCCCCGCGCGATGCTGCCGTCAATTGCGGCGTCCTCGCCGCGCGAGCCCTACGGCATCACGGTGGAAGCCGGACCACTCGGCGGTGAGGTGCCGATCACTGGGATTCTCGGTGACCAGCATGCGGCGATGGTCGGCCAGGTATGTCTGGACCCTGGAGAGGCCAAAAACACCTACGGCACCGGGAACTTTCTGCTGCTCAACACCGGCGAGCAGATCGTTCGGTCCCGCAACGGTCTGCTGACGACGGTGTGCTACCAATTCGGTGACGCCAAACCCGTTTACGCGCTTGAAGGTTCGATCGCCGTGACCGGCTCGGCGGTGCAGTGGCTGCGCGACCAGTTGGGCATCATCAGCGGAGCCGCCCAGAGCGAGGCGCTGGCCCGCCAGGTCGACGACAACGGCGGGGTGTACTTTGTGCCGGCGTTTTCCGGATTATTCGCACCGTATTGGCGCTCCGATGCCCGTGGGGCGATCGTGGGGCTGTCGCGTTACAACACCAACGCGCATTTGGCCCGCGCGACGTTGGAGTCGATCTGCTATCAGAGCCGCGACGTCGTCGACGCGATGCAAGCCGATTCCGGTGTGCGCCTTGAGGTGCTGAAGGTCGACGGCGGGATCACCGCCAACGAGTTGTGCATGCAGATCCAGGCCGACGTACTGGGCGTCGACGTGGTGCGGCCGGTGGTCGCGGAGACCACCGCGTTGGGCGCGGCGTACGCGGCGGGCCTGGCAGTCGGCTACTGGGCCGACCCGAACGAGCTGCGGAGTAATTGGCAAGAGGGCAAGCGGTGGACGCCACGCTGGAGCGATGAGGAGCGGGCTGGCGGATACGCGGGCTGGCGCAAAGCCGTGCAGCGCACCCTGGATTGGGTTGAGGTGTCCTGATTTTGGCGGCTGGCCCGCTAGGAAAGCCCGGTGGGGACCAGAAATCTCTGGTCCCCACCGTCACAGTTTGAACAGCTCGATCAGTCGTCTTCGCCGAGGATCGTGTAGATCTCGCGACGGGCGTTGTTGACGATCTCGATGATGCGTTGCTGCTGCTCAGCATTGGCGGCGTGCGCGGATTGCGCGACCGCGCCGAACAGTTGCCCGACGGCCGCCCGCAGGTTCAGATGGACGGGGTCGACACCTTCGGCGATCTCGTCCCACGGCGGTGTCTCGACCTTCTCCGCGGCAGCTTTGCCGGCGTCGGTCAGCTCGAAGAGCTTTTTGCTGCCTTCGGTTTCCGAGGCGGTAATCAGCCCCTCGTCAACCAGCAGTTGCAGGGTCGGGTAGACCGAGCCGGGGCTGGGTCGCCACAGGTCCTGGCTGCGCTCAGCGATCTCCTGGATCATCTCGTAGCCGTGCATCGGTCGCTCGGCCAGCAGCACCAGGATCG
>JAFAID010000355.1 GCA_019236925.1 Mycobacterium sp. | reverse complement strand
TTGGGCAGCAGTTCGTCGATGCCGTCTAGGACCGACTGGGCGTCACGTTGTTCAATGGACGTCACGGGTTCCTCCATAGGTGGCTTACTTAGACAGAGACTAGAACACGTTCCGATTTGTGTCGAGCAGGCTATTCCTGCGGCTGGTAGCGATACCGATCCAAGTTTCTGTAACCTGTTCTAGTTATGACAGAAGGAAGGGCGGGGTTGTGACGGACACAATTCCCGACGAACCACTTGGCAGCCACGTCCTGGAACTACAGATCGCCGATGTGCTCGCCGAGACCGAGGACGCGCGGTCGCTGGTCTTTGCCGTGCCCGACGGTGTGGAGGTTCCTGCTGACCGGCTGCGGTATGCGCCCGGGCAGTTTTTGACGCTGCGGATCCCCAGCGATCGCACCGGATCGGTCGCGCGCTGCTATTCACTGTGCAGCTCGCCGTTCACCGACGACGTGCTGACCGTCACCGTCAAGCGGACTGCCGACGGGTACGCGTCGAACTGGCTGTGCGACCACGCCCATGCCGGTATGCGGATTCACGTGCTGGCCCCATCGGGCACCTTCGTGCCCAAGACGCTCGACGACGACTTCCTGCTGCTGGCCGCCGGCAGCGGGATCACCCCGGTGATGTCGATCTGCAAATCGGCGCTGTCCGAGGGCAGCGGGCAAGTGGTGTTGCTCTACGCCAACCGCGACGACCGCTCGGTGATCTTCGGCGACGCCCTGCGCGAACTCGCCGCGAAATACCCCGACCGGCTGACCGTGGTGCATTGGCTGGAGTCGCTGCAGGGGCTGCCGCCGGCCACCGCGCTGGCACAACTGGCGGCCCCCTTCACCGACCGGCAAGCGTTCATCTGCGGACCCGGGCCGTTCATGGCGGCAGCGCGTGAGGCCCTCGAAACCCTGAATGTGCCTGCGCAGCAAATACATATCGAAGTGTTCAAGTCGCTGGACACCGATCCGTTCGCCGCCGTGAAGATCGAGGACACCGGCGACGAACCGCCGGCCACCGCGGTGGTCGAGCTGGACGGGCAGACCCACACGGTGTCGTGGCCGCGCAGCGCCAAGCTGCTCGACGTGCTGCTGGACGCCGGCCTGGACGCGCCGTTCTCCTGCCGCGAGGGCCACTGCGGCGCCTGCGCCACCACCCTGCGCAGCGGCAAGGTGAACATGGAGGTCAACGACGTCTTGGAGCAGCAGGATCTCGACGACGGGCTGATCCTGGCCTGCCAGTCGCACCCGGAAACCGATTCGGTCGAAGTCACCTACGACGAGTAGCCGCAGCGTAAGTTCTGCTCAGACCGCAGGCGACAGGACGTGGCCGGACCCGTTGACCGGTTGGGCGAGCAGTCAGAAATCATGCCCACCACTACCAGAGCGGCCGCCGATCGCAGAACAGTTTGTCGAAGTTTCACCGCGCGACCCTCCAAACCCGATGTGAGTCGCCCGATTAGCATATGCGGCCGACGAGCGCGCACACCAAAAAATTTGCGCCGACGGAATGGGCTTCGTCACGAAGGCCTCCGCCTACCGCAGCAGGCGCACTGATTCGCGAGATTCAGCTCGGGATGGCCAGCACCACGCGGCCGTTGCGGGGTCCGTTGTCGACATGGTCGTGCGCCGCGGCGATCTCGGCAAGCGGGTGAGCGGGTGCCACCGGAATTCTCAACGCACCGACTTCGGCTGCCGCGCTCAGATCCCTCCCCGCCTGCTGCTTCGCTTCAGGCGAGAAGTCGTCGCTGCCGAGCAGCCGCAGCGTGACGTTCGCGAAAAGCAGTGGCCAAAAAGGTAATTCGGGTCGGTCGACGCGGCTCGCATAGGCCGCAATCACGGCCCCGTTGGCCACCACCGCCGCGTCCAGGTCAGCGTTGTCGGCGAAGGCCACATCCACGATGCGGTCCACCCCGTCGGGCGCATGTTCACGGATGGCGGCTGCGGGATCAGTGTCGTCCAGCGCAATCGGGTGCGAAACCACAGAGCTGTCAACCTTTTCGAGGTCGCCGCTGCGGACCACCGTGCCGATCACAGTGGCTCCCGCCCAGTGCGCCAGCTGAGCGGCCAGCGAGCTCACCGAGCCCAGTACCCCGTGCACCAGGATCGTCTTGCCCGCGACCGCCCCGTCGCTGAACACGGCCCGGTGCGCGGTAATGCCCGGAATAGCGAGACAAGCGCCGATCTCGTCGGAGACGTCATCCGGAAGCGGAACCGCCTGCGGCTCTGGTACGCAAGTCAACTGAGCTGCGGTCCCGAACGGCCGGTAAGACTGGGCGCCGTAGGTCCATACCCGTTGCCCAATCCGGTTGCTGTCCACGCCCTCGCCGACGGCATCGATGACGCCGGCACCATCACTGTGCGGGATGATCCGCGGGTAGAGCATAGGCGAGCTTTGCCAGGCGGTGCGCTTCTTTGTGTCCCCTGGATTGATACCGGACAGTCTGAGTCGGACCCTGACCTCACCCGGTCCCGGTTCGGGGTCCGGCATCTCTCCGACCTGCAGCACCTCATCGGCAGGACCCTGCCGGTCGTACCACGCCGCTATCACTTGGGCACCTCCACACGTCAATCTGCACCCGCCGTCGCAGAATATGCATTCCATGGAATGATAATACTGATTGGGCGGTGTGCCCAGAGCGGCCTCAGGCACTGCGTTGCCCGTCGTCGACGCTCGCGTTCGCGGCGCGCAGCTTGACGATGCTCGAGTACAACTGCTGCAACGAGCGCGCCGAGACCGTCGACCCAATGCGGGTCTCCAGTTCGTCCTCAAAAGCCTTGGCGGCCTTTGCCAGGACTCGCCGTCCAGCCGCGGTGAGCTCGATGACCGAAGACCGGCCGTCGTCGGGATTGGCGCGGCGAATGCAGTACCCCGCGGCTTCGATGCGGTCGACAAGCTTGCTGGTTCCGCCGATTGTTATCGACAGTTCCTCGGCGATGTCGTTCACCCGGCACGACGGGTGACGCGCGATGACCTGTATTGGCTCCAACCTGCTCAGTGGCAGGTCGAAGTCGTCACGCAGCCGAGCATCGACGGCGTTCCATAGCTCGGTTTCAAAGCGCACCAACTGATGGAAAAGATCAAGCAAATCGGTCATAACCGTCCCAAGCGACTGCGGCGTGGCTTCAACTCAAAGATCATTCCACGTTAACGACTTCCGTATCGCCGAGTGCGCGCGGACGTCAAAGCTTCTGCGACAACACAGTTGCGAAGGTGTGCGTATCGCCGGGCCAGCGCGCAGACACGTAGCCGCCGTCGTCGACGACGAATGCGGGCCGCGAGTCGGTTGAGGTGTCACGCACCATTCCCGAGGTCTTCATCCGCCAATGCGGCGAGCCGCGTTCGACGTCACAGAAGTCCGCCGGATTGTTCAGCGCGCGAGTGACTTCGGACTGCACAGACATGTATCCGGCGGGCTGGCCGGGCTCCTCGGTATAGGTGCGGTAGTAGTCCGGGTTCCAGAACCGGGTGATCCGGGTGAGACGCCAGGCGGTGCGCTCCAGCGCCCACGTCAGCGCCGTGGTCCGGCGTCCGTACAGCACCGAGTGACCGGTGGTCGGGTCGACGCTGCGGGCGGCGAGCAGCACACCGTGACAGATCGCGGCTACGACCAGCCCGCGGGCAAAGGCGTCGACGACGAGGAGGTGCAGCGTGTCGCTATCGATATACGAGCGCATTCCGCGGGCACGATGGCCGCCGGGCAACAGCAACCCGTCGATGCCGTCGAGGGTGGTTTCCGCCCAGCTAGACGGATGCTGATACTCCGCCGAGCCCAGCATGTCGTGATAGGCGCAGCGGGCGTCCTTGTTGGCCCGCAGCATTCGACCCACGATCGTGATGGCGCCCAACAGGGGTACCGCAGACCAGACGTCCAAGCCTCGGCCGGTGACCATGATGTCGTCGGCCACCCCAGGGCTGCCGCTTTCGGTGGCGAAGACAACGCGGTGACCGTTGGCGCGCAGAACCTGCCAACTGATCGCGACTTCGGTCGGGTCGAAGTCGCGATCGGGAATCGGTATCAGCACGGTACCCATCGGCGATGTCTGAGCTTACGGCTTCCGGGATCGCGGCGAACTCCGCTGCCGCGATCGCCGCGATGGCGTATGCGGTTGTAGATCTTTACACCTTACGAATTCGCCCGCCAAATCGCAGTCGCGTGCTTGCGCGGTGGCGCCATGATCTAGTATGGTCCCTCTATATAGAACGACTGCCCTATATCGACAACCATGTCACATCGGTCGACGCGAACCGCCAAGCGATCCACACGGAGCTACCGAACGGAGGGATGAAGGATGAGCGTGGCAGAGGGGCAGATCGCTCAGGGTCGCCACCCGAGGTACTTCAAGCCGATCGACGTGGGCCTCATCCCGGCCCTCAAGGACACCGGCGTGGCGGTGATGGCCCCGGCGCCCGAGGCCCAAACGATGTGGCGCGCCTGGCTGGGTGCCAACCTCACGCACGGCCTCGGGCTG
>JAFAID010000288.1 GCA_019236925.1 Mycobacterium sp. | reverse complement strand
GGGGTTAGCCCATCCCGTTGGTCGCCGGGGTAGCCCGGTGTTTAGCGGGGGCGTGCTTGGCCGTCGATGTATTGCTTTTCGGTGGCGGCCAAGGAGGTTCTGGTCGCCTCCTGCCCGGCTAGGCGTTCCCCAACGGGCCGACATGCAAGGTGGTGTACTTCGGATCAGCGCATGCGGTGTCCTCGTGACCGACCACGAGGGAAGCACCCTGACCCGGCGGGAACACTCGCAGGCCGCTGACCGCAGTCATAGTGCAGTCGGGGGGGAAGTTTCCGGCCGCCACGATTCCAAGTCTGGCTGAGGCCGTCTGGCCTGGTGATAGCGTGACGGTGGCAGTGGAGCCGGCGTCCTGCTTGGCGGCCTGGCCGACCTGGTGACCGTCGGCGCCAGCGACGAACGAGACGGCCGCATAGCCCTCGATGGTGCACGTTGAGCTGCTGGTGTTGCGCAGGTTAAGCGGATAGTAGATGGTGCCGGCGGCTCCGTTGGACTGGCCCAGGCTGGCCGCCAACTGGGCGGTAGCACACGGGGATACAGACGCAACCGGTGCACCGGTCGTCGCGGTCGTGGCAGTTGTGCCGGTTTTCGACGCGCCGCAGCCGGCGAGGGCCACCGTGGCGGCCACGCTGAGATACCTAGCCACGCGCCTCATTGCGTCCTTCCTCCTCTAACTGCGGTGCGAATTCAACGTTCCCACCACGCCGAGCACGTGGTGGCAATACCTTTGTCGCTCGCAGGCGACGAGCCGCCACGCGAACAGACTAGATTATCGGCGTGGCACCGCATCTGGCTCGGCTGTGGCACAGGGGACAACGAACATGCAGACCTCTACCGGTATGAGCACTGGCAGACCGCGCTGGGCGCACAGCGAGCCCTGGCACGAACCGGCCAACATCGAGCCGTCGGCATCGCCGACCTGCTCACCGCGACGCTTGCCGCCGCACACCAACAGGAACGGCCAGGTAGCCGTGTAGAGTGAGGGCGTTCTGGGCCCGATCGGGCCCAGACAGTGGTGCGGTTGCGCAATCCGCGCGCCGTCCCAGCGCGTCGCAGGCGACCAAACAGGAAAGGCCAAGTCTGTATCGGGCGGTCTTCGGTAGTGGCTGCCGGGCTCCCCAGAAGTGGGGCAGGTCGGCCGCTTCGATCGACGGCCGTAGCCGCACTCAGGCGCTGAAGCTTCCAGGTCATCCTGGCCTATCTGGGTTGTCTGTGACGACGCGAAACAGCTGAATAACTGTAGAGAGGCCGCACGGACGCCCATGTCTGTAGCTGAAATTGACCAAGGCGTGTTCGAGTCGACCGCCGTCATCGACAACGGGAGCTTCGGCACCCGCACCATCCGATTTGAGACCGGCCGGTTGGCTCTGCAAGCCGCCGGCGCCGTCGTCGCCTACCTCGACGACGAGAACATGCTGCTGTCGGCCACCACGGTCGGCAAGAACCCCAAAGATCAGTTCGACTTCTTCCCGCTGACCGTTGACGTCGAGGAGCGGATGTACGCCGCCGGTCGCATCCCCGGCTCGTTCTTCCGCCGCGAGGGCCGGCCGTCCACCGACGCGATCCTGACCTGCCGGCTCATCGACCGGCCGCTTCGTCCGTCGTTCGTCGACGGGTTGCGCAACGAGATCCAGGTCGTGGTGACGATCCTGAGCCTGGATCCCAACGAGCTCTACGACGTACTGGCCATCAACGCCGCTTCCGCCTCCACCCAGCTGGGTGGCCTGCCGTTCTCCGGCCCGGTCGGCGGCGTCCGGGTGGCGCTGATCGACGGCACCTGGGTGGCCTTTCCGACGGTCGAGCAGATCGAGCGGGCGGTGTTCGACATGGTGGTGGCCGGGCGGGTGGTGTCCGGGACCGGCGAGAACGCCGACGTGGCCATCATGATGGTCGAAGCCGAGGCGACCGACAAAGTCATCGAACTCGTCGCGGGCGGCGCCCAGGCGCCGACCGAAGCCGTTGTGGCGCAAGGCCTGGAGGCCGCCAAGCCGTTCATCGCAGCGTTGTGCGCCGCCCAGCAGGAGCTGGCTGATGCAGCCGCCAAGCCGACCAGCGAGTACCCGCTGTTCCCCGACTACGGCGACGACGTGTACTACTCGGTGTCCTCGGTGGCCACCGACGAGCTGTCCGCCGCGCTGACCATCTCCGACAAGAACGAACGCAACACCCGCACCGACGAGATCAAGGCCGAGGTGCTCGAGCGGCTCGCCGACACCTACGCCGGCCGGGAGAAAGAGGTTGGGGCGGCGTTCCGCGCGCTGACCAAGAAGCTGGTGCGACAGCGCATCCTGAGCGACCACTTCCGCATCGACGGCCGTGGCATCACCGACATCCGCGCGCTCTCAGCGGAAGTCGCTGTGGTGCCACGCGCACATGGCAGCGCGCTGTTCGAGCGCGGCGAAACCCAGATCCTGGGTGTGACCACCCTCGACATGGTCAAGATGGCGCAGCAGATCGACTCGCT
>JAFAID010000192.1 GCA_019236925.1 Mycobacterium sp. | reverse complement strand
CGACGAACCTGTTCGGCCGGAACACGCAGGCGATCGCGGCCAACGAGGCGCAGTACGCGGAGATGTGGGCCCAGGACGCAGCGGCGATGTACGGCTATGCAGCTTCGTCAGCATCCGCGACAACGCTCACACCGTTCAGCCCTCCACAGCA
Source organism: Mycobacterium sp. (assembly GCA_019236925.1). Lineage (GTDB taxonomy): Bacteria > Actinomycetota > Actinomycetes > Mycobacteriales > Mycobacteriaceae > Mycobacterium. The sequence goes on along the minus strand of JAFAID010000192.1, from coordinate 18,861 downwards.
GAACACCAACCCGGGCGGGTCAGCCGGCCAGGCAGCCGCGGCCAGCCAGGCCGCCGGCACCTCGGCCGGCAACGTGCAGAGCACCGTCTCGTCGATTCAACAAGCGTTTTCGTCCGTACCCAACGCGCTGACGAGCGCGGCAACCTCGGCCCAGACGACTCCGTTGGACATTCTGGACCTGATCAGCGACCTGATCTCCATTTTCCTCGACCTGCCAGCCAACTTGGCAAGCATTTTTGTCTCTGTGCCACTGGGCACTCTGGGGATCGTGTCCCTTCCCTTCGACATCGGCGGTTATGGCACCGGTGTCCACACCGATGACATCGTCAGCGGCTGGAACGGGGAACAGAGCTGGCCGGAAACCGGGCCCGCGCCGGTGAAACCGTTCCCGGCGCCGCTCCTGAACCTGCGCGCGGGCACGCTGCCGCCGCCGAGCCTTTCGGCCGGACTGGGCGAGGCCAATACGGTTGGAGCGTTGTCCGTGCCGCCGACGTGGACCGTCGCCACCCCGGCGGTAAAGCCCATCTCGTATACGCTGCCGACGCTGCCGGAAACCACGGCCACCGCCAGCGCCGGGGGGCCTGCGGAAGGCGGTTCAGGAACCACGCTCAGCGAGATGGCACTCGCGGGTATGGCCGGGCGGGCCATGGCCGGCACCGTCGGCACCGGCGTTAGCCGGGGTGTCGGCAAGGCGGCTAAAGGCGCACCTGCGGCAGCGCGCGCCGGAGCTGCGGCGACCACCAAAGACAGTGCGGCAACTGCTGATAAAGACGCAGCGCCGCAAGACAAACCTCGGGCCGTCGTCACCGGAGTCGCGGCCGAGCTACGCGAGTTCGCCAAGCTCCGGGACGAGGGAATTCTAACCGACGACGAATACACCGAGCAGAAGAACCGCCTGCTCGGTCGCTGAGCCGCTCGCCGCTGTGCGGCGTATGCGCCGGTTGCCTGGAAGAGGAATGCGCAGCAATGGATTTCGGGATTTATCCGCCGGAGATCAACTCCGGCCGGATGTATACCGGTCCGGGATCGGGGCCGATGATGGCCGCTGCGCAGGCTTGGGGCAGCTTGGCCGACGAGCTGTATACGGCGGCCAGCGCATATCAGTCGGTGGTCTCCGAGCTGACTTCTGGGGCATGGTCGGGTCCGTCGTCCACGGCAATGGGTGCAGCGGCCGGGGCCTATGTGGAATGGCTGAGCGCCACCGCTGCGCAGGCCGAAGAGACCGCCGCCCAAGCTAGGGCGGCGGCCGCCGGTTACGAGGCGGCGTTTGCCATGACGGTGCCTCCGCCGGAGATCGCCGCCAACCGCAGCCTGCTGGCGGTGCTGGTGGCGACGAACTTTCTGGGGATCACTACACCGGCGATCGCGGCCACCGAGGCGCAGTACGCCGAGATGTGGGCGCAGGACGCCGTCGCGATGTACGGCTACGCGGGTTCGTCGGCAGCCGCGACGGCGCTCACCCCGTTTACCTCACCGCACCAGAACACCGATCCGGGCGGGACGGCCAGCCAGGCAGCTGCGGTCGGACAAGCGATGACCACCCCCGCCGGCAATGCCCAAAGCATCGTGTCGAATGTCCCACAGGCGTTGTCCGCGGTACCCAACGCGCTGACGAGCGCCTCAACGTCGGCCCAGTCGACTTCCCTCTTGGACATCCTCAACGTGTTGAGCAACTTGATAACAATCTTTGTCACCACACCAGGCGCTTTGAGTACCGTTCCGGACGTGGGGTTGGGCACCCTGGCGACAGTGGATCTTCCGTTCGGGATTGGCGGCACTCTAACCGGTTACAACACCGACGCCCTCGTCAGTGGTTGGAATGGCGAGGTGGGCTGGCCGGACGTTGGGCCGTCGCCGCTAATACCGTTTCCGGCGACTCTGTCGAACCTGCCCCCGGGCACCGTGCCGGTGTCGGGGGGCATGGGCGGGGCCAACATGGTCGGCGGATTGTCGGTGCCACGGGGGTGGACCGTCGAGGCGCCCGAAATACGTTCCGTCGCAATGACGTCGCCGATCACCGACGCCGGCGCCGCTGCGGCGGCGCCGTTGGAGGACTCGGCGAACACGTTCAACCAGATGGGGCTGGGGGGTATGGCCGGGCAAGCCATGGCCGGCCCGCCGGCTGATGACGCCGGCCGGGACAGCGGCAAGGCGGTGACCCACGCACGCCTGACCCCCCGTGTTGCGGGCACGGCGGATAACGTTGAGCCCGAAGTGAAACCCGCGCCCCGGACGGTCGTCACCGGAGTCGCGGCCGCGATACGGGATATCGCGAAGCAGCGTGCTCAGGGATATCTGACCGAGGAAGAGTACAGGGAGCAGAAGAAGCGCTTGCTGGAAATCTCGGTCAGGCACCGCCCGTTGGGATAATCAGTCGGCGATCGACAGCGCAATGCCGTCCAGGATGTCGTGCTCGCTGACGGTCAGCGCGTCGATGCCGGCCCGCTCGTGCAACGCGAGCGCCAATTCCTCGATCACGATCGCACCGCCACCGATCACGTCGGCTCGTCCTTCATGCATCGGCCCGAGCGCAGTGCGCTGCGCCCGAGACATGCCGATCAGCCCGTCACACACGGTGAGGAGCCGGTCCATCCCCACCCGCGAAAGATGAATGGCCGCAGAGTCATAGGTCGTCATGTTCTGCGCGAGCGCCGCGATCGTCGTCATCGTGCCGGCTACGCCCACCCAGGTGCGGGCCCGTTCCACCGGAACGACGCGCAGTGCCTCGCCCAGCCGTTCGCGAACCACCTCGCGGGCCGCCGCCGCCTCGGCAGCTGTTGGCGGATCGGAATGCAGACAGCGCTCGGTCAGCCGTACGCAGCCGATGTCGGCCGAGAAGCTCGCCTCGACTGTATCTGAGCCGAGGACGATCTCGGTCGACCCACCGCCCAAGTCAACGATGACGAAAGGCGCTGCAGTGAAGTCCAATTCGTTCACTGCTCCGCGGAACGACAGCGAGGCTTCTTCAGCGCCGGTGATTACCTCGGCGACCGAGCCGTCGACCACGGCGCCCAGCACATCGGCGGTCATCGCGAAGAAGACGTCCCGGTTGCCGGCGTCGCGGGTGGCTGAGGTGGCGACCATGCGGATCCGGTCAACGCCGTCAGCCGCGCACAGGGCGGCGTAGTCGACGAGCGCAACGCGGGTGCGCTGCAATGCATCCGGAGCGAACTGACCAGTCGCGTCGACGCCCTGGCCGAGCCGCACGATGCGCATCTCGCGGTGCACGTCGCGCAGTTTCCCGTCATCCGTGTCGGCGATCAGCAGCCGAATTGAATTGGTACCGCAGTCGATTGCCCCAACCCTGCTCATATGCGCCGCTCCTCCTCATCGCTTCGTCCCCCTCGCCGCTGCGCGGCTGGGGGTGCCCCCACTGCATCGTCGCGACGCGCGTCAAGTCCACTCTCCCGGCGTCAAGATCCCGGCCATTGACGGCTCGACCGCCAGCACCGCCAACGCCTCGTCGCCAAGCGGATTCACGCCCCGCCCCTTGGCCAGCGAGTGTGCGATCAGCACGTGCAGGCACTTGACCCGGTGCGGCATGCCACCGGCCGAAAACGTCGTCCCCAGTGGCTCGATGGCATCCCGCTCAGCCAGGTATGACTCGTGGGCCCGTCGATACCCGGCAGCCAGTTCGGGGTCACACCGCAGCCGCTGCGTCATCTCGGCCATCATCCCGGTTGTCTCCAGTCTGCTCGCCGCAGCGGTGAGCACCGGATGTGTCAGGTAGTACAAGGTCGGAAATGGCGTTCCATCAGGAAGTTTCGGCGCGGTCTTCACCACGCCGGGCTCACCGTTGGGACACCGGTAGGCGATCTGAAGCACTCCACGCGGCTCGCGGCCGAGTTGGCGGGCCACCGCATCGAGGTCGGCACGATCAACCACCGGGCGGCAGCGGACTCGGTGAGCCGGGCGCCGCCGGCGGCGGCGGAGCGGGTGCCTGCGGGGCGGGTGTCGGCGGGCCGTGCGGGGTATCGGCGATGGTGTGCCACAGCGACGTGTACCACGGGTCGTTGGTGGCCGTAGGCGCCTGCTGGGCCCCCGGACCTGCGGGCAGGGCCGCCGACGGGGGCAGTTGGACCTGGTACGGGATGTCGCCCGGCATCACGAAGCCCAGACGATCTCGGGCTTGCGCCGCGATGTAAGCCGGGTCAGCGAGCTTGACCTTCTGTTGCTGGAGGTCGGCGATCTGTTGCCGCAGAGCGGCTTCGGAGGCAGCCAGCTGCTTCATCTCGGTGCGCTCCGCGAAATAGGTGCGCACTGGCCCGGCGATGGTGAGCGTCAGCACGCAGACAACTGCCGCCAGGATCGCAGCCCGCCGCGCGGTCAGGCCGAGCCGTTGCTCGGACCGTTGCTCGGCCGATTCGACGATCGCGCGTTTGATCGGTTCGACGGCCTCCGGCATGGCGCGCGGTGCATTCGGGCCCTGACGCGCTGCCGGCGACTTGCGCGGCCGGCCCTGCTTCGAATCGCCGGCGCGGCCCGGACGCGAGGCCGGTGAGCGCCGCTTCGGGTCTGGCCGTTTCGATTCGGGCATGATTGCGGCCCGCTAGCCGGCTTCCGGCGCGAATCGGGGAAAGGCCAGATCACCGGCGTAGCGGGCGGCGTCGCCGAGCGCTTCTTCGATCCGAAGCAGCTGGTTGAATTTGGCGACGCGTTCGCTGCGCGCCGGTGCGCCGGTCTTGATCTGCCCGCTCCCGACGGCCACCGCCAGGTCGGCGATCGTGGTGTCCTCGGTCTCGCCGCTGCGGTGGCTCATCATCGTCCGGTAGCCGCTGTGGTGCGCCAGCGCGACGGCGTCGAGCGTCTCGGTCAACGTGCCGATCTGGTTGACCTTGACCAGCAACGCATTTGCCGCGCCCCGATCGATGCCTTCCTCCAGCCGTTCGGGATTGGTGACGAAGAGATCGTCGCCGACGATCTGCACCCGGTCCCCGATCGACGAGGTCAGGGCTACCCATCCGTCCCAATCATCTTCGGCCAGTGGGTCTTCCAGCGAAACCAGCGGGTACGAATCAAGCAGCTCGGTGTAGAACTGCGTCATCTGATCAGCGCTCAGTGTCTTGTTCTCGAAGGCGTATCCCTTGCCGTCGGAATAGAACTCGGTGGCTGCGGCGTCCAGCGCCAGCGCAATATCGGTGCCGACCTTGAATCCCGCCGACCCGATGGCCAGGCTGATCACGTCCAGCGCGGCCTTGGTCCCGGGCACGTCGGGAGCAAAGCCGCCTTCGTCGCCGAGGCCGGTCGAGAGGCCCTGCTTCTTCAACTCCGCCTTGAGAGCGTGGTAGACCTCGGCGCCCCAGCGCAGCGCCTCGGAGAAGCTCGGCGCCCCGATCGGGGCCACCATGAACTCCTGGATGTCGACGGCGGTGTCCGCGTGCGCGCCGCCGTTGAGGATGTTCATCATCGGCACCGGCAGGATGTGCGCATTGGGGCCGCCGAGATAGCGGAACAGCGGCAACTCGGCGGAATCGGCGGCCGCCTTGGCGACCGCCAGGGACACCCCGAGGATCGAGTTGGCGCCCAACCGGGACTTGTCCGGGGTGCCGTCGAGGTCCAGCAGCGCCTGGTCGACCAGCCGCTGATCGTCGGCGTTCAGCCCGATGACGGCCGGTGCGATCTCGTCGAGCACGGCCTGCACCGCCTTCTTCACGCCCTTGCCGCCGTAGCGGTCGCCGCCGTCACGCAGCTCGACGGCCTCGTGCTCGCCGGTCGACGCACCGGCGGGCACCGCGGCGCGCGCGAACGTCCCGTCGATGAGGGCCACCTCGACCTCGACCGTCGGATTGCCGCGCGAATCGAGGATCTCGCGGGCTCCGACCTGCTCGATAATCGGCACTGAGTTCTCCTTGCGTCGTCACGGCTCGGTCATTGCCATCAGTAGCCTAGAGCCTGCTCAGAGCGGGTGACCCGCGGCATAGGCGGTAGCCCAGTCGCGCACGGCGCGGGCATACACGTCGGAGTTGTTGTACGCCCACAGCGCCGTTATCCACCCTCGCGGGGTGGCCAGATCCTTCCCGCGCCAACACAGATAACCCGCGGCTGACAACGCGGCGTCGTCGATGTTGTCCACGCTGACCACGCCGTCGTTGTTGGCGTCCACCCCGTATTCCCGCCACGTCTCCGGGATAAACTGCATCGGCCCCATGGCCCGCACGCCGTTGGGGCTGCCGTCCATGCCGCCCGCCGCGCTGTCGACGATGTGCAAGGTGCCGTTGGACCCGTCGAGCACCACACCCCTGATCGGCGGACGCACATCTCCGTTGGGATACAGCGTCGCGCCGTGGTAGGTGCCGTGGTGGCTCTCGATCTGGCCGATACCGGCCAGCGTGGTCCACGCGATGTGGCAGTTGGGGTTTTCCACCTCGGCGACCCGCGCGGCGTAGCCGTAGGCCTCCAGCGCGGTGACCGGGATGTTCAGGGCCGAAGCACGGGCGCCCGCCCACCCCTGCAGCTGGTCAGCGGGCCGGCCTTTGGCGTGGGTGTCGACCTGCGGCACCGGATCCCCGGGGGGCGGCGGTACGCCCTTGGGAATGTAGGGGCCGAGCTGCCAGCTACAACTCGATGCCAAGAGCAGCGCCGTCACACCTACGACGGCGAATGCCCGTAGCCAACGGACCGGCGACACAACACTCCCCTACACACGATTACCCGACCATGGTCCCACGCGAATCGAGTAGGTCGGCCGCCCCTCGGCGCCGCCGGTGTGGCAGACCGCCGCTGTCCGGCCATAATAATATGCGACACAGCCGCAATCGACCGGCCGGTTTGGACGCCCCGCCGGGCGTGTCGGGGGCGAGGCGGACCACTCCAGCAGCTGGCAGATGACCGCCGATCGCGTAGCTCGATCAGCGCGGTTGTAGCTGGTCGGTGATGTTTGTGGCGTTCGTCGTGCCGTCGTTGTGGTGATCGGTCGTGTTCCGGCATCGGCCGTAGAGGTAGATCTCGCCGTAGCTGTGGTCTGAGGGCAAGAAGCTCATGTTTGCGGTGACGCCGTCCGGCGCCATACGGCCGCTGCTGGTAATGACTGCGCGGTCCCGCGGCCTCTCCCTCCGTCAGGACCGCGCAGAGTCTTCATGCGCTTGCCGCGGCTAGCGTGCCCACACCCCCGCGGCACGGTGATCGGCGGCCGCGACATCCTCGGCGCCGTCACGCACCGCGTTTCCGAGGTCGACCAGGATTTCGTTGAGCGCACTGGCCGCCTGATGCCACTTCAGCTGCTCGAGCTCGTAAGCAGCTCCGGCTTCTCGGGTCCACAGTTCTCGCAGCGGCGCAACTTGCGACTTCAAATCCTGCAACGCGGCGTTGAAGCGGGCCGAGGTGGTGTGGATCTCCTGGCGAACCGAGCATTCGATCTCGTCGAAGTTGTACGACAATCGCGGGTCCATGGGCGGCGGCCTCACAAATTCCCGGCGGCGGTGCCGATGCGGCGCGCATGGTTGTCGGCCGCCTCGCGCAGCGCGACTTCGTTATAGCGAATCGTCTCCGCAATGTTGTGAAGGGCATCGTGAAGTTTCATCGACTCCGCGTTCCACCGTTGCACCACGTCCTTGAAGCGCGCTGCCGCGGCGCCACCCCATACCGACGGCGGCACACTGCTCATCCGGCCGATGAATGCCTGCAGCGTCGTCCGGATCTCTTCGTTGCGGGTTTCGATCACCCGCGCAACCGAGCGCATCAGATCAAAATCGGTGCTGAGCGTGTTGCCACCTGCCGGTGCGCTCACATGTCCCCCTTCGCCCGACGGTCGCGGACCTCACCGCGCCAACGACATATAGGACTCGCGCGGGCCCATTCCGGTTCCCGCTATTCGGCTGACCCATAACTCAGCTCAATGCCCGAGCCGACCGGACCGCTAACTCGCATACCTGCCGCATCGCGTCCTCGTATCCGTGGCGGCTTTGACATCCAATGCTGATCCGGACGGCCTTGTCGACCAACACAGCCCATCGGATGTCGTGGCTGGAGCGGACCTCCCGATAGGTCACCGCCGGGCGGCCGGCACTGTCGCCAGCCGGATTGAAGTCGACGAACACGCCGGTTGGCTCGCCGTCGATCGCCTGCTTCAGAAACTCGGCGGTGGCGCTCAAAGCCGCTGTGGCAATCCGCGATTGCGTCACGTGCAGCGCCATTTCGGGATCTGACGGTGACGTGATCTGCACGCGCGCCGAACCGGGTCCGGCGACGACGCGCTGCGTCGGCCATTGGGCGGGAACCTCGAGAGCCACGCGACCTTCCACCAGAAACGTTGTCGAAACGCCGCCGCCCGCGGGCGCCCCGCGACGGGCCGACGCGAGTGCCCCAAGCACCGTGACGATCAGCAGCAGAGCCAGCGCCAGCTTCCAGGGACGACGATGGTCACGCCACGCCGCTTCGGTGGAGTGCGACGCGCAAGTGTTGCCGGTCCCCTGAATTATCTCTGCGGCAAGTCTTTTCAACCGGACATCGTCGACTTGTATCGCGCCGATCCCGCCGCAATTGTGTAAGGCATCAGCGATCATCGCCGCCAGCGCGCCGGCCCCGCCTACCGTGCTCGGCGCGTCAATCACCACCGCCGCGGTCGTGTCCGATGTCGCCTCGAAGATGGAACGCACGACCGCCTCAGCGACGCTCCGAGGTTCTCGGCGACGGGTTTCGGCAACCACTGCGGTGCCAGTGATCACCACGAACTCGTCAGCGATTTCTACAACCACCGTCGCGTGCTGGGATTCGAGCGGGGACGCCTGGGTCAGCAGCCACGACCGGGGTCGCATGAGAACCTCACCGGCGAGCACCTGTGCTGCCGCGTGGACCACATCGATGCGCGTTGACGCCCACCAAGACGGGTGAACGACGATCGCGCGTTCAGGGCTTCCGCAATCCACCGAGCCCAGCACCATCCGCCACAGTGCGTCGACACCGACCGGACGCAGGTCGACCAAAGCTACCGGATCATCGATGCTGTCGAACGCGGCCCTCACCATTTCGTCTTGAGCGACCGTCTCTGCCTTGCAACATAATTGGCGGATCGCCTTCGGGCCAACCTCGACTATGTGCGTGCTCACGGCGGCGGGCTCCAGGCAACCTGCACCAGCTGTGAATTGCCTTGACGCGTGATCAAAGTGCCGCGGCCAGGCGGCATCGACGACTGGCGCACCGACCCGATCACCACACCCTCGTCCGGGCTTCCGCTCATGATTAATGCCATACAGCCGGCATGGCGCAACCCGGCGAGAAGTGGCTCGAACATGGCGCGGCCGGCGCCGCCGCTGCGACGTGCCACCACAAGGTGCAAACCCAGGTCTTTGGCATGCGGTAGAAATTCCAGAAGCGGCATCAGCGGGTTGCTCCGATCGGTGGCGACTAGGTCGTAATCGTCGATCACGACATATATCTCGGGGCCTGACCACCATGACCGGGTGCGCATTTGAATAGGAGTAGCGTTAGCAGACGGCACCCGTCCGCGCAGCCGGTCAGCCAGGCGCGGTAGTACCGCGTCGACCGCTTCCGCCGAGGCAAGGTGTCCACCGAAATGTTCGGACTCGGGCTCGACGACGCCGAGCAGTGACCGCCGGAAATCAACGATGAACAACTGGGACTGGGCGGCGGTCGTGGTCCGCAACAGTTCACGGCAAATGATGCGCAGTGCAGCCGTCTTTCCGCATTCGCCGTCGCCGAGGATGAGGACGTGGAGATGCTGCGCGAAATCGATTGCTACTGGCCGTAGTTCACTCTCCTCGAGACCGATTAGGATGTCAGCGGCTCGCTCGTCGACCACTCGCTCAACCACGCTGTGGTGATCGACGCGGGCGGGCAGTAGCGGTATCGGTGGTGCGGCGGATCCGCCATGCCGGCCCCGCAACATCTGCCCCAGTCGCACACTGGCCTCGGCCAGGTCAGCGCTTGAGCCCTCGCCGTCCACCCGGGGCAGGGCGATCGCCATGTGCAGCCCGTCGTCCGAGAGCCCCCGACCCGGCTGACCCTCCGGGACTTGCTGAGCCCGCCGACGGTCTAGTTCGGAATCCGCGGGATCCCCCAGCCGCAATTCGATTCGGGTCCCGATTTGATCCTTGAGCGCGGGACGAATCTCGGCCCATCGTGACGCGGAAATCACCGTATGCACACCGAATGAGAGTCCCTGCGCAGCAAGGCTGGTGATGGATGTCTCGATCGTTTCGAATTCGCGGCGCAGGGTCGCCCACCCGTCAACAACCAGGAAGACGTCACCAAAGCGGTCGCATACGGGATCTCGCCTCGCCTTCAGCAGGCGGTACTGCGCCATCGATTGGATCCCGTGGTCGCGGAAGACGGTCTCGCGGGACCGGATAACCGCTTCGAGCTGGGCGACCATGCGTCGAGCCAACTGCGGGTCCGCTCTGCCGGCGACCGAACCGACGTGCGGCCAGTCTCGTAGCGATGCCAGCACCCCGCCGCCGAAGTCGAGACAGTAGAACTGCACCAGGCTCGGATCGTGGTTGATTGCCAGCGCAGCGATCAACGTGCGCAGAGCTGTCGATTTGCCCGATTGCGGTGCCCCTACAACAGCGACATTGCCGGCGGCCCCGGACAAATCGACGACAAGCGGCGTTCGCCGTTGCTCGAACGGGCGATCGACGACACCGATCGAAACGGCCAACGTGGGCATGGGTTTGCCGATGGATTCGGCGTCGCGCAACACGGTGTCCAGTGCCGGCGCCGCGGCGAGCGGCGGCAGCCACACCTCATGAGCACGCGGGCCGTACCCGGACAGCCGATCCACGACCACTTGCAGGACGGTGCGGCGATCAACGACATCAGAGTCGGCCCCGCCGGTCGTTATGACCGGGCCAGTCGGTCCCGCGGTGAACAATCGGACAAGCGCCTTGCTATTGCTCCAGTCCGGCAAGTCGGGCGTCTCTGCAACGCATTGGATTTCCGTGCGGGATGGTCCCGAAACATACGCGGCCCAGAAGCGAATCAACTCATCCGTGCCAACCCGCAGATAGGCTGCGCCCGGCGCACTGGGCAGTTCATAGGCGTCGGATGTTCCCAAGACAAGCCGCGATTCGTTCGCCGACAATGTTTTCAGGCAGACCCGGTAGGACAGATGCGACTCCAACCCGCGAAGTCTGCCCTCGTCGAGACGTTGGCTGGCCAGCAGTAGATGCATGCCCAACGATCGCCCGAGTCGACCGATCGCCACGAAAACGTCAGCGAAATCCGGGTGCTGGCTGAGCAGTTCGGAGAATTCGTCCACGATAATGAACAGCGCCGGAAGGGGAGCCAACTGGGCGCCAGCACGCCGCATCCGGTCGTAAGCGCCAATCCCGTCGAGGTTGCCTGCCAAGCGCAGCGCTTCCTGTCGGCGGTTCATTTCACCGGTTAGGGCATCGCGCATACGAGCGACGAGTGCAGCCTTATCGGACAGATTGGTGATGACAGCCGCAACGTGTGGCGCCGGCTCCAAACCGGAGAAGGTCGCACCACCCTTGAAGTCAATAAGCGCCAGGTTGAGCTCTTCCGGTGAATGACGCGCCATCATCCCGAGAGCCACAGTGCGCAAGAACTCCGACTTACCCGACCCGGTGGCCCCGATGCAGAGCCCGTGCGGCCCCATGCCGTTCTCCGCGGCCTCCTTGATGTCGAGTTCGAGGGGCGCGCCCGTCGCGGTCGTGCCGATTGGAACGCGGAGGCGAGCGCGGGAGCTTGTGCTGGTCCACCAATCAGTCGGGACGTAGGACGCGAGATCACCGACCCCGACAAGGTTTTGCCAGTCCAGACCGTCGCCCGGCGCCGCGCCGACCGCATCCGGCCCGCTGGCCCGATACCCGGCCAGTCGTCGCGCACACGCCAGCGCAGCCGGGTAACTCATCTGGTCCGGGCGTGCGGACGCTTCGTCGTGGCCGGACAGCCCGGTCGCCAGCTCATTCTCGCTCACCCGCAGCCGCAACACCCCAGTGGTTGCCGCACCGTCACGGCAGGTATCGACCTGCAGCAAAGTCACCTGCCCGGTGCCGCTTTCGATCACGCATCTGTCATCGACGTCCTCGTTGTCGATGACGACCAGCAGCTGAGGCAGGCGGTCGGCCAACGAGCCGGCGAGCGCCTTCTGGGCCGCGGCCAGCGATGGGTACACCATCCGGGCAGAGCCGAGGCGGTCGTTGGCGTGCGGATGTTGATTGTGCGGCAACCATTTCAACCAGTCCCAGTGGGCTTGGTTGCGGTTACCGATCACGGCGGCAATCAAGACCAGGCTCGGACTGTGCGACACGGCAAGTTGACAAATCACCGCGCGCAACAGCGCACGCGCGTACATCGCGTCGCCACCAACCGTCACGGCCTGCGGTCCGCGCAGATCGATCGCGATTGGCGCATCCGGAACTGTCGAGTGCGTTTGGAGAAATCGACGCAACGCTGTCACAGTCACCGGATCCAGTTGCTGCGCCGGTCCGATCGGCGGAGGCACTAAACGGGTGGCAAGACGCTGTGTTCCGATACCGATCCGGACATGGCAGAAGTCCGAGTCCGCCACTCGCCGCTCCCACATCCGGCAGCCGCCCACCAAAGTCCACAGCGTGTCAGGATCCGGATGGCACCACGTCAGCGAACAGCGCTGTGCCGCAGCAGTCTTGACGACAGCGTCGCGCATGTCGGACAGGTAGCGCAGATACTCGGCGCGTTCGGCGTTGATCTCGCCGCGCCGCCGACCCGCACCGGACACCACCGTCGCCACCGCCGAGAACAGCATCATCAGCGGAAACGTCATGAATGCCGGATTGCGCGCGACGGACGACCGGGAAAGGACGATCATAACCATCATTCCCACCGTCGCGATGGCCATGACAATCGGCAGAAACCGGGTCATCAGATTCGTTCCTGCCGGTCGCGTCGCTTCCGGCGGGGCGGCGACGACGATGTCGGTTGTCTCGAACACCGTAGTGGGCAGTCGCGCCGGCGGCGCGAATTCCACGGTTGCAGAACCATCGAACTGCATCGCCCTGTCCTCCCGCATCGTCACGGCGCCAAATGCCCCCGCGGGCCACGACTCAGCTGATCCGCGCTGCGGCGTTCAGATCGGCCTCGCTGTAGCGGTCGGCGCTGGCCCGCAGCACAGTTGCGATCTCGCCAGTTGCCCGTGCCCATTGCCCCAGCTCACCGGCCAACCGATTCAGGGCTAACCGCAATGCGTCGCCGTAGCCGATGTACGACCGTCCGGCGCTGGCGCCGTCGAAGGCCAAACTCCCGAAGTGAGTGCGCACCGCGCCATCGATGAGTTGCGCGGCATCGTCGAACCGGTTAGCGACCGTCCGCAATGCCGCAGCGTCGACGACCGCATTTCGTTGTCCCATAACCGGCTTCGACGCATCGCGCCGTCCGGGGGTTCCGAGCAATCAGGCGCTCAGTGCTGGGCGCGCACCGTCTCCGCGACGAGGGTGGCGATCCGGTGGGCGGTGCGCTCGTCGTCGGCTTCCACCATCACCCGAATCATCTGTTCAGTCCCCGACGGGCGCAACAGAATTCGCCCGGTGTCACCGAGCTCGTCCTCGGCCTGCTGAACCGCCGTGCGAACCGAGGGCGCGGCGACGGCGGCGGCCTTGTCGACGACCCCGACGTTGATCAGCACCTGCGGCAAGGTGTGCATCGCGGAGGCCAGGCCGGTCAGCGACGAGCCGGTCTGCGCCATCCGCGACATCAGCCGCAGGCCGATGAGGATGCCGTCGCCGGTGGTGGCCAGCCCGGGCAGCACGATATGACCGGATTGCTCGCCGCCGAGCCGGTAGTCACCGGATCGCAGCTCTTCCAGGACATAGCGGTCGCCGACGCTGGTGGTGCGAACGGTCACCCCGGCCGCACGCATCGCCAGGTGCAGCCCGAGGTTGCTCATCACGGTCGCCACCAAGGTGTTGTCGACCAGTTCACCGGATTCCTGCATCGCCAGCGCCAGGATCACCATGATCGCGTCGCCGTCGACGACCTCGCCGGCGGCATCGATCGCCAGGCACCGGTCGGCGTCGCCGTCGTGGGCCAGACCGAGGTCGGCGCCGTGGGCGAGGACCGCTGATCGCAGCGCATCCAGGTGTGTCGACCCGCAGCGGTCGTTGATGTTGAGCCCGTTGGGCTCGGCGTGGATCGCGATGACCCGCGCGCCGGCCGCCCGGTAGGCGCGCGGTGCAGCCGCCGAGGCCGCGCCATGCGCGCAGTCGACGACGACGGTCAGACCCTCGAGCCCGACGGTGCTGGCCTTGCCGACCTGGCGCAGGTACCGGTCCAGCGCGTCCTCGGCGTCGATCACCCGTCCGATCTCCGGCCCGGCGGGCCGCAAACCCGGCCCCGCCGCGACCAGATCCTCGATCTGGTCCTCGGTGGCGTCGTCAAGCTTGTGGCCGCCCGGTCCGAAGATCTTGATGCCGTTGTCGGGCATCGGGTTGTGCGACGCCGAGATCATCACCCCGAAGTTGGCGTCATAGGCGCTGGTCAAGTAGGCCACCGCCGGTGTGGGCAGCACTCCGGCCCGCAGCGCGTCCACGCCTTCGCTGGTCAGACCGGCGATCACCGCCGCCTCCAGCATCTCGCCGCTGGCCCGCGGATCACGGCCGATCACCGCGACGCGACGGCGTGCGCTATTCGGGCTGGTCAGCCGCCGAGCGGCTGCGGCGCCAAGAGCCAGCGCGAGCTCGGCGGTGAGCTCTCGATTGGCGATTCCGCGGACGCCGTCGGTGCCGAATAGTCGACCCATGCGGACAAACCTCTCACAGTTGACGACCGTGCACATGCATGACGAGACGATTACCCGTAGTGCCACCCAACTGACACCCGGCCGTGATCGCCGCCGGGATCAGCGCTTGCTGTACTGCGGCGCCTTGCGGGCCTTCTTCAGGCCGTACTTCTTGCGCTCGGTGGCACGCGGATCACGGGTGAGGAAGCCGGCCTTCTTCAGCGCGGGCCGATCCTCGGGCGTGACCAGGATCAATGCCCTCGCGATGGCCAGCCGCAGCGCACCGGCCTGGCCGGACGGACCGCCGCCATCGAGGTGGGCAAAGATGTCGAAGCTTTCCACCCGGTCCACGGTCACCAGCGGCGCCTTGATGAGCTGCTGGTGCACCTTGTTGGGGAAGTACGCCTCCAGGCTGCGGCCATCGAGGTCGAATTTGCCGGTGCCGGGCACCAGCCGCACCCGCACCACGGCCTCCTTGCGGCGCCCGACCGTTTGGATCGGACGCTCGATCACGAATGAGGCACCGGTGTCCCGCGGCGTGGCCGTGGGAGCCGGGGCCTCCGAAGTCTCGGCTGCGGCGTCTTCAGCGGCTTCAGTGGCTTCGGCGCTCTCGGTTGTCATTGGGTCACCTGCTTGATCTCGAACGAAACCGGCTGCTGGGCGGTGTGCGGGTGCTGCGACCCGGCGTAGACGTGCAGCTTGCGCTTGATCTGACGGCCGAGCTTGTTCTTCGGCAGCATGCCGACGATCGCCTTTTCGACCACACGGTCGGGGTGCTTCTCCATCAGCTCGCCGATCGTGCGTGTCCGCAGCCCGCCGGGATAACCCGAGTGGTGGTAGGCCAGCTTCTTGTGGAGTTTGTCGCCGCTCATGGCGACCTTGTCGGCATTGACGATGATGACGAAGTCGCCACCGTCGACATTGGGGGCGAATGTCGGCTTGTGCTTGCCGCGCAGCAGGTTGGCTGCCGCGACGGCAAGGCGGCCGAGCACCACGTCCGTGGCGTCGATGACATACCACGCCCGCGTGGTGTCACCCGCCTTCGGCGCGTAGGTAGACACAGCGCTTACCACTCTTTCTCTTCTCGGGTGAATCCCGGTGTGACCCGGGTGCCGGTCAGGCGTCGACGGCTAGGGATGATCTCGGCGACCGACATTGACCCGAGTCCCGGCGTACCGCACGCCAACGGTGCAGCTTACCGGCGGTCATCCACGCAGGTCAAAACGCCGCGTCGAGCCACATCGATCCCGGTAAGGCTGACGAAAACGCACTCCCGCCCGATGTGGTGATCGATAGCCCTGCATTCGGTTCGATCAGCGGGGCGATCGATCATCTCACGCCCCACCGATGCGGAATTCCCGGAAACGACACGGGTTGATCGGGAGCAATTCTGCGGCAGCCCTTTTGAGCGCCTTACTCTGCCGCGCGCGCAAGCCCGAAAGCGTCGTCCACGAACCCGAGCTACCCCTCGAATGCACTCGGGGTCGCGGCCGAACTAAGCGAATTATTTTGCAGGCGGGACAAACTCAGGCGGCAACATCGTGCTATTTACACCCAAGACTTAACACCTGAGAAATTACCCCGCGGGTCACGACATCGCCAGCCGAGTCCGGAATTCCGGATGTAGCATCTGGCGTCAACGCGCTGTAACTCGTCGCGCTATTGGGGTTCGGTCGTTTTCGACTGATCGTCCGCCGGCTCTTCTTCTTTCTCTGCCGGCTCTTCCGCAGACAATTCGACATCGGCTGTGTCGGTCTCTACGCCAGGCTCTTCCGGTTCCTCCGCCTGCTCGTCGGCGGCGTCCTCGGAGTGGGGTTCCGGCACCTCGGGCTCGTCTGCCTCGTCCGCGACCGCGAGCGCCTCGACGGCAGGCAGCCAGTGAGCGCGCCACTCCTCCTCGGTGATCACAGCGACCGGAGCCACATCGAGCTCCGCGGGGACATCCTCGCCGCGGCGGTCGGCGGCGATCGCCATTTCGGCGCCCCGAACGGTATCGATGAATTCTAAAACCGCTGTGCGTAAGGCGTTTTCGGCATCAACATCGGCCGTCACCGCGATCGACGTGATTTCTGCCGGGATCAGGTCCGGTGGTAACCCGGCCCGGCTGACGCGCTGAACCACCTTATGCGCCAATGCCAAAGCCGGCTGAGCGGTAGGCACATCGTCCAACACCGACGATATTGCCTTTTTCGCCCGTTTTTCTAGGGCTTTGCGCTCTTCCCACTGAGCCAACTGTTCATCGAGCGAAATCGGCTCTCCAGCCAGGACTCCCGGAACGCGGTTGCCCAGTTTGCGTACCAGCGCATCGGCGACATCGTCGATGGTGAACGGATGCTGTGGCGCGTCTTCGGCGATGCGAGCGTGGAAGAGCACCTGCAGCAGCACGTCACCAAGCTCTTCTCGCAGCGCATCAGCGTCGCCGCTGCGGACCGCGTCGAAGACCTCATAGGTCTCTTCCAACAGGAATCGGCGCAACGAGTCGTGAGTCTGCTCACTTTCCCACGGTCCGGCGGTTCGCAGCTTGTCCATCATCGCGACCGCGTCCACCAGCCGCTCGCCCGGCTGGTGGTCGGGCGCGGAGATCAGCCGCTCACCGGCGGCTAATCGCGCCTGAACAGACGGGTGTTCGGGGTCCGAGGACAGCAGCACCGGAGCGTCCTCCCCGGTGTGCGCGGGGCGCGCCGCCGGCAGCGTCCAGGGCACCGCGACCGGCATCTCTTCGGTGTACTGGACCTCGCCGGTGAGCAAGTCGATGGCTTCCACCGGAACCAGCGACGGGCGGCGAGGATCGACCAACACGACAGTCACGAGCGCCACTCCTCGATCCCGGCTATGCCGGGACCATCGTCGATGGCGCAAGTCATTGTGCTTGCCCCTCCTCACCCGGTGCCCGCGGAATTCCTTGAACTAACCCTGCTCGATTCTCCCCCATCCAGCGCCGACACCAGATCGGCCACCATTTGCACCAGTTCGAGATCACGAATTCGTGGTGCCCCGACGCCGCCGGCGCGCGGAATCGGGACCTGCACCGTCGCCGTCGTGGCGCGGTATCGGGCACCCGGATACATCCGCGCCAGCCGTACCTGGGCGGAGTCCGGCAGTGTGATCGGCGCCAGCCGCACCGTGGCCGCGGACGCTGCCGACACTTCGGTGATACCGGCGGCCCGGCACAGCAGCCGCAGTCGTGCCACCGCCACCAATCGCTGGGCGGTTTCGGGCAGCGTGCCGTAACGGTCGGTCAGCTCCTCGACGACGGCATCCACCTGCGCGTCGTCAGCCGCCGCGGCCAGCCGCCGATAACCCTCGAGCCGTAACCGGTCGCTGGGGATGTAATCCGGTGGCAGGTGCGCATCGACCGGCAGGTCGATCCGGACGTCTTTGGGCTCCTCGGGGCTGGTGACGGTCTTCCCGTCGGCCGCGGCACGATAAGCCTCGACCGCCTCGCCGACCAGCCGCACGTACAGGTCGAAGCCCACCCCGGCGACGTGCCCGGATTGCTCGACGCCCAGCACATTGCCGGCGCCGCGGATCTCCAGATCCTTCATCGCCACCGCCATGCCGGCGCCCAACTCGTTGTTCTGCGCGATCGTCGCCAACCGGTCGTAGGCGGTCTCGGTCAGCGGCGCATGTTGTGGATAAAGGAAGTAGGCATAGCCACGTTCGCGACTGCGGCCCACCCTGCCGCGCAGCTGATGCAGCTGCGCCAGCCCGAAGGTGTCGGCGCGCTCGACGATCAGGGTGTTGGCGTTGGAGATGTCCAGCCCGGTCTCGACGATCGTGGTGCAAACCAGGATGTCGAATTCGCGGTTCCAGAATCCCTCGACGGTGGTTTCCAGCAGGTCCTCGTGCATTTGCCCATGCGCGACGGCGACCTTGGCCTCCGGCACGAGTTCGCGCACCCGCGCCGCGGCCGCGTCGATCGAGCTGACCCGGTTGTGCACGTAGAACGCCTGGCCGTCGCGCAACAGCTCCCTGCGCAGCGCGGCGGCGATTTGCTTGTCGTCGTGTGGTCCGACGTAGGTCAGCACCGGGTAGCGCTCTTCGGGCGGGGTCAGGATCGTCGACATCTCCCGGATTCCGGCCAGACTCATCTCTAGCGTGCGGGGGATCGGGGTGGCGCTCATCGTCAGCACGTCGACGTGCGTGCGCAGCGACTTGATGTGCTCCTTGTGCTCGACGCCGAAGCG
>JAFAID010000040.1 GCA_019236925.1 Mycobacterium sp. | reverse complement strand
GCGTCAGCATCTCGGTAAATCGTTGAGCCTGAACATTATTGATCGGGTTATCAGGTTCGTCGGCGTAAACCATGTGCGACATCAGGCCCCGCAACCGGAGGGAGTCGTCGGCGACGGCTTGGCGCAACGCGGTCAGCACCGACGGGTAGTGCCCCGGGGCGACGCCGTTGCGGTTCAGCCCGGTATCCACTTTGACGGTCACGGTGGCGGTGCGGCCGGTGCGACGGACCGCGTCCATCAGCTGCTCGACCTGACGCACCGAGGACACCGCAACCTCCACGTCGGCCAGCACCGCCGGACCGAAGTCGATGCCGGGCGGATGCAGCCAGGCCAGCACCGGCGCGGTGATGCCGTCTGCTCGCAGCGCCAGCGCTTCGTCGACGGTGGCGACGCCCAGTTCGGCGGCACCGGCGGCCAACGCGGTCCGGGCAACCTGGGTGGCGCCGTGACCGTAACCGTCTGCCTTGACGACAGCCATCACAAGCGCACCGCCCGCGTGCTCGCGCAGCACGCGCACGTTGTGCGCAATGGCACCCAGGTCCACCACGGCCT
This sequence comes from Mycobacterium sp., assembly GCA_019236925.1. Classification (GTDB taxonomy): domain Bacteria; phylum Actinomycetota; class Actinomycetes; order Mycobacteriales; family Mycobacteriaceae; genus Mycobacterium. Next base: position 7,228 of record JAFAID010000040.1, on the reverse strand, counting down.
CAGCGAGGACGCCCGGCGTCAGGGATATCGGCGTAACGGCCACGGTCGACATTCTCCCAGAGCATTCGGCCGGGATGATTTATGCGCTGCACGGTTAGCCAATTTTGTCGCACCAGTAACAACAGCATCTGCCCCGCCGGACACACAGTGTGCCCCACCAGCCAGAGGCCGGCGTGGCTGATGTGACGAAGGACCTAGTGCGCGAAGTGTTCGGCTGTGTAGTGGCCGCTGGGCTTGAGCTTGTCCAGGCTGGCCAAGGCGGTGCGGGCGTCGTCGTGCAGCGCGCGGGCCAGGTCGGCGGACAGGCCCTCGCGCACCACAATGCGCAGTACCGATACGTCGGTGGCGTTGGCGGGCATTGTGTAGGCCGGCACCTGCCACCCAAAGCCCCGTAGCTCGTGGGAGACGTCGAACTCGGTGTAGCCGAGACCGCGGGCGAGCCGGAACGAGACCACCGGGATCGCCGAGCCGTCCGAGATCAGCTCGCAATGCTCCCCCTCCCGCAATTGCTCACCTAACCACCGCGCGGTCTGCGAGAGGGTCCGCATGACCTGGGTGTAACCTTCCCGGCCCAGCCGCAGGAAGTTGTAGTACTGGCCGATCACCTGGTTGCCCGGGCGGGAGAAGTTCAGCGTGAAGGTCGGCATATCGCCGCCGAGGTAGTTGACGTGAAACACCAGGTCGTCCGGCAGGTATTCATGGCTGCGCCACACCACAAACCCGACGCCGGGGTAGGTCAGGCCGTACTTATGCCCGCTGGTGTTGATCGAAACCACTCGGGGTAACCGGAAGTCCCAGTTCAGGTCGGGATGCAGAAACGGCACCACGAAACCTCCGCTGGCCGCGTCGACGTGCACCGGAACATCGACGCCCCCGCCGGCCGCGAGCTTGTCCAGCGCCGCACAGATCTCCGCGATCGGTTCCAGTTCACCGGTATACGTAGTGCCCAGGATTCCCACCACGCCTATGGTGTCCTCGTCGACGGCGTCGATGACCTGCTCGGGCGTGATGACGTAGCGGCCCTCCTCCATCGGCAGATACCGCGGTTCGACGTCGAAGTACCGGCAGAACTTCTCCCAGACCACCTGGACGTTGGAGCCCAGCACCAGGTTGGGGGTGCGTCCCTTCCAGTCTTTACCGACCTTCTGGCGCCACCGCCACTTGAGCGCCAGCCCGCCGAGCATGACCGCCTCGCTGGACCCGATCGTCGACACCCCGCAGGCGCTGGCGGGGTCGTCGTCGCGCAGGCCTTCGGCGTGAAACAGGTCGGCCACCATGTTCACGCAGCGCTGCTCGATGGCCGCGGTCGCCGGGTACTCGTCCTTGTCGATCATGTTCTTGTCGAAAGTCTCGGCCATCAGCAGCCCGGCCTGGGGATCCATCCACGTCGTCACGAACGTCGCCAGGTTGAGCCGTGAACTGCCGTCGAGCATCAACTCGTCGTGGATGAAGCGGTGGGCGGCGTCGGGATCCATCGACTCCTCGGGCAGCCGCAGCGCGGGCACCGGCGTGGTGAACAGGCGGTCGGTGTAGGCGGGGCTGATCGAGTGCGCGGGCAGAGACGGGTGGCTCACGGCAAATCCTTTCGTTGGGGCGGCTGGGTGTTACAGGGTGGCCAGGGCGGCTCGGATATGCGGGACGATCCGCGACGCCGATGTCGGCGCGTCACCCGGCCCGGGGTCGGCGGCCGACAGCGCCGCCGCGCGCGCGTGCACGAAAGCCCCAGCGGCTGCGGCTTCGGCGGTCGGCAGGCCCGCGGCCAGCAGGGCGCCGATCATCCCGGACAGCACATCGCCGGAACCGGCGGTGGCCGCCCAGGACTGCCCGGCCGGGTTCAGGTAGACGCGCCCACCGGGTTCGGCGATGACGGTGACGTTGCCCTTCAGCAGCACGGTGACCCCGAGCGCGTCGGCGAGCTTACGGGTAGCGCCGACGCGGTCGTCGCCGGGCGGTGCGCCGGCCAGTCGGGCGAATTCACCGGCGTGCGGAGTCAGCAGGGTCGGGGCGCGACGGCCGCTGACCATGTCGGGGTGAGCCGCCAGGATGGTTAGCGCGTCGGCGTCGATCAGCACCGGCAGGTCGGTGCCCAGCGCGAACCACAATGCGGCCGCCCCGGTTTCGTCGGTGCCCAGGCCCGGCCCAACGACCCACGCCTGCACCCGCCCGGCCGAGGCCGGAGTGGGCGACGCGATCACTTCCGGCCAGTGCGCGAGCACCTCGCTGTGCGCGCTGCCGGCGTAGCGGACCATGCCGGAAGTGGCTGCGACGGCGGCGCCGGTGCACAGCACCGCAGCCCCCGGATACGTCGACGACCCGGCCATCACGCCCTTCACACCCTGGGTGTACTTGTCGTCGTGCGGTCCAGGCACCGGCCAGCGCGCGGCCACGTCCGCGGCCTCGAAGCCCACGACATCGGTCTGGGGTAGATCCAAGCCGATGTCGACAACGCGCACTCTTCCGCAGTCGGCCAGCGCGTGTACGGGTTTGAGCCCGCCGAAGGTGACGGTCAGCGCGGCGTGAACGGCGGGCCCGGTGATCGCACCGGTCGCCACGTCGATGCCGCTGGGGATGTCGACAGCGACAACCGGGATCGCCCTGGCGTCGACAGCCTCGAAGACTTTGGCCGCATCCGGCCGCAGCGGCCCCGAGCCGGAAATACCGACGACGCCGTCGATGACGAGATCCGTTCCCGCAGCGATATTTTCGACGGTCCGGCCGCCGGCTTTCCGGAATGCCGCCAACGCCTTCTGGTGGGTATGTTCCGGTTTGAGCAGTATCGCGTCGGCGGCCGCCCCGCGTCGGCGCAGGAAGGTCGCCGCCCAGAGCGCGTCACCACCGTTATCGCCGGAGCCGACGACCGCGCACACCCGGCGGCCGGCAACTCCGCCGGTGCGGGCGGTCAATTCGGTGATGATCGCGGTGGCCAGTCCGTAGGCCGCCCGCCTCATCAGCGCACCGTCGGGCAGGCTGGCCAAAAGCGGCGTTTCGGCCTCGCGGATCGCGTCAGCCGAGTAGTAGTGCCGCACGTCGCCCAGATTACGTGTCCCCGATCGGGGGTACAGTCGATTAAACAAGCTAAATATCCAGGCAGCACGATTACAGGAGGGGCGGACATGACACGGACCGACAACGACACCTGGGACCTGGCCACCAGCGTGGGCGCCACCGCGACCGGCGTCGCAGTGGGCCGCGCATTGGCCAACCGAGCTAGCGACCCGTTGATCAACGATCCCTTCGCCGAGCCGCTGGTCCGCGCGGTGGGCGTCGATTTCTTCACCCGAGTGGCCAGCGGCGAATTGAATCCGGCCGATGTCGACGACGACGGCGAGTGGGGCATGCAGCGGATGGCCGACATGATGGCTGTGCGCACCCGCTTCTTCGACGACTTCTTCGTTGAGGCAACCAAAAGCGGAATCCGCCAAGCGGTGATCCTGGCATCGGGGCTAGATGCCCGCGGCTACCGGTTGCCCTGGCCGGCCGGGACCACGGTGTACGAAATCGACCAACCTCGCGTGATCGAATTCAAGACCAAGACGCTTACCGATCTGGGCGCCGCCCCCACCGCCGACTGGCGTGCGGTGGCGATCGATCTGCGCCACGACTGGCCGACCGCGCTGCGCGGAGCCGGGTTGGACCCCACCCAGCCCACCGCGTGGAGCGCAGAAGGCTTGATGCCGTTCCTGCCGCCGGACGCGCAGGATGCCCTGCTGGACAACATCACCATGCTCAGCGCGGCGGGCAGTCAATTGGCCACCGAGAACATGCCCGACGCCAGCAGGTCCGTGCCGATGATGGCCGACCGGATGCGGCAGGTCACCGAACGCTGGCGCGAGCATGGATTCGACGTGGAGATGACCGACCTGTGGTACGCCGGCGACCGCAACGACGTGGTCGACTATCTGGACCGCCACGGCTGGAACGTTGCCTCCACCAGTGTTGCGGAACTGGCTGCCGCTCATGGGCTTTCGATCCAGACGCGCGACGAGGACGAAGCGGCAAATCTCGCCGGGCTCGGCTACGTGACCGCTACCCGGATCTAAGTGCGGCGAAGCGGTTCGCCGGGTTGACCAGTGGCCCGTTGCGGGCTCTGGCCATCGGGTAGAACAACAGGCCGATGAAGATCGCCGAGAAGTGCCCGACCGCCGTGAAGTTCAGATCGAGGATCACCGGGACGGTGAAGATCAGGATCAAGATCGCGAGGTAGCCCCATCGCCACGGCGTAGCGATGCGGTAAGCGAGCACCGCGATCAGGCCCACCATGAAGTAGCTGACGCCGATGTCAGTGGCATGAACCAGCTTTTGCGACGCGTGGTGATATTGGATAGCCAGGTACAGCCAGCCCTCGCTGATATACGTCGCGCCGATGTGAGCTGTCAATCCGACGGTAAGCCAACGCATTTTGCCGAGCCAGTGCTCCGCCGGCGCGAGGAACAAGGTGAACAGCAGTAGATACGGCGTCCACCAACGTCCGTCGATCCACAGCAGGCTGGAAAACAGCACCTCTAGCGGGTCGGTCATCAAGTGGCGGATGTTGGTGGAGTCGTGCACCAGCAAGTGATGCAGTTCCCGCCGAGCCGTGGTGCGCTGAACGATCGTGGTGACCAGCAGCACGATCAGCCACAGATACGTCAACGGCGCGCTGCTGACGAATCGCCACACCGCGGCCGGCCAGCCTTTCATGCGCTTACCCTTGCACGGTTAGGCGCTTGGTTAAACGAGGCTTGATCCAGTACGGCACCTCGGCGTATCGTTTTAGCCCAATTACGAAACCAGACGTATCGTAATTGGGGCTTACGAGAGGATCTGCCTTGAAGCGCAGCCGCTACGCCGGCCAGCCTTTCACCACCTCCACCGCCGACATTGCCGCAGCGCTTGAGCAAGTCAGCATCCCGACCCTGCTGCTGTCGCTGGTGCACATCACCGGCGATCCCCGTTTCGTTCGGGACTTCAAACCCGCCGGGATCTTCCTCAACGAGGTTCAGGGATTCATGTCCGAGGAGGACAAAGCCCGCGCCCGGGCCGAAGCGCTACCGGTGATCACCGACTACCGCGACCGCGGCTGCCCCGAGCCCGCGCCGCTGCCTTCCGGGCTCGTCAAGGAAATGATGGACTGGGCGGTTTGCGAGAGCGTGCCCGAAGACTATCTGCCGCTGCTCGCCGAAGAGATGGACCTCGACGGCGTTGATCCGCGCCGACCGGCGGCATTGGACCACGACCGCGCGGCCGAATTGCCGGTAGTCGTAGTCGGATGCGGCGAATCAGGCATTCTGGCCGGGATTCGCTTGCGGCAGGCCAACATTCCGTTCACCATCGTGGAGAAGAATAGCGGGCCCGGTGGAACCTGGTGGGAAAACACCTATCCCGGGGCGCGGGTCGATGTGGCCAACCATTTCTATTGCTACAGCTTCGAGCCCAGTAACAACTGGACGCACTTCTTCGCCGAACAGCCAGAGCTGCAGAACTACTTCACCTCGGTGATGGACAAACACGGTCTCGACGACCACGTGCGCTGGCAGACCGAGGTGATTGCCGCCGAGTGGGACGACGAGGATGGCATGTGGACGGTCACGGTGCGGGAGCCCGACGAGGGACTCAGCACGATCCGGGCACGCGCCATCATCACCGCGGTCGGTCAGCTGAACCGGCCCCATACACCGGAATTCGAGGGTGCTGCGAGCTTTCGCGGACCGTCGTTTCACTCCGCGGAATGGGACCATTCGGTCGATCTGACCGGTAAGCGCGTCGCGCTGATCGGCGCCGGCGCCAGTGGCTTTCAGATCGCACCCGCCATCGCGGATGACGTCGAGCACCTCACCATTTTCCAGCGCACCGCCCAGTGGATGTTTCCCAACCCGATGTACCACGAGTCCGTCGGCGGGGGCGTGCGCTGGGCAATGGATCACCTGCCGTATTACGGCCGCTGGTATCGATTCCTGGTGCTTTGGCCCGGCTCCGACAAAGGACTCGACGCGGCGCGGGTCGATCCGGCCTACGCCGACCAGGACTACGCGGTCAGCGAGATCAACGCCGCCGCCCGGATGATGTTCACCGACTGGATCACCAATCAGGTTGACGGAGAACAGGATCTGCTGGCCAAGGTGCTGCCGGACTATCCGGCCACCGGGAAACGGACGCTGCAGGACAACGGCACCTGGCTGCGCACGCTGCGCCGCGACGACGTCGAATTGGTCCGCACCCCCATCCAGCGGATCACGCCCGACGGCGTCGTCACCGCAGATGGCGTCGCGCACGATGTCGATGTGATCGTCTACGCCACCGGATTTCGGCATACCGATGTGCTGTGGCCGATGACAATCACCGGCCGCGACGGGGTCGACTTGCACAGCGTGTGGGGCCGGCGACCGTACGCCTATCTGGGAATCACCGTTCCGGGGTTTCCCAACTTCTTCCTTGTCTACGGGCCGGGCGCACATCTCGCCCATGGCGGCAGCCTGATCTTCAACTCCGAACTGCAGATGCGCTACATCAACAGCTGCCTGGCGCGATTGGTCGAAACGAACATCCACTCCATCGAACCGACCGCCGCAGCGGCCGCCGCCTGGCATCAACGCACTCAGGCCAAAATCAAACAGATGGTGTGGTCGCACCCGGCGGTCAAACACTCCTACTTCAAAAACGCCGACGGCGAAATCCACACCGTCAGCCCGTGGCGGCTCAACGAATACTGGGCAGCCACCCGCGAGCCTGACTGGTCGCAATTCGTCGTAACGACTCGCCGGTAACCAGCTCGTCCTAAACTGCGGCGCAAACGGGGGCATCCGGGCAAAGGAGAGCCCCCATGCTCAAAGTCGGCTTGGCAGAAAACCTGGTGAATACCCGCTATTCGCCGACGGCGTTGCCGCGAGCAAGTTATCTCACCGCCATAGCGACCGGGATGGATTCGTTCTGGCTGCCCGATCATCTCAACGCGCTGTTCCCGCGTGCGGTGATGACAACGAAGTACGTGGGGGCTGCCCGGCTGATACCCGACATCGACGCGTACCTCGAACCGTGGACGGTGCTCGGGAATTTCGCTGCGCGAAATCGCCTCGGGCGCTTACGACTTGGCACCGCCGTGACCGATGTGGGTCGACGAAATCCCGCCGTCACCGCACAGGCCGCCGCGACGCTGCACCTGCTCACCCGGGGTCGGGCGATTTTGGGGATCGGCACCGGTGAGCGTGAGGGCAACGAGCCCTACGGCGTGGACTGGTCGAAACCGGTGGCG
>JAFAID010000621.1 GCA_019236925.1 Mycobacterium sp. | reverse complement strand
GCGCAGACGTGTCAAAAAGTCTGCGATCGGATCCGTCATCGTCATGACAGCGTTGGTACCTTCCTCACGGCGGTTCCCGGGCCGGGCCTTCCGCGCACCTGTTCTGGGTTGGTCTGTGGGCCTTCGCCCTTACCAGCTGCTCTTCTGCACACCGGGCAATTCGCCGGCGTGCGCCATCTCGCGCAGGCAAATCCTGCACAGCCCAAACTTGCGGTACACCGCGTGCGGGCGGCCGCACTTACTGCAGCGGGTGTACGCGCGCACCTTGAACTTCGGTTTGCGCGCACTCTTGTTGATCAGTGCCTTCTTCGCCATCTGGTCAGTTCTCCTTGAACGGAAAGCCGAGGGCCCGCAACAGCGCTCGTCCCTCGTCGTCGGTCGTCGCCGAGGTGACGACGGTGATGTCCATGCCACGGACCCGGTCGATCTTGTCCACGTCGATCTCATGGAACACCGACTGCTCGGCCAGCCCGAAGGTGTAGTTGCCGGCGCCGTCGAACTGCTTGGGTGACAGCCCGCGGAAGTCGCGGATACGCGGCAGCGCAATCGATGTGAGCCGGTCGAGGAACTCCCACATCCGGTCGCCGCGCAGGGTCACTCGCGCGCCGATCGGCATGCCCTCACGCAATTTGAACTGCGCGATAGACTTTCGCGCTTTGCGGATCTCCGGCCGTTGCCCGGTAATCAACGCCAGGTCGTTGACGGCGCCGTTGATCAGCTTCGCGTCCCGGGCGGCGTCGCCGACGCCCATGTTGACCACAACCTTCACCACGCCCGGGATCTGCATGACGTTGGCGTACTTGAACTCTTGATTGAGCGCATCCCGGATCTCGTCGCGGTAGCGCACCTTCAGCCGGGGCTGAACTTTTTCTGCCGTCGTCATGCCTGGATGTCCTTGCCGTTGCGCTTGGAGATGCGGACCCGCTTGCCAGTCTCCTCGTCGACTCGGTAGCCGACCCGGGTGGGCTTGCCGTCGGAGTCGACCACCATCACGTTGGAGACGTGAATCGGGGCTTCCTGCGTGACGATCCCGCCCGACCGGGATCCACGCTGGTTGGTAGAGATCGGGGTGTGCTTCTTGATCCGGTTGACGCCCTCGACGAGCACCTTGTTGCGGGTCGGGTAGGCCTGCAGCACCTTGCCCTTGGCCCCCTTGTCCTTGCCCGAGATGACCAGGACGGTGTCACCCTTGTGGATCTTCACCTACAACACCTCCGGGGCCAGCGAGACGATCTTCATGAAGCGCTTCTCCCGCAGCTCGCGGCCGACCGGCCCGAAGATGCGGGTGCCACGCGGGTCGTTGTCGGGCTTGATGATCACGGCCGCGTTCTCGTCGAACTTGATGTAGCTGCCGTCCGGGCGGCGGCGCTCCTTGACGGTGCGCACGACGACGGCCTTCACCACCTCACCACGCTTGACGTTGCCACCGGGGATGGCGTCTTTGACCGTCGCGACGATGACGTCGCCGATGCCGGCATAACGCCGCGACGAGCCGCCGAGCACGCGGATGCACAAGATCTCCCTGGCGCCGGTGTTATCGGCCACCTTCAGCCGCGATTCCTGCTGAATCACTAGATCTCCTGACCTGGTTCACGTATGCACAGCCAGGCACGGACTGGCAGGCGGACGCTGGAGCGCATGGTCCACCAGACCTGTCGTGCATGGTCTTCGTCACCGAAGGGCACGCGGGGCTGACGAGTAACGCTTGGGTGCCAGCCGAGGTCTGCCCACGGCAACCCCTAGAGTCTAGGTGAAGACCTGCTCAGAGCCAAATTCCCGGGCTAGCCGCTTATGCCGCCAATTCTGCCGATGTCGCCGAGGTGATGAACACCTTCGTGCATCGCCTGACGGACTAGCCAACGCGCGGTGCGATCCTCGCCGGGCAAACGAGTTGCGATACGGTCCCACTCTCGTTCTTCCGTGCGGGCGACTTGTTCGCAGAAACCCGCTGCAGCTGCAGCGAGCTCGTCCACTGTGGCTTTGAGATCGCAATCGTTGTAACGGAATCGGCGCGCCCGCAGGTCGTTGAACATCGGCTCCAGCGCGGGCCGATCTTCCGTGCAGGTGCGGTGCAGTCGGATGGTGTTGGTGATGTAGACATCGCGAAGATGGCAAAGGTATTCAGCGACCGACCACACTTGCCGGCTTGGGCGCACCCGGCACGCCTCAGGTGGGATCGCAGAGACCGCATCCCGTACCGCGCCGGGTAGGCCGGTGATGACGTTGACGGCGTCGTCGATAGTGATCTCGGAATAGACCAGCGCGCAGACATCACAGCTGTGGTCTTCGGCAGCCAGCGGCGGTAGTTGCTCGCAGCTCCCTTGCCTTTCCGGACGCGATGCGGACATGTAAATATTCTCCGACTTGCCATTCGCGCTGGCAGCGTCGGCTCGGTATCCCTGCTTTACGCGCCGTTCCACATCAGAACGGTGGTGGGTCGTCGTCGGTCTCGGGTGGCGCCGGTCCCGGGTAGGTCATGGCGTCGGCTCGGCGGGCGATGCGGGCGTCGCGGTTGTGTCGGCGTTCGGTGGCGATGCGGTGGGCGCGGTCTTGGGCGCGGGTGCGGCGTCGTTTAGGCATCATGGCGGTCCGGTCGCCACAGCACTGCCGCGCCGGGTTGGGTTGCGGTGCCGGTATGTCGCCGGTTGGACGGCAGAGGCTCGGAAACAGCAGCGCGCTGCCCGGTGTGGTGACATAGGTGTGCCCGGCCGGGGATGTGACGATTACGGTGCCGTCGGGCAACTGCTTGTCACGCCAGCCCCAAAAAGTTTTGGCCAAATGGTGGGTGCGGCAGTAGCACTTCAGGTTCGACGCATGGGTGGGCCCGCCATCCGCATACGGGATCGTATGGTCAAGATCGCATTGGTGGGCTGGCTTGTCGCAACCGGGCCACCGGCAGGTCAAATCCCGGCAGCGTACAAAATCGGCCAGCGCCTTCGAGGCCACGTAGCCCCGCTCCGGCGCCGCGTCGGCAGGATGGCTCAGCGGCAGCGTTTTGGCTGAGCGGGCCAGTTCGGCGAGGAGTTCCGCAGGCATGAGCTGATCTGCGCCCACTTCGGATGCCGGTGTGTTGTGGTGGCCCTCGAGGGTGGACTGCTCGGCGATGAGGTGGATGACCACCGGTGTGCCGGCGGGCCGCTTGTCGGCACCGCAGTCGGGTCGCCCGCAGCGACAGCCCAACCGATCCGCACCGGCGGCCAGCGCCCCTAGGGCGTCGGCGCAGCGCTGATGCCGGCTGCGGGGATCGTGCTCACACACCGTGGCCGCCAATCGATTCAACCGCTTCTCCAGTGCGTGGGCCTCAGGGGTCAGCATTGTGCCGTTAATCTGCGACAGACCCCCGTCAAGCTCGGCGAACCAGACCTCGCGCTCGGCGTGGCGCTGCCGCCGCTGCCGCAGCGCATCACCATCAGCCTTGCTCACGATCTTGTCGATATGGGCGGCCAGCCGGCCCTGGGTCATCGAGGGCCAGCGCGCCACGACAACGGCCAGCTGGGCGTCTACGGCGGCCAGCACGTCGCGGTCGGTGATCAAATCGGTGCGATACACGATTGTTTGAAACGTCCGCTGGTCGATGTCACCGGCTTTGAACACCTCGGCCACCTGGGGCACCCGCTCGCGCATGGCCCGGGCATAGCGTAGACGGCTGCCGGCCAGCGCCTGGCTGATCCGCAGCGCCGCAGCGACTTCGGCACTCACCGCTTCCTCGGTGTCAACGGCCCACTCTTCGGTGTCTGAGCAGCGCGACAACCGGTAGCCGAACAAGTGCCCGATCGCCTCCAAACCCGCAGCCGCTGCCCGGTTCTGGGTGCGCCACGATACGCAGATCTGATCCACCAGGGCCGCCGACTCTGTCGTCGTCGAGGGATGGCGCCGCTCAAACATCTCATCAAAGCGGGCAATCGCCTCCGCGTAAGGCGCCATCCCACCCGACGACTCGAACATATGTGCGAGTATGCCATGCCTCACCGACAAACTGGCTGGAGCCCTTCTAGGTGTAGAAACGCTGAAGCGCAGCCGGTCGAGAAAGCGCGCCTGGCGTGTCAGATGCCACGGGCTGGGCCGGTTTCCAAAATTAATATTCATCTTGTGCGGCCTGCTTTGAACACTCGCTTGGTAACTCGGTTTTCGGCGACTGTCCTGCGTGCCGGGCTGGTGTTGTGCCTGGTGCTCTGCACTTCCTGCGTCCACCAGCCGGTCAAGGACCGAGGCTCCGCACCGACACCGGGCAAATCCGTGGGCCGTCCCGGATGTGGTCCGCCGATCAGCTACCAGGTGTTCGAAAAGGACGCCTTCGGCGCTGACTGGTCCAAGGCCAACAACCTGCTCGCCTACAACGCCAAGGGCAGCGACGGCCGCTTCCACGTCTACACGGTCAGACCCGACGGCACGAACCCGCAGCAGTTCGGAGTGGGTGGGGCGAACTTCCCGCAACGCACCACCGGCACGCCGGTGTGGAGCCCGTCGGGCAAGTTCATCGCGTTCGTCGCCGAGAAATCTGACCACCCGGGGAACTCGGTGCCTGCCACACCCGGATGGGGTAGCTACTCCGACCTATGGGTGGCCAGCGCCGACGGTTCCCACGCCTGGCAGCTCACCGACGTCCCGACCGATAAGGACCACGGCACGATCATCCC
>JAFAID010000601.1 GCA_019236925.1 Mycobacterium sp. | reverse complement strand
TGCGGTGACGCTGAGGTCCCAGATTACCTGGATCTTCGTCCAGCCGGCCGGTGTCTGCACGTCGCTGAGCGACACCATCCGGCAGTGGTGGGGTTCATGTACCTCGGCCACGTAGTGCTGCACCATGAGGCTGCCGCCGATCACCTCTACGTTGATCGACATCGGCCGACCGTCGTCGGTCGTTGATGTTCCGGCGGCGATGTGATCCGGTGGTGCGCAACGCTGGTACTCGGCGTCGGGCAGGTGCAGTAGCCAGTCGGCGATGTCGACGTGCTCGACCGGGGCGTGGATGGTGGCGGTCTTCTCGGAATTGACCAGCACCATGTCGGTCAGGATGTCGGTGGTCGTCATGTTCATTCTCCCTGTTCTCTCGTTGGTTGATTTAGCTTTTCGATACTGCGTTGGCTCGGTCCCACCAGCTGGTGAGCAGCGCGGCGTATTCAGCGGGTTTTTCTTCCCAGCAGAAATGGCCCGCGCCGGCAATGAGATCGACCCGGGAGTTGGGTAGTCGCTTATGCAGGAACTCGGCGTCGGCCCTGGGCACCACATCGTCGTCGGCTCCGGCGACGATCCGGACCGGTGTTTGGATGCCTGGCAGCAGCTCGGCGAGTTCTGGTAGGTATTCGCGGTAGCTCTGGGCGTATGGGATGGTGTCGGCGAAACGGTCGCCCTCGTAGCAAGACATGTAGTCTTCGCGGATCTCGTCTGACGGGGTGTAGCCCGCGATGGTGCCCAGCGTGGTCTCGACGATCTTGCGCCCGCCGATCTGGCGGTAGGGCTCCAAGTCGGGTGCTTCGATCCACTCCTTGAGAACGCCGGTGACATCTAGCGGTACCGCGGCTCCGCCGCTGCCGACGACGATGCTGCGGAATCTGTCCGGGTCGGTGGCGGCGGCAAACAGTACCGAGGAGGTCCCGATGTCGGGGCCGACGATGTGGGGGTTATCCAGGCCGAGGGCATCGGCGACGGTAAGGATGAAATGCCCCATCGCCTTCGGGTTCATCAGCGATTGGCGGTAGTCCGATCCGCCGAAGCCCGGGGGATCGATCGCGACTAGGTGCGCGGCGGCCGCGAGGTGCGGCCAGGCCGGCTCGAAGGCGTATACGCTTTCAGGCCACGGGCTCATCAGGATCGCGTCGGGACCGTCTTGGCCGCCTTCGGCGTAGCGGACCGACAGTCCGTCGACCGTGATTTTCTTCGGGTGAATCAGGGCGCTCATGGATGTTCCTATCAATGTGGTGGGTTGTTGGGTTGTGTTTCTCCATGCCGCGGCTCTGTAATTCCTTGGCAGGAGGCGTGTTTCCTGATGTGGTAATCGCGGAGGCTCAGCGTCGCCGAGCCGAGAACGCGTTACGCGTCAGGAGGGCCGGTCCGCGGACAGTTTGGCGCTGTTAACTTTCAGCTCGGACCAACGCTCGGGGTCCTTGTCGGTACCGATTAGCTCGCCAATCTCGGGCGCGGACAAGGTGTCCCCCTCCGTTCCCCAGCTGCCCTCGGGAATCTCGATCAGCAAGGAGTAGATGTGCCGCAGGTAGGCGGGAGAGACTGTCTTCCCACCCAGCTCGACCGAGGAGCCGTCGTCGCCAAGTACCGTGACAAACGCTTTGGCGACCCGCGCCTGGGCGTCGTCGCGCCGGGCTTGGTTAAAGAAGCCAGAAGCGGTTATAGACTCGACCAGCCAGAACGGCTGACCACCGGCACCAAACGCATCGTGCTGCGGAACCTCGGTAAACACGATGAAGGTGGCGTCCCTGGCCGCCTCGGTGACCGGGTCGACCTCCTCCACCATGACCGCATCGACGAGCAGCGGGGCGAGCCCGGCTTTCTGCTCAGCGGTCAACGCGTTCTCGGGGTAGGTGACTCTAATGACAGGCATAATTTGATCCTTATCTGTGTTGAGGACCCCCGTAAAGGTTGGGATCCATTGGCCATTTCTATGTTGTTTGGCCTTGTTCTGGCCCATGTTTGGCGCGGTGGACCGCAGTCGGGGTCAAGGTGGAGCGCCCGCAGCGCAGCGAGGACGAACGACC
>JAFAID010000600.1 GCA_019236925.1 Mycobacterium sp. | reverse complement strand
ACAGACGAGCGCGATCATCCGTGCGACTGACATCTTGTTGAAACGGTTCAATGCCCGCCATCGTGCCTAACCGTCGGATCATCCGGCGGCGTGAGCACTCCGTGGATGACGAATGGTGAGCTTCTGCCAACCAATGCGTGGGTTTTTCTCACGGTTTGCGCTGATGTGTAGTGCGCCGCCTTTCGCGCCGGTCGGTGTTCCGTCCCAGAAGTAGCCGGCGCGGACGGCATTTGCACCTGATCGAACTGAGTGTCGGTGTGCTCAACCCGAGGTGCGGGGATGTTGGCGGGAGGGGCGGGAAAAACCGCACGCGTATTGGCAGGCGATCGGATTAGTTCGACCACCACGGGCGTATCCACCGGCGCTAGCTTGTCTGCAGGCGTTGACCGCAGCATGAACGCGAGTAATGCAAGCGCCACCCCACCTGGCAGCGCTATCCAGACACGCCTTCGCAAAGCAGAGAAGATCGGGCCAAGAGACTGTTGGACGCGCGGTGCCGGCTGGAGAGGCGGTGGCGGCGGCTTACCGTGCCACAGCCATAAGCCCGACCCGTGGTTCTCATCGCTCGGTGAAGTTGTGTCCGACAACACGATCTCGTGTCCCCTCAAGAGACGAAATGCGGCGGCGATCGGCAAACTGACGAGATGCGTTCCATTTCGCGGACCGGCGGAAATCTAATACTGGATCAGCGGCGAAGCTGACGGTGAACATGACACGGCGCACCGACGCGGGGGTATAACCATCGCCACCTAAGACATCTCATTCGGCTCATGACCGAGATTGCCGCCAGCATCAAGAGCCTCGAGGCGGGCGACCGGTTGTCGCGGGAAGGAAGTCGACATCGAACTCGGCTACCGAGCCGCGCCCCGTCACCGCCGAATGACGCTGGTCCCCGGTGTAAACGAGACGCCGCGCAGGACCTCGCCGAAACCGGCCGTTTGCAGCGTGCTGAACGTCTGGGCCGCGGGCAGCGTCGCTGCGGCGATGGCGTCGGTAATCACGACCAGTTTGTTGGGGTCAGCGCCCTGGTCGCCGTTGCCGCTCACCGTCGAGGTGATGGCCCAGATCGTGGCGGTGCCGTCGCCGTTGTTACGACCGATGATGTTGCGCAGCCCGTCGGTGGCCGGGGACCAGGGGAGCCTGGTCACGAAATTGTTGCCTGAAGGATAACCGGAAACGTTGTAGGGCAGGCCGAGGTTCAATCCGGCGGTGAGCGTGTAGGCGAGGTTCCATTTGCTGCCGTCGAACACCCATTTCTGCAGGCCCGCCGTCGTTTGCGCGGCCGCTGCCGTATAGGTGTTCGTCCCCGGATCGTAGGTGTTCGTGCCGTTGCCTTCGTCGGCGACATAGAGCGTGTCGGCGTCGGCAAACCAGACTCCGAACGGAAACGACGTCGTGCTGCTGAGCGCCGTCGGAAAGCCATTCAGGACGCACATGTTATATGGAAAAACCCCCTTCGTCTGCAGCATCGAAGGATCGTATTTAATGGGCTCCGTCGGCAAACTCGCTGACGCCGACGGCAGGCCGGTCCCGTCGGGGCAAGCCAACGGATTTCCGTTGCTATTGGACCCCGACGTATCGACGAAATAGACGGTGTTGACACCATTGCCGCCGCTGCCCTTCGTGTAATAGATGACATTATTGAAGATCGAGAGCCCTCGGAAATTGGTGTCCTTGCCAATCTTGTCCGGCTTGTCGCCGAGCTCGGCGATGTTGAAACTGCCGACCGGGGTCGGAAGACCCGGACTCTGTGCGACCAGCGGGTCGACCTCCGGGGTCAGGATTTGGGCGCCGGCACCGAGGATAACTCCGTCCGGTTGCGGATTGCTGCCGTTGCCGGCGTTACCCGCCGCATACAACACCCCATCGTCGGCGTTCAGGATCGCGGCGCGGCCGTTATTGCCGCTATAGGCGTTGGTAGCCGTGAAATGGAGCTTGCCCTTCGCATCGATCTGGGCCACGACGCGATAATATAGTCCGGGAACCGGGTTCGTCGGATCGACCACGCCCGGCGTGTTGCTATTGGACACGTCGAGGGCGTTGATCGGCGCCAGATAACCCATGAAGCTGACCGACTGCCCGTCCGTTGACAGATCGAGCGCCAGCTCCGACTTCGACGAGAAGCTGGTGACCATCTGATCCGCTGTGGACGAGACGCCCCTCCGCGAGCTGTTGGGCACCTCCAATGAATTGATCGGGATCCCGGACGGCGTGAGCTGGTCGAGGATGATCTTTGCCGTAATCCCGAAACTGCCGTCGACCTGTGCATTGTTCCAGACGTAGGGATAGGTGCCGTCCGTGATCGCGCTCACGCAATTGGCCGGAGCGCACCCCGGCGGCAACACCATCCCCACCACGACGTTGCTGCGCTTGTTGTCGTAGACGACGCGGCTCAACAACAGGTTGTTTGACAGGAAATAGGTCCCGCCGCTCTGAGCGAAGGCGGCCGGCCCGCTCCCGAGAGCACAGAGGAAGAGCGCGGCGCCTAGGGATGACCGTGTGCGTGAGGCAATGGCTGGCATGTTCCGAGTCCCCCTCGAGTGGTCGCTGGCACTCGAATTATGGCGGCACGATGTTACAGTTCGGCGAAACTGCCCGAAAAAGCGGTGGGTTGATTGGCAGGACGGCTGGCCGCGCCGCCCGAAGCATCGGCACACGGTTTCGCCTAATTCATCGGCGAGCCGGACAGCAGCGGCCCGGAGCGCGTCTCTTAGACGTGATGCGCGGACGGCATGCCAGAGGATGGTTGCTCAACCGTTAGTGTTAGCCGGGGACCGTCGAGGGTCCGTAACGGGTGGAAAGCCGCCATTCGTCCCGCGTATGGGAGATGGCTCTGTTGAGCCATATTGCTTGCTCGCCATCGGATCGAGAGGCCAAGCATGAGGCGGCGCGAATTCATCACCATTCTTGGCGGCGCGGCGGTTGCCTGGCCATTCGCCGTTAGTGCGCAGCAGAAGGCGATGCCGGTGATCGGCTTTCTCAGCGCCGTGTCGCTCGCTCAGGA
>JAFAID010000598.1 GCA_019236925.1 Mycobacterium sp. | reverse complement strand
GACCTGACCGGGCCGAAAAAATCGAACTGAGGCACGTCCGACCGTTCCGGTGTGGATTCTTGAGGGCAATTCCAGGCCGGGCGTGTCGGTCGGTTGGAACAAATTATGTAACCCGACTTTTATCACTGTCGCGGGTCGGGGCATTTTTAGGGCTGTGACCTGTGGGTTCGTCGTGCGGCTGGTGCGGATTTGTGCACTAGTGGTGGCCTCGTAGGGTGCGGTGGTGGCCTATGTGCGCACGGTGAAGACCTCCTCAAGGGCCACGGCGGTGCAGATCGTGTGGTCGACGCGGCGCGGTTCGCGCACGATCGAGCATCTGGGCTCGGCGCATGATGAGGCCGGGGTGGCCGCACTGAAGGCTGCCGCGGCCCAGCGGCTGGCTGCTGGGCAGGCCCAGTTGGATCTTGGGCTGGCGGCGCGCTCGGAGTCCGAACCGTTGCCGATCACCTCCTCGAAGGCCGCGCAGCTGTGGGACGCATTGTGCTGTGCCTACGACGTTCTCGGGCTCGAGGAGGCCGCCGGTGGGGATGAGGCGTTTCGTCAGCTGGTGCTGGCGCGGATCATCGAGCCGACCAGCAAGGCCGACTCGCTGCGCGTCATCGAGGAGACCGGAGTGGCGCCGGTGTCGTATCCAACGCTGAACCGCCGCCTGCCCGTGTTCGCCAAACCGGCTTTCCGACAAGCGCTTTCGACTGCGTGTGCGACCCATGCGCGGTTGGGTCCGGCCAGTCTGGTGCTCTACGACGTGACAACGCTGCATTTCGAGACCGATGCCGGTGACGGGTTTCGTGAGCCTGGATTCTCCAAGGAGCGCCGCCTGGACCCGCAGATCACCCTGGGGTTGTTGACCGACGCCGCCGGATTCCCGCTGACGGTGGCGGCCTTCGAGGGCAACAAGGCCGAGACCGCCACCATGGTGCCGGTCATCAACGAGTTCAAACAGGCCTATCGGCTCACCGATGTGACGGTGGTCGCCGATGCCGGAATGATCTCCGAAGCCAACCAGGTCGCCCTGCAGGCCGCGGGATTGTCGTTCATCCTCGGCGCCCGCATCCCGCACCTGCCCGATGTGGTGCGCGAATGGCGCGACAAGCATCCCGATGAGCAGATTCCCGACGGGTTGGTGCTGACCCAGCCGTGGCAATCCACCTCAGCGGAGAAGGCCCGCGGGATCCCTGATCGGGTGATCCACTACCAGTACCGCCACGACCGTGCCCGACGCACACTTCGCGGCATCGACGAACAGGTCCGCAAGGCCCAACGTGCCGTGGATGGGCATGCGCCGGTCAAGCGCAACCGCTACATCCAGCTCACCGGGGCGACGAGGTCGGTGAACCGGACGTTGGAAGCCAAGACCCGAGCGCTGGCCGGGTGGAAGGGCTACACCACCAGCCTCGTCGGTCAACCCGCGGCGTTCGTCATCGACGCCTACCACCAGCTGTGGCGCATCGAGAAGAGCTTCCGGATGTCCAAGCACGACCTGCAGGCTCGCCCGATCTACCACCGCACCCGCGATTCGATCGAGGCGCACCTGAGCGTCGTGTTCGCAGCGATGGCCGTATCGCACTGGGTCGAGCACCAAACCGGTTGGAGCATAAAGAAGTTCGTGCGAACCGCTAGGCGCTACCGCACCGTCACCATCCAAGCCGGCAGCCAAACCCTGACCGCCGCCGAGCCGCCACCGCCCCACCTCGCCGAAGTCCTCGCCAAAATCCATCACCTATGTGCGCACTAGCCTGATAAAAGTCAGGGCTTTACGAAGAAGGAGAACGACCTCAGAATACCGATCGAGTTACGGCAGACCTCACGGCGTAAAACCAAGGTACTGCCAGTCATCCGTTGTCTTGGTCGCGCTGGCGGGTTCGGTCAAGCTTACCTAGACCGGTAATCTCCAGGCTAACCGACTTCCGTTGTCCAGCAGCACCAAGCATGAAAAAGATATCGCCTACAGGCGCGTTCAACCAAAATCGCCAAAACCGCCTGCGAAAAAATGTCCATGCGTAGCTGCCGTCCCCTAGCAACCAATACCCTGCAATCCAGAGCACGTAGTACACCACGCGCTTCCAACGCGCAGCAACCATCCTGACGTTCATTTCCATTATCTCGAGGCCCCAAGCCCGGTATCGCCATTCCAGCTCGTAGCGGCTCTGAAACTCATAAAACGCCCGCATTTCGCCACTAGTAACCAGGTACTCATCAAAGACAAGGATGGATCCTTTGATGAAGTGATCCTTGCAGGTTTCTAACGCATGCAGGCAACTCTCGTATGTATCCAAATCCATGTGGAAAAGCCTGATTGGGGCGGCTGGTCGGTCGGCCAAGAATGGGGCCAACGTCTCATAGGTGCTTCCCCTTATGAACTGCACCTTGCGACCGAGCGCGGCGGGCAGCCCGTCGTGCAAGCTCACGCCAGTATCGCGCATAAAACGTTGTGCGAGCGGTTCTGATAGTGAAAAGGTTCCACGCTTAAACACGATCTGGTCGTCGACTTGCCAGTCTTCAACAAGGCCCGAAAATGTATCGAAGCCGTATACCGTGCGGTCGCAAGCATCAGATAGAAGCCTTGTCGACCAGCCGATCCAGACGCCTAGATCGAGCAGTAGTTCTTCAGAATCCTGGCGGCATGGTAACGCCAGGCGCGATGCTTCCCACAATAGCGTGTGGCCTCGAATCCTGCACCGACGCAGATCCGAAAGCGTGCGGCCGATAAACGCGCGATATGCGTCGTCATAAACCCTGATGTCCCGAGCATATAAGTTTGGAATGTAGCGGTCGCGATCCCGATAAGCAAAGCGTGCACATAGGAGCAACAGTAGAAGTAGGGCAATCGCGACGAAGAGAACCGGCACGAAGTAACATGCCGTAGCCACAACGAGCGCGATGCCAATGAGAACCGCTTTCCATATACGATGAACGTTCGTCCGATCCACTGTCCGCCTATCGATTACGACCACCGGTTCACCTCCAGGTTCTCGGCTAGCTAGACTAGGCCCTACTAGATGCGCATCGCGCTTGAACCTGCTGGCCCTGAATCGCCGATTTGGCGTGCCCCACAATCCCGCCCTCGCCCACCTCTGCGTCGGCGGGAAAGTCATGGGGCGATGTCCAGGTTCCTGCCGCCTCGAACAGGAACACCCTTCAGGCCGCCTTCCGTCAGCTCTTTGACAGCCCACGAGCCAGAGGCTTCCCGAGCCGACGACGATGACGTGATACGTTGATTCACTTCCGCGCATACGCGCGGGTCTTGTTTCATGCGTGCGTGTCTCGTTCGCCATTGGCAGCGGCCGTTGCCACAATCGCACCGCCCGCTCTCAAAGGGACACGCGTGTTTCGAGGTACGCCGCGCGGTCTGCAAGCTCTTGATGGAGCGGGACTTTACACTACCGTCACTGTCGTAGTCTCTCGAATCAAGCGGCAGCAGCTTGCTTCCAAGAGCTCATTTCACTGGCCATCGTCGCCGACGTTGCCGGGTGGCAAGCTGTTCAACCTCGGGCTCATACGGATACAAAGGGTTGTCGCGGGCCGTGGCAACATAAGCAGCATCCAGTTCGTCTTTGGTGGTCTCAGGCGCCACGTTGCGCAGAACTTCACCCTGTGCTTCCCCCGATTTCTCGGAGACTCTGTTATCTGGGATCGGCACCCTCAGGTTGGAGGGTAGCCTGTGGGGCTTGATGCTGCTGGCTGGCCTGCCAGGCAGCCTCGTACTCGTCGGGCGAGCCCGTCGAGTCCGGCTTGGATGCGTCGGGGGTTGTACCATCCGTCGATGTAGCGGAACAACGCCGCCTGCGCTTCCACTCTGGTCGCGAAAGTGGTTGCGGGCCAGTAGATCAGCTCGACCTTGATGGCCGACCACAGGTTCTCCGCGAGCGCGTTATCGAACGAATCCCCGACACCCCCGGTGGACGGGGCGATGCCGGCGTCGAGCAGCCGCTGGGTGAACCTGGGCAGTACACCTGGAACAGCTGGCCGGCTTCGCGGCCGAGCACAACCCGGCCCGCTCGGTTGCCAGTACGGGGGTGTGTTGGGACAACGCTTTGCAGGAATCATTTTGGGCCACACTGGAAGTCGAGCTCTACGACTGCTACTTGTGGCCACCAAAGCCGCCGCTAAACTCGCCGTCGCCGACTGGATCAAACGGGTCTACAACCGACGCCCCACTCAGTCATCGCTGTGATGAGCCCGGTCGACTTCGGAGACCGACTCCCTCAGACGGCACAAGCCGCCTGACCCTGTGTTTGAAGGAACCGTTGGCAAGGAACCGTCACCAGCGTGGATTCGAAAATGTATCCGATCCCGAAACCACCCCTTTCGATGCTGCCGAAATGTAACAATGCTCTATTCGAAGAACGCGTCCTCCTACCAAGGCGGTGACTTTGCGCCAGGCGGACAGCATTAGCCCTACCGAAGAGCTGCGGGGTCGGCGCTCGGCACAGACGGGATTTCGCCAAGACATCGAGGGCCTGCGCGCTGTCGCGGTGTTGGCCGTTGTCCTCTTTCACGCTGACGTACCGGGTGTGGGTGGTGGGTACGTCGGCGTGGATGTGTTCTTCGTCATCTCGGGCTTCCTCATCACCGGGCTGCTCTGGCGCGAGGTGAGCACCGCCGGCACCGTCCGGCTACGCCGCTTCTACGGGGCGCGGGCCCGCCGACTGCTGCCGGCATCGGCGACGGTAGGCGTCATTACCGCGATCGGCGCGGCTGTCCTGTTACCCCCGTTGCAGGCCCGGCCCGTGATGGGTGACGGCATCGCCAGCGCGTTGTATGTCAGCAACTACTGGTTCGTTTTAAAAGGCGTCGACTACTTCGCCGCCACACTGCCGCCGTCGCCGTTTCAGCATTACTGGTCGTTGGGCGTAGAGGAGCAGTTCTACCTGGTGTGGCCGCCGTTGATTATCGGTACGGCGTGGCTCATCCGACGGGCACGTCGGCGCACCAGGGCCCATGCCACCACCTCGTCGGAACGCCCGTATCTGGTGGTCCTTGCGCTGGTCGCGGCCGTGTCGTTTGCGATGTCGTTGGCGGTCACTTACGTGGTGCCTCTTGTGGCGTTCTTTTCGCTGCCCACGCGGGCCTGGCAGCTGGCGGTCGGCGGCCTGGTGGCCCTCACGGCCGGGCAGTGGCGCCGACTAGCGCCACGAGCTGCCGTGTTCATCGGATGGGCCGGGCTGGGCCTGATCCTGCTGGCTTGCACATTGTTGGGCACGACCACGCTATATCCGGGGACCGCCGCGCTGTTGCCCGTGCTGGGCACGGCGCTGGTGATCGGAGCCGGCTGTGCCACGCCTTCCCGGGGCTGCGGCCGCGTCCTGGCATTGGCGCCGATGCGGGCGATCGGCCGGGTGTCGTACTCGTGGTATCTGTGGCACTGGCCGGTGCTGCTGCTCGCACCACCATTGCTGGGCCACCCGCTCGGGCTGGCCGGCAGGTTGGCAGCGGCCCTGGTCTCCGGCGGGCTGGCGGTGCTCACCCTGCGTTTCATCGAGAACCCGTTGCGATTCGCCGCTCGGGTGCGCCGCTCTCCCCTCGGCAGTCTCGCGCTTGGCGGTGCCGCCACCGCGGTAGCGGTCTGTGTGGGCGTGGCGCTGCTGGTAGCGCTGCCTACCCCGGTCGGGCGCGGCGCGCCAGCTGCGGCGCTGACCGTCACTGCGGCGCCTCCCCCCACCGGCCACAACATTGACGCGTACGACGCGGAGGTGCACCACGCGTTCGCGCAGGTGCAGGCCGCGGTCGCGGCATCCGCCGACCTGAAGGCCGTACCGTCCAACCTCAACCCGCCACTTGCCGACGCGGCAGCCGAAGATAAGACCGTGTACCTCAACGGCTGCATGCTCAGTTTATTCCAAGTCAGACAGCCTGAGTGCGCGACGGGCGATACCGCCTCGACGACCACGGTGGCCCTGGTCGGCGACTCGCATGCCATGATGTGGGCTCCGGCGTTCCAGCAGGTCGCCGCGCAGCGGCGCTGGCGGCTGGAAACCCTGGGCAAGGGGGCCTGCTCACCCTTGAACTTGCCCATCACCAACACCGTCCGTCGCCTGGCGTCCACCGATTGCGAGCAATGGCGCGGTCAGATCATCGCCCGATTACGCGCCGAGCACCCGCGGCTGGTCGTGGTGAGCACGTGGCGGGGGTACGGTCCCGGCATCGGCGGTTGGGTAACAGATTTCAGGTCATACGACCCGGCGTGGATCGACAGCCTGACCCGCCTGGTGCAGCAGCTGCGCGGCACTGGTGCGAAGGTGCTGGTGCTCGGGCCGATCCCGGCTCCGCACTCAGTGGTGCCATTCTGCCTGTCCGGGCACCTCGATGACGCGACGGCCTGCTCGCCGCCAAGGTCGACGGCGGTGAACGAACCCGGTATCGCGGCCGAGTCCGCCGCCACCAAAGCCGGCGGCGGACAGTACGCCGACCTCACCGGGCTGTTCTGCACCGCCGACCGCTGCCCGGTCATCGTAGGCAACACCCTGGTCTACTTTGACTGGTATCACCTGACGGTCGAATACGCGCGGGCGCTCGCACCGGTAATCGGGGCGCTGGCCGACCGCACGCTCGCCGGCGGTTGATGTGCTGTGGATTGTTGGCGTCGCCCAGCACCAGAAGAGTGCGCCATGGCGGCGCCGGCAATCATCGGGGTGAGCACCCCCCTGCCGTCAACCCGACGGCCCTGATCGCGGCCCCGCACGCCGGCGACATCGAGGTGCCGGACTCGCGCCGCTTCAGCGGGGCGTAGGTGCTGAAAGAAATCCCACCAGTGGTTCTGCGCACGCAAGGCGGCGAATGACGGTGCGGGGCAGGCGATCGAGGCGTTTGCGGGGTTGCAGTCGTGCAGGACAATGACGCCGTCGTCCCGCAGGTAGCGCAGGGTGTTCTCGATGTCGCGCACGACCTGCCTGTAGCTGTGGAGCCCGTCGATCAGGGCGACGTCGATGCCATGCTGCTCGAGGAAGGCCGTCTCGTTCGCGAAGAAGGCGTCGCTGGTCGTCTCGAAGTAGTGGGTACCGCGCGCCTTCGCGTCGGCGAGCCTGCGGGAGCGCGCCGAGAGCTTGAACGCCGGGTCGACGGCGATCTTCTCGTCGGCGCTAATACGCCCGAACGCCCTCCCGTACTCGACGCCGATCTTGAGGTAGACGCGCTTTACCCGCCCGTCAAGCGCCTGCTGAACGGCCTTGATCCGGTTCAAGCGACGATCCTCCCCGACATGGGGGCATCTGACAAGACATCTCACGAAGCTAAGAGGCCGCGTGTGGGAGAGGAGGCGGAAACGCCTTCCCAGATCGTCCATTTGGCGGCCGAGACGGGAACGGGACAGTCGCTGACCGAGGCGACGCGGCACGGCTCGGTAAACGTGGTGGGCACCGCGCAGCTTCTTGACGCCCTGAGCCGCTCAGCACTCGTGCCCGACCAGTTCGTGCTGGCGTCGTCAAGGGCCGTCTACGGCGAGGGCGCTTGGCAATGCGGCAAAGAAGTCTTCTATCCGCGGCCGCGCAGCCACGCTCAGCTGCTGGCTGGTATCTGGGATCCCCGGGGGCCCACGGGCGAACCTGCGGTGCCGCTTCCCAGCTGCGCAGGCCACACGGAGCCCCGGCCGACCAACATTTACGCCGCGACCAAGCTCGCGCAGGAGCACATGTTGGCTGCCTGGGCGGCCGCGCATGACACGAATCTCAGTGTGCTGCGTCTGCAGAATGTCTACGGGCCGGGTCAGTCGCTGACCAATCCGTACACCGGAATAGTCGCTCTGTTCGCGCGTTTGGCGCGCGAGCAACGCCCGTCGGAGGTCTACGAAGACGGTCGGATCGTGCGCGATTTCGTCTTTATCGATGATGTCGTCGACGCGGTGACCGCCGCGGTACAGAGGCCTGCGACCGAGCCACGCTGCCTCGACATCGGGTCGGGCATCGCGACCACCATCCATGAGCTGGCTCGCAAGATCGCCGCCATCTGCGACGCCCCGGAACCGATCGTCGTACCGAAATTCCGCGACGGTGACGTACGCGCCATCAGTTGCACCATCGAGCCGGCGAAGAACACCCTCCACTGGCGTCCGAAGTGGGGGCTGGGGGACGGTCTGCATGCCCTGCTTGAATGGATCGGCGGGCGGCCCGAATTGCCTTTCGAGCCACGCGATCACACGCATGTATCAGATCGTGCTGTAGTAGAAAATGATGGGTGCCGTTAACGGCGCCCTCACTTCGAACCAGGGCCGCAACCTAAAGTCAACGCATCTGGTCGCCGGCGCTCTGGTCGCAACCGCACAACAGATCGCCACCGTCTGAACTGCCTCAGCAGGCCCCCGAATCGAGATCAACAACATCTACGTAAATTTGCCGCCAACCGCCGCGCCAATAAATGGCAGCATCTGTTGCTACCATGCTGCGATGCGGTGGCAGCGTCGAGAACATGCTGAGCGGAGGCCGGATCGCGCACACCTGGCACTGAGCCGCGGAGGGGCGGCGCACGGAGCCAACTATGTTGACAGCAACGCGGTCCTACGATATGCCGCGGCCAGCTTTGAGTCCCTGCGGAAACTCGCGAAGGCTGCCCTGGCCGTATATTCTTACCAGCCGACGGGCTCGGAGTCCGAAGAATATCACAAGTGGTACTACAACACTTTCGTGTGGATGAAGACTACGTGGATGGGGGTCGACTGCCAGAAGTCGGTCAGTGATATGTGGAATTATCAGGAGATTCTGTTTGAGCTGAAGCCTTCTTTGGTAATCGAGTTCGGCACGGCTCATGGCGGCTCGGCCTCATTTTTCGCCGACATCATGAGGCGAATCGGCCAACCATTCAAGGTGTTTTCCGTGGACGCCACCCACAGACGTCTTGAGCCGACAGTGCGGTGCGATGCCGACATTTTGTTCGTCAAATCGCCATCCACGGTCCCGGCTATTGCTGAGCACATCCAACGCCTCAAAAGTGAGTTCCCCGGCAAGATCTTCGCCATCCTGGATAGCGACCACTCAATGAATCACGTGCTGGCCGAGATGAAACTATTGCAGCCTTTACTCTCCGCCGGCGACTACCTCATAGTGGAAGACTCCACCCTCAACGGACACCCCGTCCTTCCCGGATGGGGACCGGGCCCTTATGAAGCCATCGAGGCATACGAGCACGAATTCCCAAATGACTACACGCATGACGTGGCGCGGGAGAACAAATTCGGCTGGACATTTGCGCCCAACGGATACCTGATCCGCACCTAGCGAAGCTATCGCGAAACTCGCTAAGGCGCACTTCGCCCGGCTACCTTTCTCGAGATCCCACGGCAAAGGGCCGGACTGGGTGGTGCCAGCGGGCGCGAACCTCCCGCGGTTCTCCGGTTTACGTGGCCGTGGTCACGGATTGACGTTGGCCTGCTCGTCCATCGTGGTCGTGCTGCGCGGTTGCGTAGTCGCGCGACCCGGTCCCAGGCTCATCGGCTGTGTTACGGCTGATCCCCTGGCGGTCCTTTGAGGTACCACGGGTTGGCCCGCGCCCAATCGATGGTGCGGCGGATCCCTTCCTCGAGGTCGACCTGGAGGCGCCATCCCAGCTCCCGCTGCGCCTTGGTCGAGTCGGGGATACGACGAGGGATGTCCTCATAGCGACCCCCATAGCGCGCTGCAGTGTCAATAGCTTCGGCGTCAGACACCGAATCAACATTCGCGATCTTGATCGCCAGAGCGACAGCGTCACCTACAGTCGTCTCGGTCATGCTCCCAATGTTGAAGGCCTCACCGATTGCCGCGCTGCTTTCGGACGCGAGCAAGGTGCCGGCGACGGCGTCATCGACGTAGGTGAAGCACCGTGTCTGGTCACCCGAGTCGTAGAGCAACGGCTGGCGGCCATTCAGGATCCGGTGAATGCTCTGCGAAATCACGAATATCGGAGCCTGCCGCGGGCCGTACACATTGAAGTAGCGAACTACCGTCACCGGCAGTGCGTAGGCCGTGTGCATCGCGAAAACGAGATGCTCAGCCATGGCCTTACTGGTGCTGTAGCTCCACCGCGCGGTCCTTGTCGAACCGAGGACGCGATCGTCGTCCTCGGCGAACGGTGGGTTCGGGTTCTTCCCAAACACCTCAGAGGTGCTGGCGAACACCACGTGTGCTCCGTGCCGATGGCTCAGTTCGAGGACATTGCGAGTGCCGGTAACGTTGACATCGAGAACCCGGAGCGGATCTTTGAGATAGTTTTTGACACCGACGATTGCGGCTAGGTGGAAGACCGTGTCGACGCCGGGCGTGACCGCTGTTTCGAGGGCACTGATATCGGTGACATCGCCCGGCACGAACCGGAAGTTGGCATGCCGGTCGAAGTCAATACTGCTGTCGCGGGTGTCCTTTGCGAGGTCGAAAACCGTGACAGAGTCTCCGCGGCCCAGCAATGCGGAGACCAAGTGCGATCCGATGAAGCCGTAGCCGCCTGTCACGACGACATCGGACATGAATGCTCTTTCATTTCTACGTATCGGTTTACGTTCGCCTATCGACCGATGCCCTTGTAGACGAAGCCGGCGGCGCGCACTGCCGCTGGGTCGAAGCTGTTCCGTCCATCGAGGAACACGCACCTGGCTGCGACTAGGTCCGCGAGCCGGGCCAGAGGGATCTGGTGGAACTGTCGGTGGGCTGCGAGGACCACCAAGGCATCGGCATCCTCGACCGCTGACTCGATGTCTGCGGTCAGGGGGATCCTCGTCACCGTGAGGGCCTCGTCGGCCGGCACCCACGGATCATGGACCGAAAGCTCGCAGCCGGACTCCTCGAGCAAGGCGACGACATACTTTGTGGGCGTGAGCCGGCAGTCGCCGGTATTGTTCTTGAACGCGATGCCCAGCACCGCAATCCTGCTCGTCCCGATTGCCTTGCCCTGATCGGCGAGGAGCTGCTTGAGCAGCTCGTAGGTGTAGGCAGGCATCGTGTCGTTAACAGTCCTCGACGTCCGCGGAATTGCCAGGTCCAACCCAAGGGAGTGTCCCAGATGGTTGACGAACCACGGATCCTTCGTCAAGCAGTAGCCACCGACGCCCATACTCGGCATCAAGATGTTCACATTGTGGTTGACCTTCGGCATCGTGTTGGCCGCGTCGATGACCTGGAGTGCGTCCATGCCGAGCCGATCGCACACCTTGGCCAGTTCGTTCGCAAGCGCGACGTTGAGGTCGATCCAGAGGTTGTCCGCAAGCTTGACCATCTCGGCGGTGCGCGGATCGTCGACGACGACGGAGTCCACTTCCAGGGCGTGTCGCCACAGCGTGGAGCAGGCGCGAGCACTGCGCTCATCGACAGCACCGATGACGATGGGGATCGACGTCAGCTCGCGGATGGCTTGGCCTTCGGCGAGCCGTTCAGGGCAAAACGCCAACCCGAAGTCGACCCCAGCCCGCAGCCCTGAAGTCTCTTCAACGATCGGCTGAACGAGATTTTCGGTGGTGTCGGGCGGCACCGTGCTCTTGAGGATGACGATGTGGCCGGTATGCAAGTGCTCCCCCACGGCCCGCGCCGCTGCCTTGATGTCGTCGACGATGGGCTCGAAGTCCGGACCAAGCGGCGTACCGACGGTCACAATGATGAAGTCATTTTCCGCGAGGGCGCCGAAATCGGTCGTGGCGCGAAGCCGGCCGACTCGTACATTGTTGGAAACGAGCTCACTGAGCCCTGGCTCAGGCACGGTGGTCTTGCCGAGGTTGATCTCGTCGACGACGTTCTGTCTCACGTCGATCCCCGTCACAGGCCAGCCGCGATCAGCCAGCACGGCACCAATCACCGCGCCGATGTAGCCGAAGCCCACAACTGCGATCCCCGACCGCATGCCACGCACCAAGAGGTCGATCTCAGCGTCGCTACGTCCAAACACGCCTTCAGGCATCGCAGACCCTAACCTTTCACGTGCTGTGCGCGTTATGCGAAATGAAAGCCGGGACCGTCACGTCCCCGGCTAACCCGCCCGGCAGTCTAATCCAACACCCGTGCAATAGACCTGAAATTCACAACTTTTGGGCAAGCGCCCGGATGCCATCGTCTTGAACGGCGATTTGGCTGACAAAGGCGAATTGATCACGCCGTGCATCCGCGGCGAGTTTTTCCTCAGCCTGGCGGCGATCCCATCAACCCACCCCGAGGCAATCGGCCAGACTTGGCCGGCGCCGATCACCCCGACCGCCCGCCGTCGCCGGTCAGCCAACACGCCGCAGGCGGGCGAAGTTCTCCAAAAGATCAGCTGCGGTCGCAACGCTTTCGGTGGATTTGGTCATCCGGGTGGCGATCTCGCGGGCCTGGGTGGCATATTGCGGGGCCAGGATGGTGCGCAGGTCGGCGACCAGCGATTTCTCGGTAGTGGTGGAAAAGCGCCGGGCGGTGCCCACCTTCAGCCGTTTGACCGCAGCTCCCCAGAGCGGCTGATCGGGCAACGTCCATAGGGCCAACGTGGGGACTCCGGCGCGCAGGCCCGTGGCCGTGGTGCCCCCGCCACCGTGGTGCACGACGGCGCGGCAGGCGGGGAAGATCGCCGCGAAATTCATCGCGGGCACCACCTTGACGTGCTCGAAATGGGGGATGTGGCCGAAGTCAGTCCCCGCGGCGCAAACCAACGCCCGCTCGCCCAACTGCGCGCACGCCCCGCCGATCATGGCGAGCATGTCGGCGGCAGATTCGACCGATATGCTGCCAAACCCGAAGTAAATCGGCGGTGTTCCCGCCGCAATCCACGACAAGACTTCCTCATCGGTATCGGTTGGCGACTCCATCGTCAGCGCACCGACAAAGGGCCGTTGGCCATTCCATTTCGCCCATTCGGCGGCCAGCCCGGGGAAGCACACCTCGTCGTAGGCCTGGATTTCCAGTGATCCGCGTTGGGTGATCCGTCGCGCCGCGGGGCTTGTTGCCTTCGGCAGGCCCAGTTCACGGCGCTGCGCGTCCTCGGCCTTTTTCATCCCGCGCCAAGTTAGCCAGTCGTTCACCGTCATAAAGGAGCGGATCAACGGCGCCGGCACGAAGGACAGGAGCTGGCCGTGGGGCCGCACCGGGAAGAAATGCAGCATGGCAAATGGAATGTCGTAATACTCCGCGACATTGGCGACGGGCTGCTCGAGCTGCGGGCCGGAGATTAGCAGGTCGGCCCCGTCCGCCAGCGACGTCAGCGTCGTGCTCATTTCCGCCCAGCTTTCGGTA
>JAFAID010000163.1 GCA_019236925.1 Mycobacterium sp. | reverse complement strand
GGACATGTGCCAAGCTGGTGGGATTCAGGCCGCGCAGGTATGACGAAAGCTCTTGCGCCAGAGGCAATCCGAGCCGGGTTGCATCCACGGCGGCGGCGATGCCCTGCATCCTGGCAGCGCCACTTTCCAGAGCCTCGGTCAGCAGATCGGACAGCAGCAGTACCTCGACGCCGCGAGATTTGAGCAGTCCGGAAAACGCATCGTGTTCCTCCTGCGCCCTTGCGACCCCGGGCAATCCATCGAACAGCAGATCATCGTTGTTACGCGGTGTGAGTCGGCGCAGTTCGGCGCCCGGTCGGTGCAGGATTGCCACCCGCAGTTGGCCCACTTCGGAGTTGGACCCCAGCTGCCTGAAACTCACACCTAGCACGGTAACCCCAACCGTCACCTCAAGTATGGTTTAGGTTATGGACACCGAGGAGCTGCTTCCCGGCGAGCTGGCCGCTCGGGCAGGCGTCGCGGTCTCGGCTTTGCACTTCTACGAGCGGCAGGGGCTGATCACCAGCAGGCGCACATCGGGCAACCAGCGCCGCTACAGTCGCGACACCCTGCGGCGGGTTGCCTTTATCAGGATGTCGCACCGGCTGGGCATCCCGTTGGCGCGTGTCCGCGAGGCGCTGGCCACGCTGCCCACCGATCGGGTTCCGACCAGCCGCGATTGGGCGAGGCTGTCCGCCGGCTGGCGGGCCGACCTCGACGATCGGATCCTGCATCTGCAGCGGCTGCGCGATAACCTCGCCGACTGCATCGGCTGCGGTTGCCTGAGCCTGCGCAGTTGCGCGCTGTCCAACCCGGGCGACGTGCTGGCCGAGCAAGGTCCCGGACCCGTGCGGCTTTAATTCGATTGCCCGGCCCCTCCCCGGGCCGCTGCACGGCCCGCATCGTCGCCGTGCAAATTCGAACGGGTGTGCGATAGAATCGCCTCGTGGTCGCGGTGCAGGAGTCGTTGTTCGAGTGCAACGAACGGAGGCCGCTGGGCGACGGAGCCTGGATTGATATCCGCTCGGGATGGCTGACCGGTGCCGACGACCTGTTGAGCGAATTACTGACGACGGTGCCGTGGCGCGCCGAGCGGCGTCAGATGTACGACCGCGTCCTCGATGTGCCCCGCCTGGTGAGCTTTCACGACCTCACCACCGAGGATCCGCCGCACCCTCGGCTGAGCCGGGTGCGCCGCCGGCTCAACGACATCTATGCCGGCGAGATGGGCGAGCCGTTCACCACCGTAGGTCTGTGCTGGTATCGCGACGGGTCGGACAGCGTCGCGTGGCACGGCGACACCATCGGCCGCAGCAGCACCCACGACACCATGGTGGCGATCGTCAGCCTGGGCGCCACCCGGACCTTCGCGTTGCGGCCGCGCGGCGGAGGGCCGTCGTTGCGGCTACCGCAGGCCCAGGGCGATCTGCTGGTGATGGGGGGTTCGTGTCAACGGACCTGGGAACACTCGGTGCCCAAAACGTCGGCCAGCACCGGCCCCCGGGTCAGTCTTCAGTTCCGACCCAAAGACGTGCGCTAGAAATCAGCTTCTGATTGCCGCGACCGATTTGACCAGCAAGTCGCGCGCCTGGTTGGTGTCGACCGGAGTGACGGGATTACCAGGTCGCGGCACGGGGTTGGCGGTGATGATCACCTGATAGTCGCCGAAGTGCGCGGAATAGTTGTAAAGCTCACCGCTGCGCATCTTTCCCTGCACCGTCGTCTGTACAACACGGTGCACGCCCAGGGTCTGCGTCCCGGCGATCTGCGGCGCCTCGACGACCTCGATGAGGCCGCGGACCCGGCCCCCCTGGAACGCGACCTTCCTACAGTTTCGCCCCGGGTCGTTGAACGGCACCGGCTCGTTGGTCTGCACGGCCATGGCGATGAAGCGGTTGCCTTTCCCTTCGGCGGCTACGGCGGCCATGTTTCCCTGCAGGCCCGGCGGCATGTCCTGGCCGACCACGAATGAGCTGCAGTCCGGGGGGTCGAACGCCAGCCCCGGCGGAAGCTTGTGCGTCGACAGCACCTTGGGATCAATTCCGGTCTTCGGGGTGTCCTTGACCTTGTAATCCGGCCCGAAGTCCGACTTCACCTGGGAAATCTTGGTGATATCGGCGGTGGGCGCGGTCTGCGACGATCCGTGAGATGAACAAGCCGCCAGCAAGCAGGCACCTCCGATCGCGACCGCTATTCTCATCACCCGCGTCAATCTAATGCACCCCCTTCAGTCCCGTAACGCCGACACGGCTTTGACCAGCAGGTCGGACGCGAACTGCGGGGTCAGCGACGATTGCGGTGAGCCGGGGTCGCTGATCAGCGCGGTGAACGCGTAGTAGTTGCCGAGGTAGGCAGTGAAAGTGCTTACCCTGGAGGTGATTTCACTGCCACCTTCGACCGAGTTGGTGATATCGGTTGTCATGCCCAGGGTTTCGGCGCCTTCGATACGGGGTGAATCGATGAGATGGACGCGGGCGGTGGCACGGCCGGCGGTCATGGTCCACTGTCGGCACTGGGAAACCAGTGATTCGCTGAGCGAAACCGAGCCCGTCGGCGCGGCAACGACCACCGCGTACACGATGCCGCCGGCACCCGATCCCGAGATGCCTTGGGCGCCTTTACCGTTACTGTCGGCCGGGTCAGCCAGCGCCGCACATCGCGCGGGGGTCGCCGCGCCGCGGCCGGCAACACCCCAGAGCGCCGACGGCGCGGCCACGCCTGAAAACCCGCTCACCTCATAGTCGGGCGGTAGT
>JAFAID010000580.1 GCA_019236925.1 Mycobacterium sp. | reverse complement strand
GCCGAGGTCACCGCTAGCGAGTCATCGTTTTTTCATCGGAAATGACCAAGAATCAGCCGGAAACACCGGGTTATTAGGGGACCCCATATTCGCTAAATCCGTTGTCGGACAAGCAAAGATGAGCAGTGTCACGCGTCGTCGCGATGGCAGCATCTGTAATCCGTTGCTCGCGAGTTCAGCTCGGCTGCCCGCTGGGCAACTTGGCGGTGGCTGGCTGCACTTGCCTATTTATGACAAAACGAACGGCGACGGATTGCGGGTCAATGGTGTGACCTAACCGGCACGCCGTGCGCGACGAGTCGGTCCCGCGACGTGCCGGTCCACTGGCCGGGCCGGGCTTGGGCTAGTTTACCGGCGTAGGGTGGGCAGCCGAGCTCAGACAGGAACTGATCACTCCCGTTTCTCTAGACCTCCGATGTGATTAAGAGTCAAGTGTTGGTGTAGTCGCAACGGCCGGATCGCTAATGAGTCGTAAGTTCAAGATGCGATCTTCGCGACCGGTAGGCAGCGGTGCGGATTCGGTAGTTGGTTTTGCTGACGGCGGCGCCTACTGTCGGCCGGCGTGGCTGGAGTAGCTGAGGTTCAGACGACGAGTCGAGTGTTGTGCGGGTGGGGTCGGCGGATCCGTTCTCGCGCGGAGGTGTTGTCGACACCGGATGTCGAAGTGATCGCGGCCGCGGTGCGTTCGACTGGGCCGCGGGGGGTGATCGCGCGTGGCTTGGGCCGTAGTTACGGCGATCCCGCGCAGAACGGTGGTGGCCTGGTCGTCGACATGACCCCGCTGAACCGGATCCACCACATCGACCCCGATACCGCGGTTGTTGACGTTGACAGCGGAGTGAGCCTGGACGCCCTGATGCGGGCAGTCCTGCCACATGGACTCTGGGTGCCGGTGCTGCCCGGAACACGTCAGGTCACCGTTGGCGGCGCGATCGCCGCCGACATCCACGGCAAGAACCACCACTCGCACGGCAGCTTCGGCAATCACGTCGCCTCAATGGAGCTGTTGAAGGCCGACGGCACAATCAACACCCTGACTCCCGACGGGCCCGACGCCGAGCTGTTCTGGGCAACGGTGGCTGGTATGGGCCTGACCGGCATCGTGCTGCGCGCCAAGATCCGGATGAAGCGAACGGAGTCGGCGTACTTCATCGCCGACCACGATCGCACCCGCAATCTCGACGAGACGATGGTACTGCTCACGGGAGGCTCGGACGAGGGCTACGACTATTCGATGTCGGTGCCCGACACCATCTCCACTGGCGCCCGGATGGGCCGGGCCGGATTCACCCGCGGATCACTGGCCACACTCGATCAGCTTCCGCGTAAGTTGCGTCGAGATCCGTTACGGTTCAACGCCCCTCAACTATTCACCGTGCCGGATATCTTCCCCAATGGGTTGGTCAACGGGTTCACGTCACGTATTGCCGCAGAGTTGGCATACCACGTCTATCCCAAGCACGGGCGCGGCACGATCCAGAACTTGACGCAGTTTTATCACCCGCTGGATTTGCTCGGGGAGTGGAACCGCGCCTACGGCCACGAGGGATTCCTGCAGTACCAGTTCTCGATTCCGTTCGGTGCCGAACAACAACTCGCCGACACCATCCGGGCGATCGCCCAGTCGGGGCATTATTCATTCCTCAATGTGTTCAAGCGGATGGGTGAGGGTAACCGGGCGCCGTTGTCGTGGCCACACCCTGGCTTCATGCTCAGCCTCGATTTCCCGATCAAGGATGGTATCGGGGCCTTCCTCGACGGCCTCGATGAGCGGGTTCTCGCGGCCGGCGGGCGCCTCTACTTCGCCAAGGATTCCCGCGCCAAGGCCCACCACGTTCCGCAGATGTATCCGCGTCTGGACGAATGGCGCGCCGTCCGCGCTAAGGCAGACCCTGACGGCGTGTTCATGTCTGATTTGGCGCGGCGACTGGAACTGGTCCGTGCCTGATGAAGGGGATTTTCGTCTAGGCTGCGGCAGCGGTCCAGCGCTGGAAGGCCTTGGCTTCATCGAACATCTGTCGATGCTGCAGGCAGTAGTGGAGTTGACCGATCAGCTTGTTGAACAGATGCCGTGTCGCTGCCGAGTGCCTGTCGCCGTGGTCTCGCCGGTGTCGGTAATGCTCGCGCGCTGATTCGCAGTGTGTCGCTGCACCGAATGCCCAGATCCATCCGGCGGCGGCGAGGCGATCGTTCTTGATGCGGCGGTGAGTGATGCATACGGACTTGCCGGAGGCCCTGGTGACGGGGGCGGAGCCGGCGTAGGCCTTCAACGCCCTCGCGTCGGCGAATCGGGCTCTGTCGTCGCCGATCTCGGCGAGCACGCGTGCGCCGGTCGAATCCGCAAGGCCGGGGAAGCTGGTAATGATCGCGTAGTCCGGATGGGTCTGGAACAGCTCGGCGGCCGCCTGGCCTAGGTCGTCGACGCTGATGCACGCCGCATTCAGCGCAGACAACAACGCCAAGGTCTGCTTGCCCATCGCAGCCTCCACTCGAGGCGGCTGACGCAGCTGTGGTGTGCGCAGCTCCGTCTTGAGCTCGGCGGCCGCTTGTTCGATGTTGCAGGTGCGGCCGGCCCGTCGCAACGCCGCGGCGATCCCGCTGACGCTCAGTTTGGCCGCTGCCGCCGGTGTAGGCGCGACCGCCAGCACTGCCCTGGCTTCGGCGCTCGCGATACCCAGAGCGAAGCGGCCGGCGAACGCGGCCAGGAATGTCGGGAAGAACTCGCGAAGCATCGACCGTAATTCGTTGTGAGCCTTTATTCGCCGCCAAATCGCGTCCTGATGCGCACGCGCCAAGACCGCGATGGCCTGGCATAGTTCACTGTCAGCCGGCAACCGGCGATGCACGCGGGCATCGACGCGCAGGATGTTGGCCAAAGTCATGGCGTCAGCGTGATCGGACTTCGACCGGGCCACGGAGTGCCGCTCCCGGTAGCGAGCCACTGCCAGCGGGTTGATCGAATACACGGCCCGGCCAGTTGCCCGCAGCGATGCGACGAGCAGACCGCGCGGGGTCTCGATGGCCACCGGGATTGGGTCTTGGCCGCTGTCACCGACAGAGGCCAGCAGCTCGATAAGTTGGGCAAGGCCGCCGGGGTCGTCGGTAATGCGTCTCTTGGCGACCAGTTGTCCGGCCTCGTCGACGATCGCGACGTCATGGTGGGCCTCTGCCCAGTCGATGCCGCAGAATACTTTCACGGTGTCGTCTCCTCCTGTCACTAGCGGGTTGCTTGGGCTCATAGACCCGAGCAGGACGCGCAGCGCTCTACTTACGAGGCTCGATGGCCTTCCCTCCGGTGAGCTGTTCGCGATCCCAGCGACCCGCACGGCGCCGGTCTTCGACCAGAGCTCTCGGCTCGAAAAAGCTGAGACGTTGTATCCGTGCGGGCGGGCTTGAACCACGTGGCTAATCCCACCGAACTGCGACCTCGCGACCCTGCCGCGACACGCTCTGTCTAGAGAAAGGACTGCGGGTCCGGAAACGAGATAGGCGTTTGCCACGGCCAGGGCCGCAAGGATGAACAATGCCAGCCAGAAGACCACGCCAGTCTCATGAGAGGACTTGCAGACCCCGATAGCACAAAGGCGTTGGCGCCGCCGAGCCGGTTCTGTTCAGATGTAAGTAGTAACGAGACCGCCATGCCGCGGCTGGTTACCACCGTGCGGCACTTGGTCGCTCGCAGGTGAGCGAAAAGCTCGAGCTCGGTTCGACGGCGCATCAAAAGGGAGCCGCGGATCGGAAGACGATGTGCAATCGGAGCGGAGTTTAAAGTAGACGGCCGAAATCTGCTCGTGTCCTCCATGCACCTAGAGGATAAGTTCGGCGGCGTCAGCGGACGCTGGTCACAATACTCATCAGCCGTACGAGAAGTGGAGATCCGCCGCGGTTCAACAGCAATCGGCGTTGCCCGCGGGCGACTTCACCACTTGGGGCACTCGAAGGTCAGCATGACGCAGGACGTCTACATGACGCGTGGCAAAGTGCATTCGGAGGTGGCTGACCTGCTCGGCGACGCAATAAGTGGCGCATAAACGGCCCCTTGGAGTCGGCTCGCCCCGAAAAATAGGGGTTGAAGTGCGCCGTCAGGGTTTCGAACCCCGGACCCGCTGATTAAGAGCTGGCAGGTTATGTCCATTCCTGTCGGGTCCGATTCGCGCCTGTTCACGTTGTGCCGCAAGCGATTCGCTCTCCCAATTGTTCCGGTTGGGGCTGGTCCCTTCCGGTCGATCGCGTGTCATTCGCGCCGCATAAGCGTCACCGCGCCCTAGATCTCGCTGGCAAATTTTGCTGACGGGGACTGTCAAGCCCGATCGCATGGTCAAAGCCCATCAGTCGGATCCGGTCAAGCAAAGCCTGCTGTAACGGCGCGATCTATGACCTCAACTCGTCCAGCGGGGACGTTGAATCATGCGGACGAGATGTGGATCTCCTGGCGCACTCGTCGGCGATTGAAATCGATGACATTCTTAAGGACTTCAGTCCGCACCGAGCCGTCAGAGCGCACGAAACCGACATTTATCGTGAAGACTCGATTGTCGGGAATATCCCGCTCGCGTCTATATTCGTAAGCTCGCTGACGGTGGAGTTACCCTTCAAATAGCCAACTCGTTGCGGAAAGTGGCGAGTCCTTTGATCTGGTGGAAGCGCGGATTATCGCGCCGCCTTGGCGGTTTCGCGCTGAGCCTTCGCTTTCACGTGGGTCGAGCAGCAATGCCCCATCTCGCAGTGGTACCGGTCAGCGCATTCATGCGAACAAAAAACTGATGCGGCCGGCTGCCAGTCCGGAGCGGACAGGTCACGCCATCGGTCGTTCGGATCGAACGTGTGGCCGCAATGTACGCAAGTCTTGACCTTGACCTTGGTCTTGGTAGCCATATCGGTCAGGGTACGCGCCATGGCCCTAAACGTCTCGCGAAACACATGGCGTGCAATTCAAAGTAACACCGTTTGCGCCAGCGAATTAATTATTTTCTGAAACTAACTCAACCGTCTTCGATCCTCGCAATCGGCCGCAGTTCGACACGACCGCGCGGTCATCTCAATGAGATCGACGGGCAACAGGTCAACAGGCAGAAAATCAGCGCCTCACAGCGAAATCGCCTGTAGCACATAACGTTTCCATGTCTTCGACTCAAACAACGTCTCCGGGGCCTTTCGTCTCACAACACGGTCGTGTTGAGCGTCGCTTTGTGCTATCCACACGCGAGTAGCCCACCCTGGCGGCACGTCGTCGGCTAGCAAACTGATCAGGTGGAGGACAACGAGCGATGCGATTGCGGCCCGGACGGGCGGCGCGGCTCCGACGCGACGGCGCACCGCAGGAATTAACTCGGCGGCTATGGCGTTCGGCTAGCGATGGCGCACACGACGAGATGCCTTAATATCAGCCCGTCGAGCATTCCTGATCGGGGGGCACGGTGTTGAGGCTTCTCAAGCGGGCATGGGTTCCGCTGGTGGTGGTCGTGGCACTGATCATCGGCGGGGTTGCAGTGGACCGACTCCACGGCGTCTTTCCAGGACCCGGCGTGCCCAAGCCCGATCCCCGGGATGCGACCCCGCCGTACGCGGCCAAGACCGCCGTCTACGAAATCCTGGGACCGCCCGGGACGACCGGCGTCGTCAACTGGATGGATGCGGAGTCAATACCGCAGAAAGCGAACTTCACCACGTTGCCGTGGTCGAAGACGATAGTCGCCGAGATGCCCGGCATCTTCGCCTACGTCGTCGCCCAAGGTGACAGCCCCTCAATCGGCTGCCGCATCACCGTCGACGGCAAATTGGTCGATCAACAACAGGTCAACACGCGTGATGCGCAGGTTTCCTGCTTGGACAAATCCGCGTGACCGACGACACCAGCGACACCAGCGACACGGACGAAATCCCCGTCGCGCAGCGCTACGAACTTGAGCGCAAACCGCGTCTGGCCCGCACCATCCGCGTCCTGGCGCTGCCGATCGTCGTGATCTGGCTGCTGATCGCGGTCGGCGTCAACGTCTTCGTCCCCCAGTTGGAGAAGGTTGCCGAGGACGTCTCGGTGCCGCTCTCGCCATCCGACGCGCCTTCGGTGACCGGGATGAAGCACATCGGGGATAAATTCAAGGAGTACGACTCCGACAACCTCGTCCTGGTGACCCTGGTCGGTGAGAAACCTCTCGGCCAGGACGCTCACCAGTATTACGACGATCTGGTCAAGAAGCTGCAGCAGGACAACGAAGACGTCGAGCATGCGCTGAATTTCTGGGGGCAGCGATTCACGTCCTCGGGTGTCGAGAGCTACGACCACAAGGCCGCCTACGTCCAGGTCAACCTGCGCGGTGACCAGGGCGGAGCCGTCGGCGACAAGTCGGTTGCCTCGGTCCGCAAGATTGTGGCGGACTCGAAGCCGCCGCCGGGGGTGAAGGCCTACGTCGCCGGTCAGGGAGCCCTGACCGCCGACACGATCGTTGTCGGCAACGCGAGCCTGGCCAAGATGACGATCATCACCATCATCATCATCGCGATCATGCTGATGTTCGTCTACCGATCCATCGGCACCGTGCTGCTGACGATGGTCATCCTGTTCGTCGGACTGGCCACCGGCCGAGGCGTGGTAGCGCTGCTGGGCGAAACCGGCATCATGGGGCTTTCGACCTTCGCCGTCAACTTGCTGACGGCACTGGCCATCGCGGCTGGTACCGACTACGCGATATTCATGGTCGGCCGCTACCAGGAGGGCCGCGAACGGGATCTGGACCGCGAAGAGGCCTACTACGACACCTTCGCCGGTGTCAGTAAGGTGGTGCTGGGCTCGGGTCTGACGATTGTTGGGGCGCTGGCCTGTCTGCATTTCACTCGGCTGCCCTACTTCAGTTCGCTGGCGTTTCCGTGCGCAGTAGGTCTACTAGTAGTGGTGGCCGCTGGGGTGACCCTGACGCCGGCGCTGATCGTGGTCGCAAGCCGCTTCGGTCTGTTCGACCCGAAGCGAGAGTTCAACTACACACGCTGGCGCCGTCTGGCGACGGCCATCGTGCGGTGGCCGGCGCCCATCCTCGCTACATCCGTCATCCTGGCGATCGTCGGCGCCCTGGGCTTGATGGGCTTCAACCCGCGCTACAACGACCTGTACTACCTGCCGCAGAGTGCTTCCTCGGTCCAGGCGTACAACGCGGCCGATCAACACTTCACCCAGGCCCGCTTGAATCCGGACCTCCTGATGATCGAATCGGACCACGATCTGCGCAATCCCACCGACATGCTGGTCCTGGACAAGATTGCCGGAGCCATCTTCCGGGTGCCCGGCATCGAACGGGTGCAGAGCATCACCAGACCCCTTGGCCCACCAATTCAAGACGGATCCATTCCGTTCCAGCTCAGTGTGCAAACCGCGCCGATCCGCAACAACCTGAACTACCTGAAGGACCGTATCGCCGACATCAAGAAGATCGTCGGTGACCTCGACACCCTGATCTCCCTCTTGCAGCAAACGTACACGGTGACCCAGGAGCTCGCGAACGCCGCGGACGACAGCGCGAAAACCGCGGGGAACACGGCGGCCATCACAGACCAAATCCGCGACCATATTGCGGATTTCGACGACTTCTGGAGACCGATGCGCAGTTATTTGTATTGGGAGAAGCACTGCTTCGACATCCCGATCTGCTGGTCGCTACGAGGGCTGTTCGACTCCCTGGACGGGTTCGATCAGCTCGCCGAGCAGTTCCACAATCTCACCAACGACCTCACCCACACGGCTGCCGCCACGCACCACCTGCTGGAGATTATCCCCCAGATTATCGCCACGTCGACGGCGATCCGGAATACGACGCTGACCATCTACAGCACGTTCGACAGCCTGATCGATCAATTCGACCGACTGACCGACACGAACGCCGTGATGGGCAAGTCCTTCAACGACTCTCAGGTCGAGAGCCTCTTCTACCTCCCGCCCGAGATCTTCCAGAACCCGGACTTCCTGCTGGGGTTGAGCTTGATGGTGTCGCCGGACGGCAAGGCCGCTCGCTTCATCATCACTCACGCAGCGGATCCAGCGACGACGAAGGGAATCTCGTCCGTCGACCAGGAGCGCCAAGCGGCCAAGGAGGCGCTGAAACTCACCTCGCTGGAGAACGCCGACATCTACCTCGGCGGTACGGCCGCGACGTTTTACGACATCGCCAACGGCGCCAAGTACGACCTGATGATCGCCGGGGTGGCCTCGATCGTGCTCATCTTCATCATCATGGTGATCGTCACCCGCGCTTTGGTCGCCGCGGGCGTCATCGTCGGCACGATCGTGATGTCGCTGGGGGCCGCCTTCGGGTTCTCGACACTGATCTGGCAGCACCTTCTTAATTTCCAGTTGCATTGGGTGGCAACCGAATTCGCGTTGATCGTGCTCTTGGCGGTGGGGTCGGATTACAACCTGATGCTGGTGTCCCGGATTGAGGAAGAGATCGGAGCCGGCCTGAAAACGGGACTCATCCGCGGCATGGGTGTTACCGGCCCGGTGGTGACTGCCGCCGGTGTGGTGTTCGCCGTCACCATGGGCACGATGATCACCAGCGATCTCCGGGCGATCGGCCAATTCGGCACGACGATCGGCATCGGCCTCCTGTTCGACACCTTCGTCGTCCGATCGCTCATCACGCCGTCGATCATGACGGTGATGGGACGCTGGTTCTGGTGGCCGAAGCGGGTACGGGTCCGCCCGGCCAGCCAGATGCTTCGGTCCATCGGGCCGCGCCCGCTGGTTCGTGCACTGTTGTACCAGCCGCGGCAC
>JAFAID010000451.1 GCA_019236925.1 Mycobacterium sp. | reverse complement strand
CGGCGGCCAGCTGCGTCACCGTCACATTGCCGAAGCCCTTGCTGGCGAACTGCGCCAGCGCCACCCGGCGCAACGCCTCGTGCGTCGAGCGCCGGCGCAGCTCATGAAGATTGGTCGCCTCAGTCATCGCGCCAGATGCTATCGCGAATTTCTCAAATATGTCAGTACTGACATCTTCCTATTATGTCAGTACTGACATATTCTGCCTGTCATGACTGACTATGACGCGATCGTTGTTGGCGCTGGGCACAACGGCCTGGCGGCGGCGGCCATCCTGCAGGGCGCAGGCCTGCGCACGTTGTGTCTGGAGGCCAACACCTACAGCGGGGGCATGGCCGCCACGGTCGAGCTCATCGACGGATTCCGTTACGAAATCGCAGGATCGGTGCAGTTTCCCACCGCCCCACAGATCACCAAAGAGCTTGGCCTGGACACACTTCCGACGGTCGAGGCCGAAGTGATGTCGGTCAATATCGGCGAGTCCGGTGAGGAGCCGATGATCTTCTATCGCGATCCGATGCAGCTGATGACGCATCTCGGCGAGAAACACGGCGCCGACGCGATCATGGGCATGGCCGAGTTGATCGCCTGGAGCCAGGGGCCGGCGAAAGCGCTGGGCCGGTTCGACGTGCGCACGCCGCCGAAGACGCTCGACGAGATGTACGCCTGCGCGGCAAGCGAAGCCGAACGCACCGCCATCCATCAGATGCTCTTCGGCTCGGCGATGGACGCCATCGACCGCTACCTGCCGGACAAAGAAAAGCACGCAATCATGCGCGGGATGCTGGCGTTTCTAGCCGTCAACTCCACCTATCGCGGTCCGTACACCCCCGGCAGCGCCACCTGCCTGGCCTTCGCGCTGGCCGTGCCGGACGAGAGCACCGCGATGATGACCAAGCTCGAGGGCGGTATCGGAGCACTCACCCAACACCTCCATGAGCTCTTCGTCTCCCGAGGTGGCGAGATCCGGTTCCGGGCCAAGGCCGAGAAGATCCTGGTGGAAAACGACCGTGTCACCGGCGTAAGACTCCGCGACGGGTCCACGATCAGCGCACCCGTGGTGGTGTCCAACCTCGCGCCCGATCTCACCCTCACCGACCTTGTCGGCGCGGAGCACCTGCCCGCCGACTTGATCGCCCGGCTGAACGGTCGCGACCACCGCGCGGCCTTCGTCCAAATGCATTTCGCCCTCGACGGCCTGCCGGAGTTCGCACCGCCCTACGAACTGCTCAACGAACCCGGCATGCAGCAGTCCATCGGGATTTTCGGCTCACCCGAGGAACAGCAGCTGCAGTGGGAGATGTGCACCCGCGGCCTGGTGCCCGACAATCCCTCGCTAGGCATGCAGATACCGTCCTGCATGGACTCCGGACTGGCGCCGCCAGGCAAGCATGCCGCGAGCGCATATGCCTACGCGTTTCCCGTCGAGGCCAGCCGCGACCAGCACGGGCATCTGAAAAACGAAATGGCGCAACGGGTTATCGACAAGATCACACGCTACGCGCCCAACTTCCGCGACATCGTCATCCGGCACATCACCTTCGCGCCGTATCACATGCAGACGATGTTCGGCGCGCCGTCGGGCGACTTCTGCCACGGCCTGCTGCATCCGGACCTGATGGGGCCAAACCGGCCCGGACCCAAAGGCTTTATCGACCTGCCGATTCCGGTCGACGGGCTCTACCTGGCGAGCGCCGGGTGTCACGGCGGCCCTGGCATCACCTTCACGCCCGGCTACAACGCCGCCTATCAAGTGCTCGACGATCAGGCGTCCGGGTCCCGCTGAGCTGAGCCGGCCAGTGAGTCCTGTGACATATGTGACCGCTGGCACCCTGTGGGAATGAAAGGCCAGGAAAAGCGGTTGTCAACTGACGCAACACGCTCGACCGATTCGGTCACTCGACCGGTGTTTCCGTAGACTGCGTTACGTCACCAAACCGCCCCCCAAGGGAGCCGCCCCACCGTGACCGCCCAGCAGCCAGCGCCCGAGGAAAACCCGCCCGGCGAAGAATGCGGTGTATTCGGGGTATGGGCCCCCGGCGAAGAAGTCGCCAAAATGACCTACTACGGGCTGTATGCATTGCAGCACCGCGGCCAGGAGGCCGCCGGCATCGCCGTCGCGGACGGGTCGCAGGTGCTGGTGTTCAAGGACCTCGGTCTGGTCAGCCAGGTTTTCGAGGAGCAGACCTTGGCGGCCATGGAGGGCCATGTCGCCATCGGGCACTGCCGATACTCCACCACCGGCCAAACCACTTGGGAGAACGCACAACCGGTGTTCCGCAACACGGCGGCCGGCACCGGGGTGGCATTGGGGCACAACGGCAACTTGGTGAACAGTGCCGAGTTGGTCGCGCGTGCCCGCGACGCGGGATTGATGAGCACCCGAAATCCCTGCGCTGCCACCACCGACTCCGACATGCTGGGCGCACTACTGGCTCACGGTGCGGCCGATTCCAGCCTGGAACAGTCGGCGCTGGAACTGCTGCCGACGGTGCAGGGCGCGTTCTGCCTGACGTTCATGGACGAGAACACCCTGTACGCCGCGCGCGACCCGTACGGCGTACGGCCGCTGTGCCTGGGCCGCCTGGACCGCGGCTGGGTGGTGGCCTCCGAAACCGCCGCGCTCGACATCGTCGGCGCCTCGTTCGTCCGCGACATCGAGCCGGGTGAGCTGCTGGCCATCGACGCCGACGGTGTCCGGTCGAGCCGCTTCGCCAACCCCGAACCCAAAGGCTGCATTTTCGAGTACGTCTACCTGGCGCGACCGGACAGCACGATCGCCGGCCGGTC
This sequence comes from Mycobacterium sp., assembly GCA_019236925.1. Classification (GTDB taxonomy): domain Bacteria; phylum Actinomycetota; class Actinomycetes; order Mycobacteriales; family Mycobacteriaceae; genus Mycobacterium. The sequence continues at coordinate 2,143 of JAFAID010000451.1, read as the reverse complement.
GGTGCACGGCGCCCGGCTGGAGATCGGTCGTCGGCTGGCCCGTGAATGCCCGATCGACGCCGACCTGGTGATCGGCGTTCCGGAATCCGGCACCCCCGCCGCGGTCGGCTATGCGCAGGAGTCCGGCATCCCTTACGGGCAAGGCCTGATGAAAAACGCCTATGTCGGGCGGACCTTCATCCAGCCGTCGCAGACCATCCGCCAGCTCGGAATCCGGCTGAAGCTCAACCCGCTCAAAGAGGTCATCCGCGGCAAGCGGCTGATCGTCGTCGACGACTCGATCGTGCGGGGCAATACGCAGCGCGCTCTGGTCAGGATGCTGCGCGAGGCCGGCGCGGTCGAGGTGCATGTGCGCATCGCCTCGCCACCGGTGAAATGGCCCTGCTTCTACGGCATCGACTTTCCCTCGCCGGCTGAGTTGATCGCGAACGCCGTTGAGGACGAAGACGAGATGCTCGAAGCGGTGCGGCACGCCATCAACGCCGACACGCTCGGATACATCTCGCTGCGCGGTCTGATCGCAGCCACCGAGCAACCCACCTCGCGACTCTGCGCGGCCTGCTTCGACGGCAAATATCCGATCGAGCTGCCGAGCGAGACCGCACTGGGCAAAAACGTCATCGAGCACATGCTCGCCACCGCCGCCCGGGGAGCCGTGCACGCCGATATCGCGGCTCGCGAAATATCTCCGGAAGCGGAGCAGGCCTCCGTGCTGCGCCACCCCTAGCTCAGCGGACAGGTCGCCGATACCCGTGTTCGGCGCTGACCGGTAGCCTTTATCGACAATGGCCGACCTTACAAAGAAGTCCGGAAAACACCCGGCCGCCCCCGGCGTCACCTATGCATCGGCCGGAGTGGATATCGAAGCCGGGGACCGCGCCGTCGAACTGTTCAAGCCACTGGCGTCGAAAGCCACCAGGCCCGAGGTGCGCAGCAAACTCGGTGGATTCGCCGGATTGTTCGCGCTGCGTAGCGATTACCGGGAACCGCTGCTGGCGGCATCCAGCGATGGGGTGGGCACCAAGCTGGCGGTCGCGCAGGCGATGGACAAGCACGACACCGTAGGTCTGGACCTGGTGGCAATGGTGGTCGACGACCTGGTGGTGTGCGGCGCCGAGCCGCTGTTCCTGCTGGACTACATCGCCTTGGGCCGGATCGTGCCCGAGCGGCTCAACGCGATCGTGGGCGGTATCGCCGACGGGTGCATGCGCGCGGGCTGTGCGCTGCTCGGCGGCGAAACCGCGGAACACCCCGGGTTGATCGAACCGGATCACTACGACATTTCAGCCACCGGCGTCGGCGTGGTCGAAGCCGACGATGTGCTCGGACCCGACCGGGTCAAGCCGGGGGACGTCATTATCGCGATGGGGTCATCGGGTCTGCATTCCAACGGATACTCACTGGCCCGCAAGGTTCTACTGGAGATCGACCGGGGCAACCTGGCCGGTTACGTCGAAGAGTTCGGCCGCACGCTGGGCGAAGAGTTACTCGAGCCGACCATCATCTACGCCAAGGACAGTCTCGCACTGGCCGCCGAAACCCAGGTCCGGACGTTCTGCCACGTCACCGGTGGCGGATTGGCCGGCAACCTGGAACGCGTCATCCCGCACGGGCTGGTAGCCGAGGTCGACCGCGGCACGTGGACGCCGGCGCCGGTCTTCGCGATGATTGCCCAGCGCGGCCGGGTCTCCCGCGCCGAGATGGAGAAGACCTTCAACATGGGTGTCGGCATGATCGCCGTCGTGGCGCCGGAGGACACCGACCGGGCCCTGGCGATTTTGACTGCCCGGCATTTGGATTGCTGGGTGATCGGCGCAATCAACAAAGGCGGGAAAGAAGGCCCACGAGCCAAGCTCGTCGGGCAGCATCCACGGTTCTAGAAATCAGCTGGAGCCGAACAATGCGGGCCGTAAACGGCCGCGCGTGACGCCGGAAAATCAGATTTCAGTGGCGCCGGTCGTCTTCACGACTCCAGGGGTCTTCGCCGTCCGCCTGGTCGGCGTCGTCATCGCTCGATCCGGACAGCTCGCGCTGAAGCCGCTCGAAATCGGTCTGCGGTGAGCTGTATTTAAGTTCTCGAGCAACCTTGGTCTGCTTCGCCTTAGCCCGGCCGCGGCCCATGGGGGAACCCCCTCGCGCAATA
>JAFAID010000443.1 GCA_019236925.1 Mycobacterium sp. | reverse complement strand
TGGCAGTCGTCACCCCGCCGCCGCTGGCCTCGTAGATGCCGTGCGGGCCGTAGAAGGCACCGCCTTCGGCCTGCGGAGATGTTGCCGCGTAGAGCGCGGGAAGGATCCCTTCGTCGATTTCCTGCCACAGGAACGGCGTCAGCCGCCACGACAGCTTGTAGAGCTGTTCCATCGTCGAGGGCTTTGACCGGCCGTGCGACGGGCCGCTGATCTGCAGGTTGGTCTTGGTCAACCCGGGGTGCGCGGCATTGGAGAGGATGCCCCAGCCGGCTTCTCTGCTGCGGCGGTCCAATTCACGAGCGAACATCAGCACTGCCAGTTTCGATTGCCCGTAGGCTCCCATCGGCGTGTACGACTGCTCGAATTGCGGATCGTCGAAATGGATGCGGCCTTGGCGCGCAGCCAAACTGCTCAGCGAAACGACGCGCGCCTGGTCGGCGGCGCGCAATAGCGGTAATAGGTGTGCTGTGAGTGCGAAATGCCCGAGATGATTGCTGCCGAACTGCAATTCGAATCCATCGGCAGTGGTGTCGCGTTTCGGCGGAGTCATCACACCGGCGTTGTTGATCAGGATGTCAATCGGGCGGCCGTCGGCGTTGAGTTGCTCGCCGAGGGCGGCGACGCCGGCCAGTGACGCCAGGTCGAGGGGTTTGATGGTCAGCTTTGCGTTGGGAACCGTCGCGCGGATCTCGTCGATCGCCGCCTCACCCTTGGCGCGGTTGCGGATCGCCATAACAACGTCGGCGCCGGCCGCGGACAGCCGACGGGCCAATCCGAATCCCAGGCCGCTGTTGGATCCGGTGACGACGGCCAGTCTTCCGGACAGATCGGGCACGGTGGCGACGAGATTGGGGGCCATCAGCATCACTCCTTAAGCTGGCACCGCTTAGCTCACAGTGCCACACTGCGTGAATGACTAGCAGGCGGCTCGCAAAAATCTCGCTGGCACTCGCCATCCTGCTCATGATTGGATCGGTCGTCGGCTTCGTTCTCACCCTCACGCTCAACGCATTCGTCCTGGACAAATTCAACGCCTACGGCGAGGTGCCCATCCCGGGCACGGGTACCGTCCATCTCCCCGCCGGCGAGGCCACCGTCAGCTTCCACACTGTGACCATCGGCAGCGTGTCCGGAGGCGGGCTGCCCGTGCCGCAACTCGGGGTAGACATCGACCCACCGCAAGGCGTTGCCGACCCCAAACTGACTGAAAACTATGGCAGCACAACGACAGTCAACAATGATGCTCATCGCCGGGTGTGGCTGATGCAGGTTCCCGCCGAGGGTGACTACAAAATCACCACCGAAGGACAAGTCAACGGATTCATCAACCCCCAACTGGCGTTCGGTCACGGTGGCACCAGCTCGTCGGGCTCTTTGGTGTGGATATTCGCTGGTCTCTTTATCGTCGGCCTGATCGGGACGATCGCGGCGCCGATCTGGCTGGCTCGCACCCGGCCCGCGACGCTGCCGGCGTGGCTGCCCGGCGCTGAGCCGTCGGCATCACCCGTCGTGACTCCGACGCCAGCGCCGCCGCAGCTACCGACCGACGAGGGGGTCAAAATCGAGCAGCTCAAAACCCTAGCGGCACTGCGGGATTCCGGAGCGCTGACCGAGAAGGAGTTCGAGGACGAGAAGCGCAGAATTCTCGACGGCCGCTAGTAGCCTCGGGCCACTTCCGAAAGCCACCACGGCGGCGTTCGTTGTGATTTGGCTGCAGGTACGCAACCTAGCCGTCCTTGGCCCTTCCGGCGGGTGTCCCGCAGGTACATAACTACCCGACGCCATACCGGAGGCAGTTTCACCAGTAGACACGCGACCAATCGTGTGGCTACAGGTTCGACGTTCGCCAGCATCCGGGACTGCTCGGACCCGCACATTCGGCGTCCGTACGGGTGGCGGAATGCCTGCGAAATGCCGAAGTCCGGATTTACCTGTCGTAGCTGTGGAATTTCTGTGGCCCGAACGCGAAACCCCTACACTTCAAGACGGGATGGATATCGATGGAGGTTTGCCATGCCGAGTTCCGAAGATCCTCACCCCGCTGCGTTCGGCGATCCGGTCGACCGAGGCCATGCGCAGGGCGTCCTCCGGCATTCCGCCTCAGCACCGGCTCCAGGATCTCCAGCTCCGCCGCAGGCGGCTAAGCCCGATGACGACGAGTTTGTCGCACTGGCGATTTCACGCCACGGCAACGGCAACCGGCGGTTTCGTGGTTATGGGCGGCACCGGCTGAGTGGCCCACGGTAGAACCTGGCCATAGTTGCCGGATCGAGCTTCGTTGATATCGCATTCGACACCATCGACGTACTGATAGCCAATATTGTTGCGCTGCATGATGTTAACGCGGCTATCGATATGCGGAGCTTCGTTGTCTTCGTCCTGTGGATCGAAGCCACTCCACGCTTCCGTCTGCCACATATACGATGCGACACCGGCATCCAGTGCGCGCTTGCAAACGTAGTAAGCACCGTAGATGCCGACATTGCCTGTGCCCAAGACGGTTCCAGCGTCGATCAGGAATTGGTTGATCTGGTTCTGCTGGTCCGGGGCTTCATCGAAGTCAGCCGAGAAGTACACCACGGGTTGCTGTGGAGCTTGCGGCAATCCCCTGATGGTGGCCAAGGCCTGTTGTGCGTCAGCCGATCCGGAGTCGGTCATCATGAAGTCCGCTGTGGTCTCATAGTTGAACACCACCGAGATCCCGTGTGACATCAGATCTTCGTACTCAGCCGGTACCAAGAGCTTGCCGGGTAGCGAAGATCCACCATCGGTCAGGTAGCGACAGACGAAAGTGATTCCGGCAGATAGCAAGTCAGCGCCAGCGGGTCTTCCGCCAGCGTAGTCCAGCCCACGGGGATAACCCATCGTCTGGCGATAGGGTGTGTCTTCGGTGATGGTTCCGGTGTATACCCACCAGTCATTCCAGTATGACGAATCCTGGTTAATGGCACCGACATTCAAGGTGCAAGTCCCGTCGTCCCCGTTGGATTCCATGAGCCAGCCGTCGATCCACGTATTCATGTGGCTATCTTCGGGACTAGCGCCATTGTGGATACAGACCTTGATCGGATAGTTGCCCGTCAGAAGCTCTTGCTGTGGCACTTGCTGGAAACCCTGGAATGGTCCGGGGAATGTGTAGGTAGAGAACTGCCTACCCCAATTCATGCCAGTGGGTCCAAGCAACGAGGCACCAATCCAGATCCCGCTTCCCCCACTGCAATCCGCACCGACCCCAAGGTCGAAGGGGTCATACGTGCCGCCCCAATCATAGAGATCTCCGGGACCAATGTCGATATTGAGGTTAGGCTGAAGCAGCGGTTGCGCGTCAACCGAAAGCCGGTCCAGGAAAACACGTTTCGCGAATTCGACATTACTCCGAAGTAGGGGAGCCGACACCACGGCCGCGGCCAGCGTGGCACGCTTGCCGCGCGGCTTCGGTCTCGCCGCTGCGATACCCACATTTATCGGCGCAGCCACATTGCTTACTTCAGGATCTGGTGCCATGTCTTCATCTCCTTTTCCCGCTCGCCGACATGCGTCGGCCAGAACCTTGGTGTTCCACTTGGTGATCAGTTTCAAGCGGGCAGGCTGATACGAAAACAGTGCCCACATCAATAGTTGAGGTGATGCCAGCACCACTGGACTCTCACGGGTCCGCACCTCCTCTTTCGTGATGCCGTGACGTTACGAATCGAGGAGGGGGCACGTCATGACCACAACAAGGCATTTCCGAAGTCCTCCACCGATAGTCAGAACTGACCATCGATCGGCCAACATCGGCGCGGTTACGTTGAGACGCAGTGGGTGTCATCCCCCAAGCCGGGAACCGTATGTCAGGGCCGCACGTCCAAGACGGTGTGGATGACGAAGACGCCAAGCCCTGCGGGCCGAAGGACTCGACCCCGACGATCCCGCGGTCATCGCGGCAATACACCTTGTCCGATGGGAACTCTCGCTTAGCATCGCCGTCCCACCTATCGCGAGTACGCCGGGCCTTGGCACCGATACGTCAAAGGCTTCAGCATCCTGTTTGTTGTCGCTACGACGTAGACGGCCACAACTCGGATGAACAGCCTCTCGCAGTGGCCGCCGGGACACGAAACACCTTTTGGGCTAGTTTGCAGCAGCGACCGCCAGCATCGACAACAGCCGATCATTGAAGTGAAGGTGCGCCAGCTCATCCCATGGCAGCAGCATCCGCGTTGCGGCCGTATACAGCCAGGCGCTCATGCTGCCGAACGTGTCGGTACGCCGCCATCGCGGCCGGTTAGCATGGTCGCTCAGCAGCACCGGGGTCGTCTAGCAGAAGGAGCGCCGATGACCACGCGCGACATCTCGGAGGACGCGCTGCTTGCGCAGGAGGCGCGCTTCGCGCGGGCATTCGCGGACGGCGATCCGGCGCTCGCACGGGACCTCTATCAGCCCGACGTGGTGTACGTGAGCCCGACGGTACGCCTCTTCGATTGGCCGGCCCGGATCGACGGCATCGAGCGCACACTCGAGTTCATCGCACTCACCATCCGTGCCTGCCCGGCCATCCGCTACGAGGCGGTGGAGCACGCCATCACGCCGGGTGCGGACGCGGCGTTCGTGCGCGTGCACTTCGACTGGACCCGGGTTGCGGAACGCTTGCGCTCGACGTACGTGGTGATCTACCGCTATCGCGACGCCCGGATCGCCCGCCAGGAGCTGTACTACGACCCGAGCGGCACACTAGAGCGACTGGGGCCCGCCTGACGGAACCTCAGTCCAGGTGGCCGCGCACTAGGGCCCGATATGCGCTCTGCCCCAACCAGCGTAAATGCGCCTGGCGGCGGAACGGTATGGGTGCCAATATCTTTGACTGACCACCCGTCTCGAACCTGTGCGGGCACGCTTGATACCGCATGGATGTCTAAATAGCAGATTTGCCTCTGGGCAGGCGCGATTTCGCATCGTCCTCGCCCGCCGCATCCGTCCTTGCCGGTCGCCAACAGCGCGGGCATCGGGTCACTAAGCAGATCACTCGGGCTGGACTTGCATGTCAGACCACGGAAGTACGGTCTCGTCATGAAACTCAACGACCCCGCACGCCAACTCATCGGTTCCAACCCTGCAACGCTGGTCACGAACAATCGCGACGGCAGCCCGCAAATCAGCGTGGTCTGGGTGACGGTGCAGAGTACCGCCGACGGCGGTGATGAGCTGGTCACCGCTCATTTGGCGGAGCATCAGAAGATCCGGAACATCCGGCGTGATCCCCGCGTGGCGGTGACCATCGTGTCTACCGATCGCAGCGGGCCGCAGACACCGTATCTGTCGATCAAGGGCACGGCGCGCGTCGAGGAGGGCGGCGCTCCCGAACTGCTCGACGAGATCGCGACGACGGTGTTCGGACCGGGCACTGGTTTCCCGCCGCCCGGCGCACCGCCCGGATACCTGACTCACATCACGATCGACAAGGTCGGCGGCGTCGGGCCCTGGGCATCCTGACGGGTCGTTGTCATGGGTGGCGCGGTCCAGCTCATCCTGGGACGACTCGTGAAGGCCGCGGAGCGTGACCGACCACCCCGGACGGCGCCAGCCACTGCTTAAGTTGTGGGTGTGGCAGCTCGCGCCGTCCTGGTTACCCCATTGTCGGGGCCGCTGGCCAGATTCGGGAAAGCAGGGGCGAGCGCCCTCGCTCTCTGGGCCGAGCATTCCGCAATAAGCCTGCGGGTCATCGACGCTTACCCGTCCGCGGCGTCGGCGATGCGGGCCGCCGAGGCTAGCCGGCCCGACGTGGTGTTCGGGCCCTACGGTTCGGGACCGGCGCTCGCGGCCGCGGCCGCCAGCAAAGGGGTCGTCTGGAACCACGGTGGCGCCACCAGCCGGCTGGCGCGGCCAGCGTATCCGCGTGTCGTCAACGTGGAGTCTCCCGCTTACCGCTATCTCGCCGCGGTGCTCGAAACCCTTGCCGCCGACGGTCTTGGGGAGGGGTCGGAGGTGGTAATAATCCACGTCGACACGGGATTTGGCCGCGAGGTGGCCGAAGGGGCGGCGGCGGCGGCCCGGCGACTCGGTCTCCTGCGGCGGTCGGTCAGTTTTCGGCCAGGCCGGGCCAGAGACGTGCTGGCGCAGGTCCCGGCGGGCGATGTGCTGTTATCGGCCGGTTCCTTCGACGACGACGTCGCCATCGCACAGTGGGCCAGCGAACACCGTTGGCGCGCAGTTGGATTGGTCGCGGCCGGAGTCGATGAGCTCCGGCACGCCATCGGTGATCGCGTGGAGGGGCTTTACGGACCGTGCCAGTGGTTCGACGACGGGACAGATGATCCCGCGGATGGACCCAACAGCGAATGGTTCAGCCACTGTTACCGGGACGCGAACGGTACTGAGCCGCCCTATCCGGCTGCTGCGGCTTTCGCCGCGGGTGTCCTTTGGCAGCGCTGCGCGAAGGAGGCCGGAACTGTTGAATCGTTACCGGTGCGGGCCGCGTCCCAACGACTCGACACCACAACCTTGTTCGGGCGGTTTCATGTCGACCCGGTCACCGGCGTGCAAACCGGCCATCAGATTCGCGTCGTTCAGTGGCGAGGCGGACAGCGGGTGCTGGTGGATCGGCCGCTTCGTCACCCGGACCACCCATAAGCAATTTGGGGTTGGCGTGGGCCGAGCCGGGGCGTATCGAAGCTAGCAGCCCGCCGTCACTTGCCCCAGGGATTTTCTGTGAAGGATCGTGAAGCGCATTTCTAAGGGCCGCCGGGATGGATTCAATCTCTGGCGAAGAACGAACGCGTCCGCGCAGCTGCGCCGTGCCTCCGGGCGGGGTCTGGGCCGGATTCCGCTGATGTGGCAGGTAGGAGCGTGCCTGTTGTGAGATTCTGCAGGGGTGTCCGCTACTGCGGCGGTTGCTCCTTCGGGGGTGGTGACGTTTCTGTTCACCGATGTGGAGGGTTCGACTCGTCGGTGGGAAGTCGACGCGCAAGCGATGCGGGCGGCGCTCGTCGTCCACGACAAGGTGTTGCGCACGGCGATCGAGGCCTATGACGGGTTCTTGTTCAG
>JAFAID010000047.1 GCA_019236925.1 Mycobacterium sp. | reverse complement strand
CAAAAGGGTGCTGCGGTCATACCCGGTGGGACGGCTCGGCGAGCCCATTGATCCGGCCGCGTTGATCACCTTTTTGGCATCCGACGCGGCGTCTTGGATCACCGCGCAAACCTATCCCGTCAACGGGGGCTATTCGGTCGGTCAATGTACCACACTTGCCCACAAGGAGCAGCCGCTATGGCACTGATGGACCTACCTTCAATCGTGCGAGCCGGCGATGCCCGCCGCGGTGACGCCACCGCGGTCAGCTGCGAAGGAGAATCACAGACCTACGCCCAGCTCTATCAGCGCGCCTGCCAGCTGGCCAACACCATCACCTCACTCGGCGTAATGCCGCGTGAGCGGATCGCCACGCTGAGCGGCAACTGTCTCGAGATCGTCGAGCAGATGACCGCGATCGCATTCGGCGGCTATGTCCGCACCGCGCTGTACGCGCACAGCACTGCCGAGTCGAATCTGTATCTGCTCAACCTCGTTGAAGCATCGGTGCTGATCGTCGACGCCAAGGAATACCAGGCGATCGCCCCGCACCTGGGTAATGCCACGGCGCTGCGCCACGTCATCGTCTTCGGCGGACCCGCTCCCAAGGGAACCATCTGCTACGAGGCGGCACTGGCGGCCGCGTCGGCACACGATCCGGCCATCGCTCTGCACGACGACGATCCGCACGTCATCCGGTTCTCCGCCGGCACCACCGGGAAGCCCAAGGGCATCCTGCACACGGTCGCCGGATGGCGCGCCGTGGCAACGGAAATGGCGCTGGCCATGCCTCCCCTGAACGACACGGATAGGTACCTGGCCGCGGGCCCGTTGGCGCACGCGGCACTGCTACCGCTGTTCAGCACGCTGGCCGCCGGCGGCTCGGTCGTGGTGATGCCGGCCTTCGACCCGGCCTGCTTCATCGACATCGTCGAGCAGCAGCGGTGCACGATCGCATTACTGGTGCCGACGATGATCCAGATGATCGTGGCGCTGCCACAGGCGCGTACCGCGGATTTGTCCAGTCTGCGCGCGGTGTTTTACGGCGCCGCACCGATCAGCGAACGCACGCTCGCCGATGGGCGGGCGATTTGGGGCGACATCATGTACCAGATGTACGGCCAAAGCGAAGCCGTGCCGCTAACCGTGCTCGCACCCGAGGATCACGTCGGCCACCGGCTGCGCTCAGCGGGCCGGCCCACACCCAATACCGTGATTCGGATCGTCGACCCCGACGGACTAGACGTCGCACCCGGCCGGGTGGGCGAGATCGCTGCGCGCACACCCGCCGCGATGGCCGCGATCTGGCGCGACGAGAAAGCGACCGCGCAACGCGTGCTCGCCGATGGCAGCATCCTCACCCGCGACATGGGCTACCTCGACGAGGACGGATTCCTCTACCTGGCCGACCGCAAGGAGGACATGATCATCTCCGGCGGCTACAACATCTGGCCCGCCGAGTTGGAGAACGCGCTTGCGGCTCACCCCGCTGTCGCCGAGGTTGCGGTCGTCGGTGTCCCGCACGACAAGTGGGGCGAAACCCCGAAAGCGGTCGTGGTGCTGCGGCCCGGCCATCAGGCCGACGAACAGGAGCTGATCGACTGGAGCCGAGACAAGGTCGGGGCGGTCAAGCGCGTCACCTCGGTCGAGTTCACCGACGCCCTGCCGAAGTCAGCGCTGGGCAAGGTCCTGCGCCGCGAGGTGAAGAAACGCTTCTGGGACGACCCGGCGCGGGCGATCTCCGGCGCATGAGCCCCGAGATCTGGGAGGCGAATCTCACCCACGGCCTGGTGCGGTTCGTCGACGAGGGTCACGGCCCGGTTCTGCTGCTGATCCACGGGTTGGGCGGCAACTGGCAGAATTGGCAGGCCAACATCGCCGGCCTGGCCCGCTGCCACCGGGTGGTCGCGCCGGACCTGCCCGGCTTCGGGAGCTCACCGCCATATCGCGGCGCGGTCACCATGACCCGCTACGCTGATACGATCGTCGAGTTCCTCGATGTGCTCGACATCGAATCGGCCATCGTTGTCGGCAACTCGATGGGCGGGCTGTTGGCCATCGAGATTGCGGTGCGCCATCCCGGCCGTGTCCGGGGGATCGTGCTGGCCTGCTCGGCCGGCATC
>JAFAID010000026.1 GCA_019236925.1 Mycobacterium sp. | reverse complement strand
GTCGCCGCGTCCGCCCCCATCCTGCGGGGCCTCGCCACCTGGGTCGTCCACCAGGCGGTCCTCGATGCCTGCACCCCGGTCTGACGCCTGTACATCAACGTCTCACCAGGCGCAGTTTCCCGACACGTATACGACGCAACGGGTCCTGACCGGAAAATACTTGGGGTGAGTGAGCGCGTTGGTTTAGCCCGCTAGGTGGGGTGCGAGGCGGAGTCCCGCTTGGGCGTCGGCCCGACCCGCGTGTCGGCCGGGCAGCGGCTGTTGTGTGTGGGTGGGTTACCTCACGCCGCGGGCTGGAGGCTGACCCGATGACCGAGGGCCTCGAGTTGGGAAACGAGGCTGCGGGTGCGCCGTTCTTTGTCGATGCGGCGGGCGTAGAAGTCCGAGCCCAAGTCGTTGAAGGTGGCGGTCGGGTCGGAGAGCAGGTGGAAGACGATGACCAGGATGGATCGCTCGATGGCTGCGAGAGCTTTTGCTTTGGGCATACGTTTGCTCAGACGTCGGTAGCGCTCGCCCAAGAAGGTGTCGGTCTTGGCCGCGCCGGTAGCCATCTGGCCGAGGGCGGCTTTGAGGTAGGGGTTGCCCTTGCCGGTGGTGGCCTTGCCGGTCTTGCGGCCCGACTGCACGGTGCGCGGCGACACCTTGGCCCACGAGCACAGCCGCCCGGCGGTGCCGAACACGGTCATGTCCAGGCCGATCTCACCGATCACTGCTCGTACGCTGTCGGGACCACCGCCGGGTATGGCCGAGATCTGCTCGACCGCCGAGGAGAACCTCGCTCCAGCCGGGAGGATCTCGCCGGTGTGGGCATCGACACTTTGGGCAGAAGTGGTCGGGCAGGGCAGGGCGGCGATGGCCGCATCGAGCACGGCGGTGATGGTCTCGATGCGCCCGCTGAGATCGTCGATCTGGTCCAAGAGCATGCGGCCCAAGCCGGCGTGGTGGTCGGTGAAACGCCCGTCTGCGGCTTCTTCTAGGTCGCGCAAACGGGCTCGGGCCCTTCCCCGGGCCAGGCCGGCAAGGACCTTGGGGTTTCGCTCGCCGGCGATGAGCGCTTCGATCATGGCCCGGCCCGACACGCCGTGGATGTCGGTGAGCACACTGGAGATCTTCACCAAGGCATCCTCGAGCAGCTTCTCCACCCGCTGCTTGACCCGGCTACGGTCCTCGACCAGATCGAAACGGGCGCGGGCGTAGTCGCGCACCTGTCTCATGGCCTCGGCGGGAACGAAGCTGGGCGACAGCATCGATCGCTCCGCCAGCTTGGCCAGCCAGATCGCGTCGATCTTGTCGGACTTGGGCCGGCCGGGGACGTTTTTGACCTGGCGGGCGTTGACCAGCCACACCACCAGCCCGGCGGCCTCCAACAGGTAGTAGAACGGCCGCCAGTAGTCCGAGGTGGACTCCAGCACGACCCGCTCGACCCCCTCGGCCACCAGATGGTCGGCCAGCTCGGCGATGGCTTTGGTGGTGGACTTGACCTCCCACACCTTGGTCACCCGCCTGGCGCTGCCGGACTCATGGGGCATCCGGGTGCACACCATCCCTGTCGCTTTGGCCACGTCGATCGCGCACACGCGCTGCACGATCTCGCCACCTTCTTCGACGGTCACTTCTATCGGTTGTTGCATGAACCGCTCCTCCTCACACGGGGTAGGTTGTGGACGCGGGCCTGCCCGGGGGTCCGGTAAGGGAACCGAAAATCTGACCGGCGTGCTCGAAGCAACAATGCGCGACCCTTCAACAAGGGGCCCCGGCGCCAGGCTAACCATCAGCTTGCAAAGCCAAGGAAACTACGGCGTCGGCAGGCAGGCCCGCACCATTTTCTCCCCGGAGCGACGCCCCCCGGCCCGGGGGCGCTGTGGCTAACCCGAAAATAGGTTCAGGCCGCGGGCTCGAGGGTGACTTTGTAGCCGAGGGCTTCGAGTTGGCGGACGTGGTTGCGCCGGGTTCTTTCGGTCCCGGCGCGGGTGTCGTAGAAGGTGGGTCCGAGGTCTTCGAAGCGGGCTTGGGGGTCGGCGAGGATGTGCCAGACGATGATCAGGATGGAGCGTCCGACGGCGACGATCGCTCTTTTGCTGCCTCGGCGGCGGGCGACGCGCCGGTAGCGTTCGCCCAAGAAGGTGCGGGTGCGGCTGGCCCCGACGGCGGCTTCGCCCAAGACGCTGGCCAGGTAGCGGTTGCCATGCCCGGTGGAGCCGTTGCCTTTCTTGCGCCCGGCTGACTCTTTGACGCCGGGGGCGAAGCGAGCCCAAGAGGCGAGATGGCCGGGGGTGGGGAAGCGGCTCATGTCCACGCCGATCTCGGCGATGATGACCTGGGCGGCGACGCGCCCGACGCCGGGAAACTCGTCGAGGCGGTCGAGCGCGTCAGCGAAAGGGGAGATCTGCTCGTCGATGCGGGCGTCGAGGGCCGCGATATCGGCGGTCATGGCGTCGATGCGGGCCAGCATCTTGGTCAGCAGGAACCCGTGATGGTCGCTGAAGCGGCCGACGAA
>JAFAID010000688.1 GCA_019236925.1 Mycobacterium sp. | reverse complement strand
CGCTGCATGTCGTCGGATATGCCGCCTGGAGCAGTTCCTCCCGATCCAGGCCAGCACTGGGGCCCTCCCCCGCTAGCTGCATCGACCGCGCCGCCCCGCGGCGTGTCCGCGCCGCCTATGGGATTAGGCCGGCCAGCACGTTGGCCGGCGTTCACCGCACTGGCGATCGCGCTCATCGCCCTAGCCGTCGGCCTCGTTGGATGGTTCCGCCCGGCGCCGCACAGCAATCAACCGCCGCCCAAGCCCGCCTACACCCAACAGCAGATCGCCGACGCCAAAGCAAAAGTGTGCGCTGCCTTCGGGAAGCTTGATCGTGCGGGGGGCGTGCTTATTACACTTTCTAAAAGCAGCGATGAGCTCGTCGGGGCCATTAACACTCGACAGGTATTCGATGTATTCAGCCGATATCTCCTCGCGACGCTCGCCGAGGAACCTGCGACACCAGCTGATTTGGCAACCGCTATTCGTGAGCAAGCGACTACGCTCGAAGAAGTTGTGATTGATTATCAGGATGGATATATCAAAACTGATCCGGAAATGCGGCCAGTGGTAGACGCCAACAGCGCGTCGGCCGACACGATCCGACAGTTGTGCAAATGACGGTTCCCGATTACCCGCAAGGTGAATGGTCCCTGGCCCTCGTTGGCGCACAGTGGGTCAGTATAACCTCGGTGACCGCTCTTAATAATGCGATCGCTAACCGCGGAACGATCCAAACGAACTTCTCTCAACTTCACGACACACTGCAGCAAGCCATCACGACAACCCTGGCTGGGCAGGAAGGGGAAGCCGCCGACGCTATCCGGGACGCATTTCGTCAAGGGGCGGACCAGGCTGCCAAGATAGCGGAAAAAAACGGTGTTTATAAAACGGCGCTACAAGACGCTCTCAACAGCGTGCAACGACTTCGCGATAAGCTGACCGCCATTGCCGACGATGGCAATAAACAAATAAATGATGAACTCCAATCGAAAGACGACTTCGAGATCAAAGTCGCTAAGATCGCCAAGATTATCGCCGACTGTCAACGCCAAGCCAACCAAGCGGCCGCCGATTGCGCGTTCAGCGTCATCGGTGACGGCCAAAAAGTCGTGGATGCGCAGGGTACTGGTCAGTCGTTTTTCGGGATGGCCCGCGACGCAGGCATCGACGCGAACCAGCAGCCCAACATGCAGGCCATCGAGGACCAGGTACGGGGCAAGCTGAACCCGTCGGCGCCGCCGGGAGCACCAGGAGGCCCGCTGACAGCGGGTGGCGCAGGCCCTCGGGCGCCTGCGGCTCCCCCCGGACCCGGCGGATTGGCAGCAAACGTGCCCCAGGGCGGAGCGCCCGCGGCTCCAGCACCTGCCCCGACTCTGGCCGGATTGCCAGCAAACGTGCCCCAGGGCGGAGCGCCCGCGGCTCCAGCACCTGCCCCGGCTCCGGGCGGATTGCCAGCAAACGTGCCCCAGGGCGGAGCGCCGGGACCCGCCGTAGTGCCCGCTGCATTTACAGGCGGAGGGAACGTGCCAACGGCCGGTCCCGGGCCGGCGATGTCCAGCATGCCGTCGGCGCCGATGGGAGGGATGGCAGGCTTGGGCGGGCTCAACCCGACAAGCGGGGCACCGCCAGGCCTGAACCCCGGGGCGCCTATGTCTGCTCCCGCGACAGGCGGAGGGCCTGGCCTGCCGGGGGGGCCCGTGCAAGCGATGCAGGCGCAGGTGCCGCCAACTGCTCCGGCCGTGCCGACGGCAGCGGCGACGCCGGTCACCGTGGGAGATACGCCAGCTCCGACGCAGCCGGCAGCGGCCCCGCCCGTACCGTCGTCGTCAGCGCCAGTGCCTTACACCTCGGAGTCGGCTTCACCGATGATGGCCGCGCCCGCCGCGGTCGCCGCCGTTCCACCCGCGCCGTCGGGTCCGTTGCCCGCCTACGGCGCGGACCTGGTGCGTCCGACCGTAGCGGCGCCGCCTAGTCCGCCGATCATTCCTTCGACGCCGTCAGCCCCGTCAGCACCGATAAGCCAAGCACCGTCATCGACCGTCCCGGGTTCAGCGCCGGTACATCCTTCGGCGGGAGGTACCGCGGGTGTAGGTCAGCCCGCCGTCGTGCGTCAACCTGGTGGGCCGCCAACTCCGGCGCAATCGCCACCCGGTGTCGGAACCGAAGGCGCCATAGCCTCCGCCGGCGGGGCGCTGGCCGGGGCGATGTCTGCGGATGCGACAGCGCGCGGGCGATTGCAACGCCTGGTTGCAGCGGTGGCCTGCCAACAACCCCGGCTGGCCTGGGCGGTCGGTGATCGCGCCGACGACACCACCGTGCTGGTAACCGATTTGGCCAGCGGCTGGATCCCGCCCGGCATCGAAATCCCTTCCGCCGTAACGCTTCTCGAACCGGCACGCCGACGCGGTGATATCGAAGCGCTGCTGGGTGAGGTGAAGCTGGCCGCCGCCACTGAAGCTGGGCACTACCGGCCCGAGTCCGACACCGACGAGCCGGTGCCGACGTCTCCGCGGCGGCGGCTCGCGCCCGAAGTGGAAGAGCTGAGCTGGCAGCTGAGCGACGCCACCCACTTTCGCGACGGGCTACCGAGGCTCGCGCATACGCTGGCCAGAGCTGCCTCCCGGGGAACCGGCGTACTGGAATCCGAAGCCCAACAGCTACATGACGAACTGATCAAGCTCGCCGACCGCGTGCTGGATCAGTATCCAGACAATGTCGACGCAGCAGACGTGGGTAACTGGCAGCTGCTCGCCGCGATCGAGGCCTTGGTTAACGGAGATAGGACCGCCGCCAACTACCACCTGGCCTGGTTCCTCGCGTGCACTACCACTGCCGCGGAAAGCGTTGTGCAATGAACACTTTCGACCTTGGCAGCATGCAGGACGCAGCGGCTGCCGATCCTCGACCCAAGCCCTCGACACCCGACGGAATCCCCACGGGGACTTCCCCGGTCGACCAAGCCGTCGCCGGCTACGCGATGGCCGTCAATCTAGTCACCCGAGCCGCTGAGCTCGACTGCGATGCCGACTGGCGTCGGCGTCAACGCATCTACGCCGCCGAGATTGCCCGGCTTCAAACCGAAGGCGGCACTGTCGATCCCGCAGTGATCGACAAACTGAACACTGAAAGCGTAAGGGCCACACTCAACACCCGCTACTGCGCCGAGCTCAACACCATCGCCCAAGCTGGCTACGAGCGCATCTTCGAGCTGATGAGCCCCGGCCAGGCCGGCGCTAATCGAACCGAGATTCTCGAGCGGATGGCCGCCACGGTTGACGAAATCAATGCACTGACCCAGCGCCTGATCGACCAATTTCGGCCTGGCTCTTCCGTCTACGAGTTTTTGTCCGCCCGTACACTGGACACCACGGTCCCGCCGTACTAGACCACATCGCAAAGGAACACCATGAATGCAAACCTGGTAGCGATAATCGAACAATACGCGCAGACGCACGGGTTGAATCTGCCGCCGCACCAAATCGTGTCGGATATGGTGGCCTCCGGCCCCTCGGGCGTCGAGCAACTGCTGTCTTTGCTGGGCGTGAGCGTCAATGCCGGTGATCCCGCGGACAACGCCCAGGCTCAGGGTGGCCATGCCAAGCGGGAAGCTGGACTCAATGCCGCGACGCAGCAATTCCCTGCGACTGAACAGAATTCGGCCGGGAACCTCGCCGGCGTCGGCGCCGGTGCCGGCGACAAAGACCCGCTGCAGCATATGACCGGGTTCAGCCAGGCGATGACGGGGATCAGCCAGGCTTTAACTGGCGCCATGAGCAGCATCATGCAACCGCTTACCCAACTCGGAAGCCAGATCCCGAACGTCGGTATGCAGGCCATGCAGGCCGCCGTGGGCGCGGCTACGAAGGGCGCGGGCGGCGGCGCGGCGGCCGCCGGGGCAATACCCGAGGGGCTGGCCGGCGCGGCCGGCGGACTCGGCGGTGGCGCTGCCGGGTTGGGCGGTGCGGCAGGCGGTGCGGGCGCGGGCGGCGGCTTGGCCAGCACCGCTCCGGCCTCACAGCTCGGGCCGCCACCGACACCCTCGGCCGGTACCGTCCCGGCGTCGGCGGCCGCTCAGCCACCGGTATCAGCGGCGCCAGCGGATTCGGTAGGCGGCGGGCCCCGAGGCGGAATGGCCGGCATGCCGATGATGCCTCCCGGTGCGATAGCCGGCGCCGGCGGGCAGGGTGGCGACGGCAAAACCGACACCAAACGCGTTGTGCCGCCTTCGGTGAAGAACGGCGCCCCGGTGCAGGGACGTATCGTCGCTCCGCCGACGCCGCCGGAGGTGGTGAAGCGAGTGGCGGGCAAGCCCGTCGCGGCGCGGCGGATACTCGCGCCCGACCAGAAACCCGACGACGACGAAGACGACACCAAGCTCTGAGGGGCTGCCGCGGCCTCCGGCAGCCACTTTCGGAGTCGTGGTCATACTGGGCTGATGCCGGTCTTTGTCCGCAGGCTTTTCGGCATCGGCAAGCTGCCGGCCGACGTGCGCGCGGCGGTCGAAGCCGAGGGGCTCATCTACTCCGCCGACTACGTCGCGGTCACCCGGCGGTTCAGCGGCGCGATCCCGGGTCTGCGTTCGGCCCACAGTGTCGCCGGCTATGTCGGGTCGGTGGCGCTCACTTCACAACGAGTGCTGGCGACCCTGTCGTCGCTGCCCAAGCTGGCCGGCCCCACGGTCGACGTACGTTGGGACGCACCACAGTCCGGGGCGGCGACAGCGCAGCTCTCCTCGACCGGCCTGCAGGTTGACATCGATGTCAGCAGGGTGGACGAGGCGTTCACCGGCCACCTGTCGCTGCACTACAAGATCGCCATTCCCGGCGACGTGCTCGCCGGATTACCCCGCCGATCGCTGAGCTTCGACATGCCGCCGGAATACGTGTTCCGCGCGGTCGGCGTCACCTACCGGCCGTAACCGAGACAATGGCAATCTGCCGCCGAGTGCGCCTGCGCAAAGGTAGCCACAGCCCCGGCTTGGCGTCGTTGACGGCGTCAAGGTAAACCGTCCTCTGATCCCCTGAAAGGTGAGGGGCGCGGCCCCGCCGGAGGCGTTATGCTTCACCGCGCACTGCCGACGACTGGAAGGGGGGCAGCATGGCCGACGCGTTAAAGGTCGATCCCGTCGCGCTGCACCTTGGCAGCAATCAGATGTTCGATGCGGTCGGTGAGGCGTCACTGGACTTCGCCAGCCATGAGGACGGGCTGGCCGACGCTGC
>JAFAID010000592.1 GCA_019236925.1 Mycobacterium sp. | reverse complement strand
CTCCAACAACCCCGCCTCTTGAGCGGGCGTCGGCAACAATCGGAACCGAGACATACCCGCAACATAGCCATAGCTACCGACACCAACGGACGTCCGACACCCGCGCATGTCGGGATCGGCCTTTGTTCCCGCGCTAAATGCCTGGGTTGCCCGCCGAAGGAGTTCAGATGAATTCCGGAACACTGGTCGCATCGCTGATCATGGCCGCGCTGCTGGCGCTGTTGATCGCATTCGTCATCCAGCTGATGATGCGCGGCTGGCGGGAACGCGCCCGGCGCCAGGCCGAGCTGATCGGCACGCTGCCGCCGGTGCCGGAAACCGTTGGGTCGCCGATCGTGGCGCCCACCCGCGGCCTCTACGTCGGCTGCACGGTTGCGCCCAGCTGGAACGACCGGGTCGCGGTCGGTGATCTCGGCTACCGCAGCAAGGCGGTGCTGACCCGCTACCCCGAGGGAATCATGGTGCAGCGCAGCGGCGCCCGGCCTATCTGGATTCCGCAAGAGTCGATCACGGACATCCGCACCGAGCGCGGCATGGTCGGCAAAGCAATGACCAGCAACGGCATCCTGGCCATGCGCTGGCGGCTGCCGTCGGGCACCGAGATCGACCTCGGGTTTCGCAGCAACGATCGGGCCGACTACGACCGCTGGCTGCCGGAGAACACCCGATGAGCACAGCAGAACACCGCAAGGGCAAAGCGGTGCTGGTTCTCGAGGACGGCCGGACGTTCACCGGAACGGAGTTCGGTGCGATCGGCGAAACGCTTGGCGAAGCAGTCTTCTCCACCGGCATGTCGGGCTATCAGGAGACATTGACCGACCCCAGTTATCACCGCCAGATCGTGGTGGCCACCGCCCCACAGATCGGCAACACCGGGTGGAACGGCGAGGACGCCGAAAGTCGCGGCGACAAGATCTGGGTCGCCGGCTACGCGGTGCGTGATCCCTCACCACGAGCCTCGAACTGGCGGGCCACCGGGACGCTGGAGGATGAACTGATCCGTCAGCGCATCGTCGGGATCGCCGGCATTGACACCCGGGCAGTGGTGCGCCACCTGCGCAGCCGCGGCTCGATGAAAGCGGGCGTGTTCTCCGGAACTGCGCTGGCCGACGCGCAAGAGCTGGTGGCGCGAGTGCGCGCCCAGGAGCCGATGCTGGGCGCCGACTTGGCCGGCCAGGTCAGCACCGCGGGCGAATACGTCGTCGAACCCGAAGGGCCGCACCGGTTCACCGTCGCCGCGATCGACCTCGGGATCAAGACCAACACCCCGCGCAATTTCGCCCGGCGCGGCGTCCGCAGCCTCGTGCTGCCGTCGTCGGTGACCTTCGGGCAGATCGCCGAACTCAAACCGGACGGCGTGTTCCTGTCCAACGGGCCCGGCGATCCGGCCACCGCCGACCACATCGTCGAGGTGACCCGTGAGGTGCTGGGCGCTGGAATCCCGCTGTTCGGCATCTGTTTCGGCAACCAGATCCTTGGCCGCGCACTGGGCCTGTCCACCTACAAGATGGTGTTCGGTCACCGCGGTATCAACATTCCGGTGATGGATCACGCCACCGGGCGGGTCGCGGTGACCGCGCAGAATCACGGCTTCGCGCTGGAGGGAGAGGCCGGCCAGCGGTTCGACACGCCGTTCGGCCCGGCCGTGGTCAGTCACACCTGCGCTAACGACGGCGTCGTCGAGGGTGTCAAACTTGTTGATGGTAACGCGTTTTCGGTGCAGTACCACCCGGAGGCCGCGGCCGGGCCGCATGACGCCGAATACCTGTTCGACCAGTTCGTCGACCTGATGGCAGGGGAGGGCGGCTAGTGCCGCTTCGTACTGACCTGCGTCATGTCCTGGTGATCGGCTCCGGGCCGATCGTCATCGGGCAGGCGTGCGAATTCGACTACTCGGGCACCCAGGCCTGCCGGGTGCTGCGTGCCGAAGGGCTCCAGGTCAGCCTGGTCAACTCCAACCCGGCCACCATCATGACCGACCCCGAATACGCCGACCACACCTACGTCGAACCGATCACCCCCGGCTTCGTCGAACGGGTCATCGCCCAGCAGGCCGAGCGGGGTAACAAGATCGATGCGCTGCTGGCCACCCTGGGCGGGCAGACCGCGCTCAACACCGCGGTCGCGCTGTACGAGAGCGGAGTGCTGGAGCGTTACGGCGTCGAGCTTATCGGTGCCGACTTCGAGGCCATCCAGCGCGGTGAGGACCGGCAGCGGTTCAAGGACATCGTCGCCAAGGTTGGCGGCGAATCAGCCCGCAGCCGTGTTTGTTTCACTCTTGCCGAGGTTTACGAGACGGTCGCCGAGCTCGGTCTTCCGGTGGTGGTTCGGCCGTCGTTCACCATGGGCGGCCTGGGCTCGGGACTGGCGCACAGCGCCGAGGAGGTCGACCGGATGGCCGGCGCGGGTTTGGCCGCCTCACCGAGCGCCAACGTGCTGATCGAGGAATCGATTTACGGCTGGAAGGAATTCGAGCTCGAGCTGATGCGCGACGGCAACGACAACGTGGTCGTGGTGTGCTCGATCGAGAATGTCGACCCGATGGGTGTGCACACCGGCGACTCGGTGACCGTGGCGCCGGCGATGACGCTGACCGACCGGGAGTACCAGCGGATGCGGGATTTGGGCATCGCCATCTTGCGCGAAGTCGGCGTCGACACCGGCGGCTGCAACATCCAATTCGCGGTCGACCCCAGTGACGGTCGGCTGATCGTGATCGAAATGAACCCGCGGGTGTCGCGGTCGAGCGCGCTGGCGTCCAAGGCCACCGGCTTCCCGATCGCCAAGATCGCCGCCAAACTCGCCGTCGGCTACACCCTCGACGAGATCCTCAACGACATCACCAAGGAGACGCCGGCCTGCTTCGAGCCCACCCTGGACTATGTGGTGGTCAAGGCACCGCGGTTCGCGTTCGAAAAATTCCCCGGTGCCGACCCGACGTTGACTACCACAATGAAATCCGTCGGCGAAGCAATGTCGTTGGGCCGCAACTTCGTCGAAGCACTCGGGAAGGTGATGAGGTCGCTGGAGACCAGTCGGGCCGGCTTCTGGACTGCGCCGGATCGAGGAACCGACGTCGAGGCGGTGCTGGAAGCGCTGCGTACCCCCACCGAGGGGCGGCTTTACGACATCGAACTGGCCTTGCGACTGGGCGCCGCGGTCGAGCAGGTCGCCGAGGCATCCGGCGTCGACCCGTGGTTCGTCGCGCAGATCGCCGAGCTCGGAACGTTACGCCGTGAGCTGGTTGACGCCGCCGTGCTCGACGCCGACCTGCTGCGGCGGTGTAAGCACAGCGGCTTGTCCGATCGCCAAATCGCCGCGCTGCGACCCGAACTGGCCGGCGAGAACGGTGTGCGGTCGCTACGGAGGCGGCTCGGCATCCACCCGGTGTACAAGACCGTCGACACCTGCGCTGCGGAGTTCGAGGCCAAGACGCCGTATCACTACAGCAGCTACGAGCTCGACCCATCCGCCGAGACCGAGGTCGCGCCGCAGACCGAGCGGCCCAAGGTGCTGATCCTGGGCTCGGGGCCCAACCGGATCGGCCAGGGCATCGAATTCGACTACAGCTGCGTGCATGCCGCAACGACGTTGTCGCAGGCCGGTTTTGAAACCGTGATGGTCAACTGCAACCCGGAAACGGTGTCCACCGATTACGACACCGCCGACCGGCTGTACTTCGAGCCGCTGACTTTCGAAGATGTCCTGGAGGTGTTCTACGCCGAAGCGCAGTCCGCTGTGGGCGGACCGGGCGTGGTCGGCGTCATCGTGCAGCTCGGCGGCCAGACGCCGCTGGGCCTCGCGCAGCGGCTCGCCGACGCGGGAGTGCCGATTGTCGGCACTCCGCCGGCGGCTATCGATCTGGCCGAGGACCGCGGCGCTTTCGGCGACCTGCTGTCGGCTGCCGGGCTGCCGGCTCCGCGATACGGCATGGCGACGACATTCGCGCAGGCCCGTCGGATCGCCGCCGAGATCGGTTATCCGGTGCTGGTGCGGCCGTCCTACGTGTTGGGTGGTCGGGGCATGGAAATCGTCTACGACGACGACACGCTGCAGGGCTACATCGCCCGCGCCACCGAACTCTCACCCGAACACCCGGTGCTGGTCGACCGTTTCCTGGAGGATGCGATCGAGATCGACGTCGACGCGCTCTGCGATGGCGACGAGGTTTACATCGGCGGGATCATGGAGCACATCGAAGAGGCCGGCATTCACTCCGGCGACTCGGCGTGCGCGTTGCCGCCGGTAACCCTGGGCCGCAGCGACATCGAGAAGGTTCGCCACGCAACCGAAGCGATCGCGCACGGCATCGGCGTGATTGGCCTGCTCAACGTGCAGTACGCGCTGAAAGACGACGTGCTCTACGTGCTGGAGGCCAACCCGCGTGCCAGCCGCACGGTGCCGTTCGTCTCAAAGGCCACAGCGATCCCGCTGGCCAAGGCATGTGCCCGTATCATGTTGGGCACCACCATATCCCAGCTTCGTGGCGAAGGAATGCTGGCGGCATCGGGAGATGGCGCCCACGCGGCCGAGAACGCCCCGATCGCCGTCAAGGAGGCCGTGCTGCCTTTCCACCGCTTCCGTCGTGCGGACGGGGCTGCCATCGATTCACTGCTGGGTCCGGAGATGAAATCCACCGGGGAGGTGATGGGAATCGACCGCGATTTCGGCAGCGCCTTCGCCAAAAGCCAAACCGCCGCCTACGGGTCGCTGCCGGCTGAGGGCACCATATTCGTGTCGGTGGCCAACCGCGACAAACGGTCGCTGGTGTTCCCGGTCAAGCGCTTGGCGGATCTGGGCTTTCGGGTTCTCGCCACCGAGGGAACTGCGGAAATGCTGCGCCGCAACGGGATTCCGTGCGACGAGGTTCGCAAGCATTTCGAGCCGGCGCAGCCGGGCCGGCCTGCGGTGTCTGCCGTCGACGCTATCCGCGCCGGTGAGGTCGACATGGTGATCAACACGCCCTACGGCAACTCGGGGCCACGCATCGACGGCTACGAGATTCGTTCGGCGGCAGTGGGAGTGAACATCCCCTGTGTGACGACGGTGCAGGGCGCCTCCGCCGCCGTCCAGGGCATCGAAGCGGGCATCCGCGGCGTCATTGGTGTGCGGTCGCTGCAAGAATTGCACAGCGCGCTGAACAACGGCGGCCACTAGCGATGCCCGGATTCGGTGCCCGATTGGCCGACGCGATATCGCGTCGAGGTCCGCTCTGCCTGGGCATCGACCCGCATCCCGAGCTGCTGCGGGCATGGGATCTGCCCGTAAGCCCCGACGGCTTGGCGGCATTCTGCGACGTCTGTGTGCAGGCCTACGCGGAGTTCGCCGTCGTCAAACCTCAGGTCGCGTTCTTCGAAGCTTATGGTGCGGCGGGATACGCGGTGTTGGAGCGCACCATCGCCGCGCTGCGCGATGTCGGCGTGCTGGTGCTGGCCGATGCCAAACGAGGCGACATCGGATCGACGATGGCGGCCTACGCGGTGGCCTGGGCCGGTGACTCGCCGCTGGCCGCCGACGCAGTAACAGCCTCGCCCTATCTGGGTTTCGGCTCGCTGCGGCCGCTGCTGGAGACCGCGGCCGCTAACGACCGAGGGGTGTTCGTGCTGGCGGCAACCTCCAACCCTGAGGGCGCGACCGTGCAGCATGCCCGGTTCGATGACCGCACGGTGGCCCAGCAGATCATCGACCAGGCAACTGTGATCAACCGGACGGGCCAGACGGCAAATCCGGGCGAGCCCGGCTCGGTCGGTGTGGTCGTCGGGGCGACGGTCTTCCAGCCGCCCGATGTCGGTGCGCTCGGCGGACCGGTCCTGGTGCCCGGTGTCGGGGCGCAGGGCGGGCGACCCGAAGCCCTTGGTGCGCTGTTCGGGGCCGCTCCCGGTCAGCTGCTGCCCGCGGTGTCGCGCGATGTGCTGCGGGCAGGCCCCGACGTCGCGGCGGTGCGAGCGGCCGGTGAGCGGATGCGTGACGCGGTCGCATACCTGGCCGGGTCACCGGGCAGATAGCGGTCCAACGCGGCTACTACCCGGCGTAGTTCACGGTGCGGTGGCGGCAAAAACGACCCGAAAACCCGTCGAACACCCGCTGCGAGCAGTGCTGCGCGTGCCGGGCGACACGCGCGACACGCCGTGACATGCGCAATCTGCGCAGTTTCTGATTTCCGAGCGGTGCCGGGGCGGCCAGGGTGACGCGTTCGGGCCAACTCGCGGCTCCGCCAGCTTGTAAAGAAAGCGCAGGTAGAAGCCGTTTCCTGAAGCCGGATCCGGTCGGTTTGGGGGAGCGCTAGCACCGTCGCCGACGGTGACTTGGGATCCCCATCACGGGGCCACACGCTGGGCCTTTATCGCCGCAACCAGGGGGGCGGGTTAGATTTCGTCTGGCAGCGTGGGTACGGTCGTCTGCGCTGGCTGGACTACCCAGCCAAGACAAACAAAGATCGATAGCTGTGAACAGTGATTGAGACGGAGGAATCGTGGCTCTTCCCCAGTTGACCGACGAGCAGCGCGCGGCCGCGTTGGAGAAGGCTGCCGCCGCACGTCGAGCGCGAGCCGAGCTCAAGGATCGGCTGAAGCGCGGCGGCACCAATCTCAAGCAGGTGCTGAAGGACGCTGAGACCGACGAGGTCTTGGGCAAGATGAAGGTTTCCGCGCTGCTGGAGGCGTTGCCGAAAGTTGGCAAGGTCAAGGCGCAGGAGATCATGACCGAGCTCGAAATCGCCCCGACCCGCCGCCTGCGTGGGCTCGGCGATCGTCAGCGCAAGGCACTGCTGGAAAAGTTCGACTTCTCCTAGGCACCCTCCAGGAGAGTCGGTGAGCGCCGACGGGGGACCGGACGGTGACTGCGACCAACGTCTTGGGGCTACGGCTGCACGCCGAGCCACAGGACGCGTGGTGGTGCTGTCCGGTCCATCCGCGGTAGGAAAGTCGACGCTGGTCCGCTGCCTGCGGGAGCGGATTGCCGATCTGGTTTTCAGCGTTTCGGCCACCACTCGGGCGCCGCGCCCGGGTGAAGTCGACGGCGTGGACTATTACTTCGTGACCCCGGCCCGCTTCCAGCAGCTGATCGATGATGGTGCCTTGCTGGAATGGGCCGAGATCCACAGCGGCCTGCACCGGTCGGGCACCCTGGCCGGGCCGGTCCGCGACGCCACCGCCGCCGGCCACCCGGTGCTCATCGAGGTCGACCTGGCCGGCGCCCGCGCGGTCAAACAGGCGATGCCGGAGGCAATCAGCGTCTTCCTGGCACCGCCGAGCTGGGAGACCTTGGAGGCCCGCCTGATCGGCCGGGGAACCGAGACACCCGAGGTGATCGAACGTCGGCTCGCCACCGCGCGTACCGAACTGGCGGCTCAGGACGACTTCGACGAGGTAGTGGTGAACAGCCAATTGGAGTCTGCGTGCGCGGAATTGGTATCCTTGCTGGTGGGAAACGCGCCGGGTACGGCGTGATCCGCCTCCAGACTCGATTCACCACTAGTCGCACACCGTGCTACGCCACCAGGAGAAAGCCTTAAGTGAGTACTTCGCACACCGACGCGTCATTAGCCGCCGTTCCCGATCAGTTCGATCCGGCATCGGGTGGCATCGGTGCCTATGACACGCCGCTGGGTATCACCAACCCGCCCATCGACGAGTTGCTCGAGCGGGTTTCCAGCAAATACGCCCTGGTGATCTATGCGGCCAAGCGCGCTCGGCAGATCAACGACTACTACAACCAGCTCGGCGAAGGCATCCTCGAATACGTCGGCCCGCTGGTCGAGCCGGGGCTGCAGGAGAAGCCGCTGTCGATCGCCATGCGCGAGATCCACGGCGACCTGCTCGAGCACACCGAAGGCGAGTAGCGGGATCCAGGCGGGCTTGCGATGAGCCTCTCGGGTGAAAAGCGGATGGACCGCAAGCGGATCATCGTCGGCGTCTCCGGGGGCATCGCCGCATACAAGGCCGCCACCGTCGTTCGCCAACTCACCGAGGCGGGACACCAGGTCCGCGTCATCCCCACCGAATCCGCGTTGCGCTTCGTTGGTGCCGCCACCTTCGAAGCGCTGTCCGGCGAGCCGGTACAGACCGGAGTCTTCGAGGACGTTCCGCAGGTACCGCATGTCGCCATCGGCCAAAGCGCCGATCTGGTCGTCGTGGCACCGGCCACCGCCGACCTGTTGGCCCGGGCCGCACACGGCCGCGCCGACGATCTGTTGACCGCGACGCTGCTCACGGCCCGGTGTCCGGTGCTGTTCGCGCCGGCGATGCACACCGAGATGTGGCAGCATCCGGCGACCGTCGACAACGTGGCCACGCTGCGACGCCGCGGCGCGGTGGTGCTCGAACCGGCTTCCGGGCGGCTGACCGGCGCGGACAGCGGCGCAGGCCGGCTACCCGAAGCGGAAGAGATCACCACGTTCGCTCACCTGCTGCTGGAACGGCACGACGCCATGCCCTACGACCTGGCCGGGGTCAAGGTTTTGGTGACCGCGGGTGGCACCCGCGAGCCGATCGACCCGGTCCGCTTCATCGGCAACCGCAGCTCCGGCAAGCAGGGCTACGCGCTGGCCCGGGTGGCTGCGCAACGCGGCGCCGAGGTCACCCTGATCGCCGGGCATACCGCCGGGCTGATCGACCCGGCCGGAGTCGAGGTCGTGCACGTCAGCTCCGCCCAACAACTTGGCGATGCGGTGTCCAAGCACGCGCCCGACGTCCATGTGCTGGCGATGGCGGCGGCCGTCGCGGACTTCCGGCCGGCGCAAGTGGCAACCGCCAAGATCAAAAAGGGCGCCGAGGCGCCGCCGACCATCGAATTGATCCGCAACGACGACGTGCTGGCCGCGGCGGTGCAGGCCCGCGCAGCCGGCCAGCTGCCCAACATGCGGGCCATCGTCGGATTCGCCGCGGAGACCGGCGACGCGAACGGTGACGTGCTGTTTCATGCGCGAGCGAAGCTGCAGCGCAAGGGCTGCGACCTGCTGGTGGTCAACGCCGTCGGCGACGGCAGAGCCTTCGAGGTGGACAACAACGACGGTTGGCTGCTGGCCGCCGACGGCACCGAGTCAGCGCTGCAACCCGGCTCGAAGACGCTGATGGCCAGCCGTATTGTGGATGCGATCGTCACGTTCTTACACGGGGGCAGCGGGGACGCCACCTACGGTCCGTGACACCCCGGACCGGCCGGTAGCATGAACGGCCTGCCGATATAATTTGTCTAACTAACGTTTTTGACGGGAACTTGGGAGGGTGAGGGCGTGAGCGAAAACGGTCGTTTGTTCACCAGCGAATCGGTGACCGAGGGGCATCCCGACAAGATCTGCGATGCGATCAGCGACTCGGTGCTCGACGCGCTGCTGGCGGACGACCCGCGCTCGCGGGTCGCGGTCGAGACGCTGGTGACCACCGGGCAGGTGCATGTGGTCGGCGAGGTGACGACCAGCGCGAAAGAGGCGTTCGCCGGTATCACCAACACCGTCCGTGAGCGCATCCTGGAGATCGGCTACGACTCGTCGGACAAGGGCTTCGACGGCGCGTCCTGCGGGGTGAACATCGGCATCGGCGCGCAGTCGCCCGACATCGCGCAGGGCGTCGACACCGCGCACGAGACACGCGTCGAGGGTGCCGCCGACCCGCTGGACTCCCAGGGCGCCGGTGACCAGGGCCTGATGTTCGGCTACGCGATCAACGACACCCCCGAGCTGATGCCGCTGCCGATCGCGCTGGCGCACCGGTTGTCGCGGCGGCTGACCGAGGTCCGCAAGAACGGGACGCTGCCCTACCTGCGGCCGGACGGCAAGACGCAGGTCACCATCGAATACGAGGACAATGTTCCGGTGCGCCTGGACACCGTCGTCGTCTCCACCCAGCACGCCGATGGCATCGACTTGGAAAAGACGTTGGACCCCGACATCCGCCGGCACGTGCTCAAGACCGTGCTGGACGACTTGGCTCACGAGACGCTGGATGCGTCATCGACACGGGTGCTGGTGAACCCGACCGGCAAGTTCGTCGTCGGCGGCCCGATGGGCGATGCCGGGCTGACCGGCCGCAAGATCATCGTCGACACCTACGGCGGCTGGGCCCGTCACGGCGGCGGGGCGTTCTCCGGCAAGGATCCGTCCAAGGTGGACCGTTCCGCGGCGTACGCGGTGCGCTGGGTGGCCAAGAACATCGTCGCCGCCGGGCTGGCGGAGCGGGTCGAGGTGCAGGTTGCCTACGCCATCGGCAAGGCCGCGCCGGTCGGGCTGTTCATCGAGACGTTCGGCACCGCGATAGTCGACCCGGTCAAGATCGAAAAGATCGTTCCTGAGGTGTTCGACCTGCGTCCCGGCGCGATCGTCCGCGACCTGGACCTGCTGCGACCCATCTACGCCCAGACGGCGGCCTACGGGCATTTCGGACGCACCGACATCGACCTGCCGTGGGAGCAGACCGACAAGGTCGACGACCTCAAGCGGGCCATCTAGCCGGTTTCGCCGACGTGGGCCGCAATCGGTGCGGTCGCGCTGATGGTGAACGACTCGGCGTCTCCTGGCGCGCTTCGCCCACGATAAATTGACGGGTATGCCCGTCGCGGACCCACCGGCACGTTGGCGGACGTTCGGGCGGCTCGGCGGGCGCTACACGCGAAATTTGAGCCTTCGCTGCTTCTCTACGTGGTGTGGGGGGCCGTCTTCGCCCTGTTTTACGGGTCGAAGTCCGTTCTGTTGACGCTCGTCGCCGCGGCCACGCTTCCGACCGCATCGGTGGCGGCGACATGGTGGCAAGCCAGGCGGATGCGGCTCATCCGCCCGCGCCGGATTCGCCTGTTCTCCCGTCGTGTTTTCCTTCTGACGAGCGCGCTCGGCCTGCTCAGTGTGGCCATCGTGTTGGCGATCATCATCGTGGCGATCGCGGGATCATTGCATTGGTGGAGCTGGACGGCCGCGAGCACGCACCGCGGGACTCCGGTGTCCTACCTGCTGCCGTTCGTGGTCTTCATGGCACCGGTGATGGCCACCGCTTCGCTGCCCTGGCTCATCGATCCGTACGGCATCGACGCGCGACCAATGCGGAAAACGCCCGATCAACCGGCCGTGGGGGACCCGGTGATCGAGCGCCGACAGCAGACCATGGTGTGTGCGATGCTGGCCGGTGTCGACTGGATTGACGCCGGATTCCTCGCCAAGACGTTGCGGGTAAGCGGCGATGAACTTCGCCGCCAGACGGCGGAACTTGTTGCAGCGCAATATATTAACGTGCATCCGTATGACGGCCGGTGGTGGTTCGGCCTTACTGCGTTCGGCCGCGCGGCCTACCGCCGTCATCTGCGTGCCCTGCAGCGCATGGCAGATGGGCAGCCAACCGTCGTCGCCGACGGGCTTCTCTAACCGGTCCTAATGCAGGGCCGCTTTCAGGGCCGCGAGCCCGCGGTTGGTCGCCTCGGCGGCTGCCGGTATGAGCAACGCGAAGCTGACGTACCCGTGCACCAGCGTGGGCTCGTTGCTCAGCTCGGCGGGCACACCCGCGGCGTTGAGCAGTCCGGCGTAGTGGGCGCCGTCGTCGCGCAGCGGATCGTGTTCGGCGGTGCCGATGTAGGCCGGCGCGAGCCCGCGGAAATCGGCGGCGTTGGCCGGCGAAATGGTGGCCGGCAACGCCGCGGGGTCGCTGATGTCGACGCCTGGGATGTACCACGTCAAGAAGGCGTCAATGACGTTGCGATCCAGGATCGGCGCGTCGGCGTTCTCGGTGAACGACGGCAGCGACAGGTCGGCGGTGACGGTCGGGTACCACAGCAGCTGGAACGCCAGCTTCGGGCCGCCTTTATCGGCATTGTCGCGAGCCAGGTGCGCCATCACCGCGGCCAGATTGGCGCCCGCCGAGTCGCCGGCGACCGCAATGCGATTCGGGTCGCCGCCCAGCGCGGCGGAGTGCTCTGCGGCCCATTGCAGCGCCGCCCAGCAGTCGTCCAGGCCGGCCGGGAACGGATGTTCCGGGGCGAGTCGATAGTCGACCGACACCACGATGGCCTCGGCGCCGACCGCGTGCGCGCGTGCGACCGGGTCATGCGTGTCCAGATCGCCGAGCGCGAAACCCCCGCCGTGGTAGAAGACGACGACCGGCAGGTCGCTGTGGCTGTGCTCTGCGACCGGCGGCCAGTAGATGCGGACGGGGATGTCGGTGAGGTCGCCGTGGCTGATGATGAGGTTCTCGATGCGCAGGTCGGGCAGCATCTCCGGAGGTGCCTGCAACTGGCGTAGTCTCGCCCGGGCGACTTCGACGCCGTCGGCGGCGGTGAACGTCAGCGGGAACGCGTCGAGCACTGCTTTCAGCGTCGGGTCGATCTGCGGTCGGGCGATGGTCGGCTCCGTCATGGACCTACCGTACGCAATGGTTACGCGCGGCGACGATGCAGAGTGCGGAGCGCGATGAGGAGGAGCCGGGCATTGGTTAACTGAGGGCGGCACGCAGTGCGGCCAGTCCGCGGTCGAGCCCGGCGGTGGCGGCCGGCACCACCCCGGCGTAGCCGACGTAACCGTGCACCAGCGTCTCGGCGTTGTCCACCTCGACGGGAACGCCGGCGGCCGCGAGCAGTTCGCCGTAGCGGATCCCGTCGTCGCGCAGCGGGTCGTGTCCGGCGACGCCGATGTACGCAGCGGGCAGCCCGGCCAGGTTCTCGGCCCGCCCGGGCGCCATCCCGGGCGGGGGATCGGACAGGTCGATTTCGCCTGCGTACCAACGAGAAAACGCGGCGATCGCATCGCGGTCGAGGATGGCCGCGTCAGCGTTCTCGGTGAACGACGGCAATGACGGGTCCCACATGGTGGAGGGATACCACAACAGCTGGAACCGGATCGGCGGCCCGCCGTTGTCGCGGGCGCGCTGCGCGATCACCGCGGAGATGGTCCCGCCCGCCGAGTCGCTGGCCACCGCCAGCCGGCTGGCGTCGGCGTTGATCTCACTGCCGTGCTCGGCGACCCATTGCGTTGCGGCCCAGGCATCGTCGACTGCGGCGGGGTAGGGATGCTCGGGCGCCAATCGGTAGTCGACGGACACTACCACGGCGTCGGCGCCGACGGCGTGCTGGCGGCAAATGCCGTCGTGGGTGTCGAGGTCGCCGGCGATGAAGCCGCCGCCGTGGAAGAACACCAATGCTGGTGGCGCGACGTGATCGGTTGGCGGCCAATAGATCCGGATGTTGATCGGGCCGGCCGGTCCGTCGATGGTACGGTCCTGCACCCGCAGCTCGGGATGGAAGCTCCGCCGCGGCAGATCCCGCAGCCGCTGGCGAGCCGCGTCGACTCCCTCGTCGGCGGATAACTGAAACGGGACCGCATCCAGTACCTTCTGCAGAATGGGATCGATGGCGCGACCGGGGTCGTCGACGGTGGGCATGGGGACACCGTACGCATCCCGAATAGTGGTCGGTTCCTGGGTGGCGGCGGGTTGGGCCGGCGTCGGCTACGGGGTGTTTTTGACCGTGACCGCCTTGCGCTCACCGCCGGGCGCCGAGCTGACCGGACAGTGGACGGCGCAACCGGCGTTCAAGGCATCGATGGCCCTGCTGCTGGCGTTCGCGGCGGCGGCGCATCCGATTGTCCGGGAGCGGCGCTGGCTGATGCCGGCGTTGGTGTTCTCGGCAGCCGGTGACGCGCTGCTCGCGATCCCGTGGTGGACGCCCTCCTTCGTGCTCGGGCTGGGGGCGTTTCTGCTGGCGCACCTGTGCTTTCTGGGGGCGCTGGTTCCACTGGCGAGGTCGTCGGCTCGGTCGCGTCCGCGGCTGGTCGCCGTTGGGGCGATGTGTGTGGTGTGCACGGCGCTGCTGGTGTGGTTCTGGCCGCAGCTGGGTCGGGACGGGCTGACCGTCCCTGTCACGGTCTACATCGTCGTGTTGGGTGCCATGGTGTGCGCGGCGCTGCTGGCGCGGTTGCCGACGATCTGGACCGCAGTCGGCGCGGTGTGCTTCGCGGGGTCGGACGCGATGATCGGTATCGGCCGGTTCGTATTAGGGAACGAGGTGCTGGCGGTGCCGATCTGGTGGGCCTACGCGGCGGCGCAAATCTTGATCACCGCCGGCTTCTTCTTCGGCCGGGTGTCAGAAGAGACTGCTACACCTGGCGATTGACGTCCTCCCCGCCCTAAAGGCCGGGGATTTCCGGCTCGGCAAGCACTCGGACCTCTAGGAGATCTGGATGTCTTACAGCTTCAGCACCGGCAGGGTTGAGACCAGCCCTGTCCAGAATGACTCTGGCAGCGTTTCGGTCGCGATCCCTAGTCATGCCGCAGGATCCGCAGACGAAAACCCGTTCGGACAGCGACAGGCGGGACTTGGCTCTTGCACCGCAGCCGCTGCACGTCATCGTCGTGTAGGCGGGCGGCACCAACACCACCTTTCGGCCTGCCCGCTGGGCATACTCAATCAACACCGCTTTACTCGCGCCGATAGCGCCGTCGGCAGATTTGCGCGCCATGCGGGACTTAGCCAAAAACCGTGGCTTGAAGTCCTCGACCGCCAACATCCCGTAGTTGGCGACGACGTTTCTCGCCCACTTACGCGCCCCGTCCTGCCGCTGCCGGGCAACCTTCTTATGCAGCTTGGCGACACTGCGCTTGGCTTCGAGGTAACCGTGGGAGACGGGTTCGCCGCGGCCTGGCTTGCGCCGGGCCATTGCACGCTGCCGGCGGGCCAGCTCTGTACTGGCGCGCTTGCCGTATTCCGAATGGGGCAGGTCATATTTCGGGTCGGTGGTCGTCGCTATGGCGCGCACTCCCCAGTCGATGCCGATGGCCTGTTCGCAGACCGGCAGCGCCGCGTCGTCACGGCGCACCACGAAGCTGGCATACCAGTGCCCGATACTGTCGCGATAGACACGCACACTGCTCGGATCGGATGGCAACTCGCGCGACCAGACCACGGGAATACGCAGCCCGCCAGCCAAACACAAGCAGCCATCCTTCACCGTGAAGCCTCGCCTGGTGTAGTTCAGGCTCGGCAGACTGCGCTTGCCGGATTTGAACTTGCGTCGCCCCCGGCCCCTCGCCCGCTTGGCGCGGAAGTTTCGCAGCATCTGCTGCTGGGCCACCACCGAACCCGCCCGCAGCCAATCATGCTCGCGCCGCCAGCCCGTAAGCCTGTCGTCGCACACCCATTCGCCCGAGTCGTTAAGCCGCTCAACCGCTTGATTCCACACCCACCGGCAGCGGTCCCAGTCTTGCTGCAATCCCGTCAACGCGGCCGCACCGGGGCGCAACCTGTATCGATAGCGGACGGTCATGCGACGAAGGCTACGGCCGCGGTCCGACAACACCGCCCGTTCCTTGCCGGCCTAAATGCCGAGGCTTCCTGGGTGGTACATCGGTGACCACGCGGACCAGGCAGGCCGCCGCATTCGAACCGATCGCGCGGGTGCTGCCGATGTTGTCGGTGCCGCACCTTGATCGCGAATTCGACTACCTGGTGGCAGCGGAGCAATCCGACGACGCTCAACCCGGGGTGCGGGTACGGCTCCGATTCCACGGCAGACTGGTCGACGGGTTCATCCTGGAGCGCCGCACCGACACCGATCACGTCGGCAAGCTGGCCTGGCTTGACCGTGTGGTGTCCGCCGAAGCCGTGCTCACTCCGGAAATCCGCCGGCTGGTCGATGCCGTCGCGGCGCGCTACGCCGGAACCCGCGCCGACGTGCTGCGGCTGGCGGTGCCGCCGCGACATGCCAAGGTGGAGCGCGAAAACGCAACGCCGCCAAAGCTTCCCGTCGTTGCCGATGTCGACCGGGCGGGCTGGGAGGCATACGGCCGCGGCGGACAATTCCTGACCGCACTGGGCGAGTCGCGTGCCGCCCGCGCGGTGTGGCAGGTGCTGCCCGGTGACGAATGGGCGGACCGTTTCGCCGAGGCCGCAGCCCTGACGGTGCGGACCGGCCGCGGGGTGTTGGTGATCGTCCCCGATCAGCGCGATGTCGACGCGATGTGGCGCGCCGCCACGACGCGGCTCGACGAATCCGCGGTGGTGGCGTTGTCGGCGGGGTTGGGGCCGGCCGCCCGCTACCGGCGCTGGCTGGCCGCGCTGCGGGGCAGCGCGCGGCTGGTGATCGGCACCCGCAGCGCGGTGTTCGCGCCGGTCAGCGATCTGGGACTGGTCATGGTGTGGGACGACGGCGACGACACGCTGGCCGAGCCGCGGGCGCCGTACCCGCACGCCCGGGAGGTGGCGATGCTGCGCGCCCATCAGATGCGGTGCGCGGCGCTGATCGGCAGTTACGCCCGCACCGCCGAGGCCCACGCGCTGGTCCGCAGCGGATGGGCGCACGACATCGTCGCCGCGCGCCCGGTGGTGCGCGCCCGCAGCCCGCGGGTGGTCGCGCTCGATGACGGGGGATACGCCGAGGAACGGGATCCGGCGGCCCGCTCGGCGCGGCTGCCGTCGGTCGCGCTGCGCGCGGCCCGCTCGGCGTTGGAGGCCGGGGCGCCGGTGTTGGTGCAGGTGCCGCGGCGCGGATATGTCCCGTCGCTGGCCTGCGCGCGCTGCCGCGCGATCGCCCGCTGCCGGCACTGCACCGGTCCGCTGTCGTTGGATGACCGCGACGGGACCGCTCCGGTATGCCGGTGGTGCGGCCGTTCCGATGCCGCGCTGCGCTGCACCCGCTGCGGATCGGATGCGGTGCGCGCCGTGGTGGTCGGGGCGCGGCGCACCGCCGAAGAGCTCGGCCGGGCGTTTCCGGGTACCACGGTGATCACGTCGGCGGGCGAAGCGGTGGTGTCCGAGGTCGCGGCTCGCCCCGCGCTGGTGGTGGCCACCCCCGGCGCGGAGCCGCACGCATCCGGTGGGTACGGTGCGGCGCTGCTGCTGGACAGTTGGGCGCTGCTGGGCCGTCAGGATCTGCGTGCGGCCGAGGACACTCTGCGCCGCTGGATGGCCGCCGCGGCGCTGGTGCGGGCCCGCGACGATGGTGGCGTGGTGACGGTGGTCGCCGAATCATCCGTTCCCACAGTGCAATCGCTGATCCGCTGGGATCCGGTCGGTCACGCGGAGGCGGAGTTGGCAGCCCGCACCGAGGTCGCCTTGCCGCCCAGTGTGCACATGGCGGCGCTTGACGGCAGCGCCGAAGCAGTGACGGCGCTGCTCGACGAAGTGCGGCTGCCGGACAGCGCCGAGCTGCTCGGTCCGGTGGAGCTGCCGCCAGGCGCGCGCCGACCGCCGGGGACTCCGGCCGACGTTCCGGTGACGCGGATGCTGGTGCGGGTGCGCCGCGACCAGGGGCTGGCGCTGGCGGGGGAGTTACGACGCGGCGTCGCCGTGACCAGCGCCCGGCAAACTGACGAGCCGGTGCGGGTGCAGATCGACCCCCTGCATATCGGCTAGGGGAGCGGCTTGGCGGGCGGCTTCTTGCGCGAGTTGCACGCGGGAGCTCAGGCCGAGCTTGGTGTAGACGTGCGTGAGGTGGGACTGCACGGTCCGCGGTGAGACGAAAAGTCTTGAGGCGATGTCGTTGTTGGCCAAACCTTCGCTGAGCAGTTGCACCACTTGACGTTCGGTTGGCGTGAGCGAGGCCAGCCGCTGGCCGGTCGCTTGCGTTGGCCGCGGCCGCACAACCGCGTGCGTCGCCGCCGACCGATAGCGGAATCTACGACCCCTGCGGTCGCAGATCTACGCGCTAGGGCGGATGTTCTTCAGCCCCTGGCGCCGGATAGTCGAGTCAGGCTGCCGGATCTAACGGAATTAAGTGGTGCACTACTCGTGTCCTGAGGGC
This sequence comes from Mycobacterium sp., assembly GCA_019236925.1. Taxonomy (GTDB): domain Bacteria; phylum Actinomycetota; class Actinomycetes; order Mycobacteriales; family Mycobacteriaceae; genus Mycobacterium. Next base: position 4,595 of record JAFAID010000592.1, on the reverse strand, counting down.
CAGGCGCTGAAACGATTTGTTCGCGGTTGCGCGAAAGGTGAACTGCCATGCTTGAGGCACCTGAATCGGCCGACGTCGCCAAGCTGCCGCTGGCGCCGAAGAATCCGCTGCCGTACCGGCAGCAGCAGCGCGCCCTGCGGTCGCTCATCGACGGGTTACAGGAGCTCCTCGATGCCGGCGGCCCCGTCACCCGCATGGTGCTCGGGCCCAAATGGCTTTTCCCGACGGCAGTGTTGATCTCCTCGCCGCAGGGCGCGCGAGACGTGCTGGGCCGCACCGACGAGATCGCCGACCGAGGCGGGACACCGAGCACGATCCAGACGCGGCGGCTGATGGGTGACAACCTGTTAGTTCTACCGCACCGCGAATGGCTGCCGCGCCGCCGCACCTTACAGCCGATGTTCACCAAACAGCGCGTCCCGCGCTACGCCGGCCACATGGCGACGGCGGCACAGACGGTGGTCGACGGCTGGCGCGACGGCGCAACAGTGGACCTGGACACTGAATGCCGCACGCTGACCCTGCGGGCGCTCGGCCGCTCTGTGCTCGGGTTGGACCTCGACGCCAGGGCCGACACCATCGGGCCCGCGCTGCGCACCGCGATCTCCTGGATCGCCGACCGTGCGACCCGGCCAGTGAATCTGCCGCAATGGGTGCCCACCCCCGGCCAGCGGCGTGCCCGCAGGGCTAATGCGACTCTGCATCAGCTGGCCGCTGAGATCCTCGCCGCGGTACGCGCCGACCCTACCCGAGACGCACCACTGGTACGTGCTTTGATCGCGGCCGTCGATCCCCATAGGGGCCAACCACTTTCAGACGACGACATCTGCAACGAGCTGGTGTTGTTCATCCTCGCCGGCCATGACACCACATCCACCACGCTCACGTACGCACTCTGGGCGCTCGGCCAGCATCCCACCGTCCAAGACCGGATGTTCGATGAGGTCAGCGCACTGGGCGACCAGCCGCTGACACCCGACGACGTGCCCCGGCTGGGCCACACCGTGCGGGTGCTGCACGAGGCCTTGCGGCTGTGCCCGCCCGCGTCCGGAACGCCGCGCCTGCTGAAAAAGGATTTGGTCGTCGACGGTTACCGGCTGGAAGCCGGCACCGTGGCGGTGGTCTGCTTCTACGCCATGCACCGAGATCCCAACCTGTGGGACGACCCGCTGACATTTGATCCGGATCGGTTCCTGCCGGAGCGCTCGCAAGGCCGCAGCCGCTGGCAGTACCTGCCGTTCGGCGGCGGACCTCGCTCATGTATCGGCGACCACTTCGCCATGCTGGAAGCCACCCTCGCGCTGGCCACCATCATCCGCGCCGCCCGGATCGAATCGCTCAAGGACGACTTCCCGCTGGCCACACCGATGACCGTCGTCGCCGCTGAGCCGATCGATGCCCGTGTTCATGCCCGGAGCCACGATTCAGCTGTCGCGAAAAGCTAGCGTTCAGGCGTGCCGGGCTGCTTCTTGGACGAGTTGTACGCGCGAGCTCACGCCGAGTTTGGCGTAGACGTGGGTGAGGTGGGATTGCACGGTACGCGGTGAGACGAAAAGCCTTGTGGCGATGTCGCTATTGCCGAGCCCCTCGCTGACCAGTCGGACGACGTCGCGCTCGGTCGGTGTGAGTGAGGCCCAGCCGCTGGTGGGGCGTTTGCGTTCACCGCGGCCGCGCTGAGCGTAGGCGATCGCTTCTTCGGTCGACAACGCGGCGCCCTCGGCCCAAGCAGATTCAAAGCCATTCTCGCCCAACGCATCACGAACCGCTGCCACCGAGGCCTCGTAGCCCGCGTCCCAGACCTTGAAGCGCACCGCGCACATCCGCTGCCGAATGCCGCGCGCCGCGCCGAAGAGCCGCGCCGCTTCGCGGTGACTGCCGCTATCGCCGGCCAACGTGGCGAGACACTCCAGGGTGTCGGGAACGACCACGTACGCCTCGATTTCGGCGGCTATCGCGAGCGTGTCATGGGCGTCGCGTTCGCCTTGTTCGGGCTCGCCTTGCGCGACGGCCACGCGAGCCCGCGTGACCAGCGCCGACGTCAGGAAAAAGCCGGTCGCAGTTGCGACCGCGTCGTCGGCCCGGCGGCGGGCCGTAACCAGATCCCCGCCCGCCAGCGCGGCCTGCGCGATGTAGGCGCGCCCCTGCAACGCCGTCGCGGGCACTACACTCTGGTGCCGCCAAGCCGTCTCGCTCGCATCCTGTGCCGTCGCAACATCGCCGGCGGCCAGGGCCGCCTGGCACAGCGCCATGTATGCGTTGCCCGCGGCAATCTCGCCGACCTCGGCGGCGGCCTCGATGGCAGCATCGGCCGCGGCCCGGGCCGCACCCGTGTCACCGTGCCACGCCAGCGCGAGGCCCTGGCCGGTGAGGCTTTGCGCTTTCGAGAGCGCATCGTGAGCGGCCTCGGCCTCGGCCTCGGCCTCGCCGAATTGTGCGACGGCGGCGACCAGATCGCCCTGCATGAGCCGTGCGACGCCGAGGCCCCAGCGGCATAGACGGGAGGCATACCGATCACCGGTCGCGTTGGCGAGGTCGCGTCCTTCTTCAGCGGCCGCGCGCCCCGCGATCGGGTCACCCTCCGTGAGTGCCACGAGCGCCTGCCACGCGAGGATCTGGCCGAGCCGCCACCGATCGTCCAATTCCCGGGCTAAGCCGATCGCCTCGGCCAGGTACGGCCGGGCCGCCTCGGCGTTGATGGCGGCGATAGGACCGCAGGCAGTCAGCGCCCGGACCAGCAGGGCTGAATCGTCGACCTCGCGGGCGATGGCCAGGGCTTGCTGAGCCTGCTCCAAGCTGTCCGCGGCCCCCATCAGCGCGGCGAGCAGGGCTCGGTCGGCGAGCGCTCGGGCGCGCACCGCGGGTACCACGTCGAGTGACTGCGCGTCGAGTCCGGCCAGGGCGGCGTCGAACCAGGCCAGCCCTTCCCGGAAGCGGCCCCGCGCTTGCCACAGCCGCTGCAGCGACGACGCCAGCGTTAGCGCGAGCTCGACGTCGGAGTTTTCGAGGCTCCAGGCGAACGCGGCGCGCAGGTTGTCGATCTCGGTCTCGGTTTGCGCGATGCGCTGCTCGTAATCACTGCCTGCCGGCGCGTCGAGCATGGCAGCTAGCGCCGTAAATTGGTCCCGGTGACGCGACCGCACAGCGTCTGCCTCACCGGACTCCCCGAGTTTTTCCTGCGCGTACTGCCGCACGGTTTCCAGAAGCTGGTAGCGGGTTCGGCCCCGGCTGTCCTCAGCCACCACTAACGATTTGTCCACCAGCAGGGTGAGCTGGTCCAGCACCTGATAGCGCTCGACCTCGCCCCCGCCTGCGACCGCTTGGGCGGCGTCGAGGTCGAAGCCGCCCATAAACGCCGCCAGCCGGCGGAACAAGACCCGCTCGGGTTCGGTCAGCAGCGCGTGCGACCAGTCGACCGAGGCGCGCAGGGTCTGCTGGCGGCGCACCGCGGTGCGGGACCCGCCGGTCAGCAGTCGGAATCGGTCATGCAGGCTGTCGAGGATCTCGGTCAGCGACAAGGCCCGCACCCGCGCGGCCGCCAGCTCGATCGCCAGCGGCACTCCGTCGAGGCGACGACAAATCTCGCTCACCGCCGCGGCAGCGTTGTCGTCGCTGATTTCGAAATCGGGCCGAGCGCGCCGGGCTCGATCGGTGAACAGTTCGATCGCATCGTCGGCCAGCGATAGCGACGGCACTCGCCAACCAACTTCACCGGCAATCCCGATCGGCTCACGGCTTGTCGACAACATCGTTAAGCTCGGACACGCTTCTAGCAGTGCCATCATCAGCGCCGCGGTCGCATCCAGCAGATGCTCGCAGTTGTCGAGCACCACCAGCATCTGGCGGCCAGCGACGAAACGCGTGATCGCGTCCATCGTGGAGCGACCCGGTTGGTCAGGTAGCCCGAATGTGCGGGCCACCGCGACGCGGACGACATCGGGATAGGTGATTGGTGCCAGATCCACAAGCCACACGCCGTCGGCGAAGTCGCCGGTCAGCTGGGCGGCGATCTGGACCGCCAGCCGAGTTTTGCCGACACCGCCAGCGCCGGTCAAGGTCACCAATCGGTTCGCGGCCAGCAGCTCCCGCACTTGGGTCAGCTCCGCGTCGCGGCCAATAAATGTGGTGAGCTGCACTGGAAGATGCTGGGAGACAATGGTTTTAGAGACTCGTAACGGCGGGAATTCGTTCACCAAGTCGGGATGGCACAGCTGTATCACTCGCTCCGGGCGGGGCAGATCACGTAGCGGATGGCTGCCTAAATCGGTCAGCCACACATCGTCGGGAAGCCGGTCGGCCACCAAGTCTTCGGTTGTGCCAGATAGTAAGGTTTGGCCCCCGTGTCCGAGATCGCGCAGCCGCGCGGTGCGGTTGATGGTCCGGCCGGCGTAGTTGCCTTCGTCGCGGAGTTGGATTTCGCCGGTGTGCACGCCGATCCGCAGCCGGATTGGGGCCAGCGGGGCGCGCTGTAACTCCAAAGCAGCCACCACCGCATCGGAGGCGCGGGCGAACGCCGCCACAAAGCTGTCGCCTTCACCCTGCTCGACCGGACGCACCCCGTCGTGGGCGGCGATGGTCTCCGACACCTTCTGGTTCAG
>JAFAID010000281.1 GCA_019236925.1 Mycobacterium sp. | reverse complement strand
ACCCAGCAATGGTTGGACAACGGCATGCCCAACTATGTTCCCCCTGAATCGCCGAGTCCGCCGCCACCGGGATTCGGCGAGGGATTCGCTGACCGCTGGTTTGCTACCGAACAGGGGATCAAGGACCTCATCGGGCAAGGAGGGCCGAGTGCACCCGGCGTCGCTGAGTCGTGGTGGCAGATGCTGAAAGGCACCACCGAGATTGCCCAGAACCCGGTGGGCGCGGCGATCGGCGAATTCCAAAGCGCGCTCGACTCACCCAGCGCCGCTTACTATTTCGGCGAGAAAGCCTCCGACGGCGCCTTCGCCCTGCCCGGCATGCTCTTCGGCGGCGAAGGAGCGGGTCTAGGCGAACTGGCCGACGCTAACCCCGCGGCAGTCTACGACGGTCTAAGTCCTTTACCGCATTCGCCGATCGGCCTCGATGGCCCCATCAATTACCATCAGTGGGCCCCCTCGGCTGGGCAGGATCTCTACAGCGCGCTGGTGCACGGAGAACCCACCGCAGGCCTCAGTCAACAACTCGCAGACATGTCGACTCACCACATCGGTGACAACCCAGACCGAGTAGTGCTGGGCAAGTTCGACGGCCCGGACGGTGGATACATCGGCGAAGCTAGAGGCCACGGCGGAATCTACTTCGACACCGGCGACCCAACTTGGGACGCCCTCACCCGTGGGCTTGACAAAGCCCAAGAGCAAAATCTCGTGTGGCCAGTCAACGAACAGTTCCTCCGCACCCAAATGGAGAATCATGTCGGACGTATCGAATACGTCCTCGATCGCGACAAGTATTCTTCGCTGGAAGACATGATGCTTGGTCGTGCTGGATCGTATTCCGCGATGGAGGTAGAGTTTCTGACTAAAAATGCTGCGGCATATGGATATGAACGGGTCGGCGATGCTTGGGTTTATATGGGAGGAGGATAACAATGACTTCCGAATTTTCTACTGAAGTTCAAACAATCGTGGGACCGTTGCTAAAAGAACTCGGCTTTGTCCTCGATGAAGTTGACGACAACCCTGACGAGGGAGGGAGACGCCAGCACGTCGTCTACTACCGCTCAAATGATTGCAAAATCCAGGTCTACGAGTCATCCCGGGAAGGCGAAGTCAATTGCATGATTGCGCCGTTGGACGCGCCCAATGAGTTCGGATTACGGACCAAGAAATGGCAGTATCTTACTAGGTTTTCTAAACGACCGGATCTTCCGCTCGCAGAGTTAGCCGAATTAGCTAGGGCGGAATATACGGCTTACGCTAATCCGTTGGACTGGGTGCGCGATCGTATCGTCAAGTATTATGACGCTGCGCACATCGGTATTCTCGAAATGTACGGAAAGGGATAGTCAATACCGAGCGCTTGATCTCGTTGTGCGAGTGAAAGGCCACGTTGGATCGCGTCTGGGTCATCCTCGATTCGCATCATCGGCTCTGGCAGGAGGACCAAATCGAGACCGCTCACGGCCCAACTTGGTTCTCGGTCAACACCCGTTGCTTCTGTTCGCCGATCACCTGGTTGAGGTAGTCCGCCTTCGCGCAGCCGTAGTACGCCGCGAATTGCAGTGCCAATTCGTCCATCTCGTCGAACGACACGTCGCCGCTCTTCAACGCCGCGTAAACATGGGAGATTACCGGAAGCTCTGCGTCCTGGAACGCAACGCATGCAACAGTGATCAGCCGTCGTTCCTTGATGCCCAGCCCGGGGCGCAGCCACATCTCACCGAACACGAAATTCAAGATTCCCGCGCCTGAGTACGGGTTGTCGCGTGGCGGTGCGTACGGGATGCAGTTGATGTCCTTGAAGGACTGCTCACCGCCGCGCAGTCGTTGCTCCGGGTCGCTCTCAGTGACGAGCGGCAAAAGCGGCTCGGGTGGGGGAGACTCCTCGCCACGTTCCGCCGTGATGGTGGCCCACTGTTGATCGACGACGATGTTGAATCGCGACGCCTTCGGCCAGCCTGCGTAGACGGCGAAATGCAGCACAGCTTCCCGCATCTCAGTGATCGTGACGTCGCCGCTATTCAGCGCCGCGTACACATGTTGCTCCAACGGCTGTATGGCATCGGCCGCCGCGACGCACGCCAGGGTCACGAACCTGCGATCGCGACGGCTGAGCGCCGGCCGTGACCAAATCTCGGCGAAGACGAAGTCAATCAACCCCTCGGCGATCACTGGACTCGGATCAACGGGAGCAGCGGTCGTCATAACTTCGGTGTATTGGCGAATACCCCGCTCTCGGCGAGTTGCGTCCATCGCGGCTCCTACCTGATCGTGACCCCGGCATCGACCTTGAATTCGAGCCCGGTGACGTATCTCGATTCATCCGAGACCAAAAACAGCACGGCGTTGCTCACGTCGGACGGTTCGATGAGCGGCGCCGGCAGCGCGTTGAGGAAGATGGGCACCAGGTCCGGCCGGCCGGCAATCTGGTCGTGCATAGATGGTGGGGCCATACCCGTCGCAACACCCGTCGGGTGGACGGTATTCACTCGAATGTTCTGTGCGGCAAGCTCGTTGGCCAGCGCCAAAGTCATGCCCACGATCCCGTGCTTGGAGGCGGTGTATGGCACGTGCAGCGGTGTGCCCTTGATCCCCGCCGACGAACTGATATTGACAAGGCTGCCGCCGCGCTCGATCAGATGCGGAATCGCTGCGGCGCAGGTGTTCCACGCACCGATCAGGTTGACGTCGAGAACCAAGCGCCACTGCTCGGTCGTCGTGGCGTCCCACGTGCCGACCGTCAGCACCCCGGCGTTGGCAACGGCGGCGTCGAGGCCACCCAGCTCGGAGACTGCCTGATCGACTACAGCTTTCATTGCCTCGGAATCTCGGACATCTGCGATGTAAGCTTCCGATCAGCCCGGTCCGGGCACCAAGGCCGGTATGACGGTGCTCACCTTCGCCATCCTCGGTGCGGCGCTCGTCCTTGTCATGCGATTCGCCATGTGAGCTCAGGTCTGGTGGTACTCCGGGATAACCACGAGCTGCCGGCTCACCACGGTGACGGGACACCCGCGCGGATTCTGGCGACCTCAGCGCGGGCGAAGCGCACGGGGTCGGTGTCGGCGCCGCGCGCGGTAGCCAGCTCGTCGGCGAGGGCATAGGCGGCATTGAGGACGTAGCGGGCGCGTTTTCGTTCTTGACCTGTGCGACTGGCTTTGCGATAAGCCTTGCGGGCCTTACGGTTACCGGCCATCGCGTCGAGTTCGGCTGCGGTGATGACGTTGCGGGCCTGCTCGGGGGCCATGACGTCGCGGACAAAGCCCTGCTCTGGTTTGACAGTCAACTTGTAAACCCGCACAACGATGACGAGCGCTATCACGATCGTCGCGATCAGCAACCCGATCAGTTTCAATGCGCTCGGTCCGGCGATGGCGCCCAACGAATCCCATGTCCCGTGCAGCAGCATCGGTATCGCGATCAGCAGCAGACCCCGCCCAACCCTGCGCGGTTCGCCGGGCCGGCCAAGAAGATAGACCAGACCGGCGCAGAAGATCGAGCTGTACAGGACGTGCGCGGCGACCCCGCTGGCCATTCGCAGAATGATGGTGCCGACTGACGCCTCAATTTGATTCGCGCCGAACTGCGTTCCAGCCGAAGTCATTGCGTAGCTGATGTCTTCGATGATCTGAAATCCCAGGCCGATGAACGCGCCCATGATGAACCCGTCGAACGCGGTTCGTATCTGGCGTGGCGCCATCGCGATCAGTAGCAGCAGGCCCGAGCCTTTCGCCCATTCTTCGGTGAACGGGGCCGCCAACCCGGCACCCCAGTTCAGCGCCCACACCTGGCCGAAGGTCTTGCCGTACAAGGCGAGGATCGCGTCGTTGGCGTTGGCCGCCATCGCCCCGGTGGCCGCGAAGCCGCCCCACAGGAACGCGACGACCATCAGCTTGGCGGGGAGCTTGGCGTAATGGTCGATATACGCCGCGAACCACCAGAACAGCGCGGCGTAGATGGCGAACGACGTCACCGCCAGCCCGATCGCCTCGCCGTATGCGTCGTACTCGCGGGCGAGCTTGGAGATGTAGACGAGGAAGCCCAGCCCGACCAGCAGCAGATATCCCCAGAAAGCAAAGTTACGAGGCTGGTAGAAGCTGAACCGCCTGCCCCAGCCGGAGAGGTCAAGCGCGATGTCACGTGCGCGATCAAGGTCGGCGAGCGTCGTAGTCGTCACCGCTTCCCCTCTCCGGTTTGGCTGATGCTGCGGATCATCCGCCAAATCGTTGCCGTTGGCTCCGAGCCGGTGTCGGACGGTCCGGTCGCCACGGCTTCGACTCCGCGAGTCTCGAATACGAACGCGGTAATGATTCCGGAGGTGTGCGGTCCGGTGACCCGCACTGTCGCACCCTGCTTGCCCTGGTTGGTGACGATCGTGGTGGGCGCACCGGTCACGTGGACGCCGCGACCGCGATTGAGAGCTTCGGAGGTCGTCTCGATCTGGTCGAGCAGCTGGTCGGCGTCGCCGTGGAATTGTCCGGTGCGGACCGTGAATTTCACGGCGCCGTCCTCGACGGTCGCGGTCGACGGATACTCGCCGGACAACGGGGCGTGGCCGGCGCGGAGACCGGAGGTGATACCCCAGCCCGCCTCCGGAACGAACGTCACGTCGCCTTCGACCTGCAGAACATCGCCAGCTTTGACAATGTCGTTGTAGGGCACGCTCGCGTTGATGATGGGCAATACCACCGACATCACGAACGCCAGTGCGAACACCGCCAGCGTCGGGCGAATGGTGCGCCGATCCAGGCCAAACCATCGCTCGTCGGCGGGCACCCAGCGCTCGTCGGGTTCGAATCTCGGCCGTGCGGCCGCCGAGGCCATATCGGATTCGTGATCCGGCATGCCTTGCGCCCCCATTCATTTTTCTGCCAGCCTGCTACCCGTGCGGCGTCGTCTGAGTGGCCGTCCGGGGTTCGAGACTAACGACGGCGAGAAGACTCGACATCAAAATCGGCGACATCCGCGACTTTGCCGCAGCTCGGACGCACGACCTCCTAGGCTGCGGGCCATGGCTATCGACCGTTTTGGGCTCCTTGCCGGCAG
>JAFAID010000257.1 GCA_019236925.1 Mycobacterium sp. | reverse complement strand
AACGGTGCCCAGCGCCTCCTGGGTCAACTCGACCGCCTGGTCGACGTAGCCCTCGGCACGCGCCGACGCGTCGTCGAAGCCGGCCTGGCTGCGCAGCCGCTCGAGAGCAACCTCACCGCGCTCGACCAGCTCGTTGTACCGAGAGGTGGCCGCCTCGACATAGCCTTCCGCGGCGGTGCGCAACTCGTCAGCGGTGAACCGCTCGCGCAGCTCGCGCAGCTGCTCGGGCAGGTCATCCTGCAGCTTGGCCAGGCGAGCGCGGCTCTCCTCGACCCGGCTGCGGGTGTCGGTGCGGGTCTCTTCGGCGCGCTCACGCAGCTCGGTGAGCAGGTCGTTGACCGTGGCTAGGGCCAGGTCGGCGGCACCCAGAGCTGCGAGCAACGGGGCCTTCAGGTCGTCAATGGTGGTGTTCTCCGCCATCGTTTTTCCTTTCGTCGTTTTCGTTCTGTGTCAATCGGTTGGCATTGCCCAATCGCGAGCTAGGCAAGGGTTATCGAGGGTCTACGCAGGCGCAGTCTCCTCACGGGCAGCTTCGTTCTGCTGGACGAAGGACGTGTAGATGTCCAGCAGGACCTGTTTCTGCCGCTCGGTGATCGCCGTGTCGGTGACGATGGCGTCGCGGACCTCGCTCTTCGCGCCCGGCTCGAGAATCCCGGCCTGCACGTAGAGAACTTCAGCGGAGACCCGCAGCGCCTTGGCGATCTGGTTGAGCACTTCAGCGGACGGCTTACGCAACCCGCGCTCGATCTGGCTGAGGTACGGATTGCTGACACCGGCTTTTTCCGCCAACTGTCGCACCGACACTTGCGCCGCCTCACGCTGCGCCTTGATGAAGCTGCCGATGTCGGACGCAGCCGTGGACACCACAGCGGCAAGATTTTCTTCCTGCGGCATGGCGACTCCTCGCGTCGGCTGTTCGGTGCGGACGCGCCCACAGTAGCTAACTAGTGCTAACTTTTGCAAGCACTAGTTAGCAGTGCTCAGAACATCAGCTGCGCGATTGCGTAGATGACCAGGCCGGCCAGCGAGCCCACCACGGTGCCGTTGATCCGGATGAACTGCAGGTCACGGCCGACATGCAGTTCGATGCGCCGGCTGGCTTCCTCGGCGTCCCATCGCTCGATGGTGTCGGTAATAATCGCAGTGATCTCGACCCCGTACTGGGCGACCAAGTGCTCGGCAGCCCGCACGATCCAGTTGTCGACCTTGTCCCGCAGATCGGCGTCGTCGCGCAGCGATTCCCCGATGCGCACCACCGCGTCGGCGATCCGGGTGCGCAAGGTGCTGGACGGGTCGTCCACACCCTCCAGTACCAGGCGTTTCAGTGTCCGCCAGGCCGTCGCCGCAGCGTTGGTGATCTCCTCGCGGGCCATCAGCTGCTCCTTGACCGCCTCGGCCCGCGCGATCGTCGCGTCGTCGTGCTGCAGGTCGTCGGCGAACTCGAAGAGGAATCGGGTCGCCGATCGGCGCAGCTCGTGATCGGGGTTGCGGCGCACCTTGTCGGTGAAGTCCATCAACTCGCGGTGGATGCGGTCGCCGACGAGATGGTCGATGAATCGCGGTGACCAGCTCGGCGAATCGCGCTCGACCACGCGCTGGATGACCTCTCCGGCGTTTAGCGACCACTGAAATGCCCGGTCGGCCAATAACTGGATCAGGGCCTCCTGCCGGTTCTCGGCCAGCAACGTGGCTAACACCCGGCCCACCGGCGGGCCCCACTGCGGCTCGGCGATGCGCCGCACGATCATCCGGTCGATGACCTGCTGGACGTCGTCGTCGCGCAACAGTTCCACCATCACCCGCAACACGGTGGCCGTCTCGGCGGCGACCCGCTGGGCATGCGAGGTTTCCGAAAGCCACTTGCCCAACCGGCTGGGGATCTGTGCATCGCGAATCTTGGTCCCCACCACCTCCGGCGAAAGGAAGTTTTCCCGCACGAAGGTGCCCAGGCCCTCGCCGAGCTGGTCCTTCTTGCGTTTGATGATCGCGGTGTGCGGTATCGGGATCCCGAGCGGGTGCTTGAACAGCGCGGTCACCGCGAACCAGTCCGCCAACGCACCGACCATGCCGGCCTCCCCCGCGGCACCCACATAGCCCACCCAGGTGGCCGTGACGCCGGCGGACTGCGCCCACCGGCAGCCCAGGAACACCGCGGTAGCGCCGACCAGAAAACTCAGCGCCACCACTTTCATCCGTCGCAGTGCCCGACGCCGCTCGGCATCAGCCTGCGGATCGGCTCCGGCGAACGACTCCGCGAAGGACGCGGGTTTGCGGGGCTCCGGCGTCGGCAGAATTGCCAGGTCCCTACGCGGCGCCTGCGTGCCCCGCGAATCAGCTCGGTGTTTGGGTCCCGGAGTGGGTCTGCCGTTCAGTCCCAGTGCCATCACACCATCATCCGCTATCCGCGTTGCTGTTCGGATTGGGTTGCGACAATGCGGGCCTGCGTGGTCACTGGCGGCTGTCAGGAATGCCGAGCGATCGGGCGCGGTAACTGTTACCGCCATAACGACGAAGCTCCGTCATACGTGGTGCGAGGCGAGAAAGCCGCGTCGATAAGCCGTACTATCAAGAGCGTCGAGTGAATGGGAATCGTCGATAGTGGCAAAGCAGGTCACCGCCGGGGCGGTAAAAACCGATGGCCGGAAGCGACGTTGGCACCAGCACAAGGTGGAACGTCGCAACGAGTTGATCGACGGGACAATCGAGGCGATCCGACGGTGTGGTCGCTTCGTGAGCATGGACGAGATCGCCAGCGAAATCGGCGTCTCCAAGACCGTGCTCTACCGCTACTTCGTCGACAAGAACGATCTGACGACCGCGGTGATGATGCGGTTCGCGCAGATCACCCTGATCCCGAACATGGCCGCGGCGCTGTCGTCGAACCTGGATGGCTATGATCTGGTCCGCGAGATCATCCGGGTGTACGTGCGCACCGTGGCCGCCGAACCGGAGCCATACCGGTTCGTGATGGCCAACAGTTCGGCCAGCAAGAACAAGGTGATCGCCGACTCTGAGCGAATCATTGCCCGCATGCTCGCGGTGATGCTGCGCCGCCGGATGAAAGCCGCCGGGATGGACGTCGGCGGGGTGGAGCCGTGGGCGTACCACATCGTCGGCGGCGTCCAGCTGGCCACCCACTCGTGGTTGCTCGACCCGCGGATGAACGCCGACGAGCTGATCGACTACCTGACCATGCTGAGCTGGAGCGCGCTGTGCGGGATCGTCGAGGTCGCCGGCTCGCTGGAGAAGTTCCGCGGGCAACCGCATCCGTCGCCGATCGTGCCGCCTCTAACCGATGAGGAGGAGCAACGCTCATGACTAACATGACAGTCCGCTCCCGGCTCAGCTCCTGGGGCTATGCCCTACGCACCACCAACCCACCACCGGACGGGCCGGTCGACCTCATCACCCGCTGGATAGTCGTCACCCGCGCCGCGGTGCTGCCGATGACCCTGTTCGCCGGCCTGGTCGCGGCGCTGCTGGCGATTGGCCGACCCGGATTCGATTGGCGCTGGCTCGTTCTCGCGATCGCCGGAATCCTATTGGCGCACACCGCCAACAACCTGATGAACGACCTTTTCGATACCCAGACCGGTACCGACAGCTCCAGTTACCCGCGCGCCCTCTATGCGCCGCACCCGGTGCTCTCGGGCCTGGTCAGCCGCCGTACCCTGCTCCTCACGATCGCCGTGGTGAACCTGGCTGACCTGGCGATCTTGATCGTGCTGACGTGGGCACGCGGCTGGCCCGTGGTGGCATTCGCGTTGTCGGGTTTCGTGCTCAGCGTCGCCTATACGGCGCCGCCAGTTCGCCTCAAAAAGCGTGGTCTCGGCGAACCGGATGTGTTCGTCGTCTGGGGTCCGCTGATGGTGTGCGGAACGTACTACTCAGCAGTCGGCAACGTCGGCTGGGACGTCCTACTCGCGTCCGTGCCTTACGGGCTGCTGTGCACGACTGTGCTGATGGGCAAGCACACCGACAAGATCCCGTACGACGAGCCCCTTGGCATCCGCACGTTGCCGGTGATCTTCGGCCAAGCGCGT
>JAFAID010000629.1 GCA_019236925.1 Mycobacterium sp. | reverse complement strand
TTGCCGGCGAAGATAATCAGGTCCGCCCAGGAGATCTCGTATGCCGTCTTCTGCTTGAAAAACAAAAGCAGCCGGCGGGCCTTGTCCAGGCTCACGTTGTCCGGCCAGCTGTTGATCGGGGCGAAGCGCTGCATACCCTGGCCGCCGCCGCCACGGCCGTCGTGGATGCGGTAGGTACCCGCGGCATGCCAGCTCATCCGGATGAACAGGCCGCCGTAGTGACCGTAGTCGGCGGGCCACCAGTCCTGCGAGGTGGTCATCACCGAGAACACGTCCGCCTTGAGCGCCTCGACGTCCAGCTTGGCGAACTCCTTGGCATAGTCGAAGTCCTCGCCGAGCGGGTTGGCCTGGGGCGAGTGCGGGTGCAGCTTCGAGACGTCGATCTGGTCCGGCCACCAGTCCCGGTTCGTCAGGGGCGCATGCTCTTTCGGCTCCGGTGCGGCGATCACCGGGTTTTCACTTTCGTTGCCTTTATCGGATGACACAGCATTCCTTTCAGAGATAGTTGAATCGGGCTGTGATCACGGCTGTGATCCGGAACTTACGGTCGAGCAGTCGGGGCATAGACCCCAGTAGATGACCTCGGCCTCGTCGAGAACGAAGCCATCCAGCACCGTGCCGTCATCTAACGGCGTCAAACACGGCGCGTCGCCGACCGCACAGTCGACATCGGCAATGACCCCACAGGATCGGCAAACGACGTGATGGTGATTGTCACCGACCCGGGACTCGTAGCGGGCAACCATCCCCAATGGCTGGATCCGTCGAAGTAGGCCTACCGCAGTCAGCGCATTCAGCACGTCGTAGACGGCTTGGCGTGAGACATCGGGCAGGCCGCTGCGTACCGCCGACAAGATCGTCTCGGTATCAGCATGCGGATGGCAATGCACCGCCTCGAGTACGGCGACCCTGGGTCGGGTCACTCGCAGATCGGCCATCCGCAGCTGTGCCGCGTAATCCGCCGACGTTGACGACACCCCATGAATATTTCGCTCTTATTTGGAGTGAGTCAAGACCTTATCTGGAATCGGTCAAGAGTTAGTTCAAGCCGCCCGGCGGCAACTGGCTGACCGCCTTGATCGCGGCTTCGGCCGCCCGCTCGGTTGCGAGGTTGGCCGCTTTGGCAAGGCGGATCAGCCGGGGGAGGGCACCAGGATGCGTGAGCAGGTAGCGGGCGACGGCCGACAAGTTCGGCCTGCCGTCCGGGTGGGTGAGGCCGGCAATCTCGGCGTCCACACTGCCGTCGCCGGCGCGGTCGCTGATTGCCCGCACCACCGACCAGGAGATGCCACGGTCGTCGCACACCTTCGCCACGGCAGCCGTTTCCATGTCAAGCGCCACCACGCCATCCGCTCGCAGGTCGGCATGCAGCGCCGGATCAAGGAGCAGCTCGTCGGTGGTCCACAGCTTCCCGTGGGCGCCGCCGACGCGAAGCGGCGTGGGCCGGAGTCCTGAGCCGTCCGCGCCGCTGATGACGAGCTGGGGGAGCACCAGCGTCCCGATCGGCGTTTGGTTCTCGATGGCGCCCGCGATGCCCACGACGATCACCCACTCGACGTCGACCGCGTCCAGCAAGCGGATCGTTGCGGCGTGCGCCAAGGCCGTGCCAATGCCGGTGACCACCGCGATCACCGGCCGGTCTCCGATCCGGCCGGCGTAGCCCAACCCAGTTCTGCGAAGCCGCAGCCGCCGTCGCAGCGGCCGCAGCTCCATGGGCATGGCGCACACGAAGGCGATCACGGCAATCATCGTATGCACAGGCTCTAAGTTCGCAGACGAAAAAGGAACGGAGAGAAAGTACTCCGTCCCACTCTTAATTTATAGCGTACCCGGGGGCTTGCGGCAAGACCGGGGTCATGGCGCAAAATCGCTGGCCGAAGCCGAAACTCAGTGAAACCAGGGGAGTTGCGCGGTGGTTGCCAAACCGAAGTCCGATTATGCGGTGGTCGTTGCCGGGGGAGGACCGACGGGGTTGATGTTGGCGGGTGAGCTGGCATTGGCCGGAGTCGACGTCGCCATTGTCGAGCGACGGACCAGCCAGGACCTGATTGGCTCGCGCGCCGGTGGTCTGCATTCGCGAACCATCGAGGTCCTCGATCAGCGCGGAATCGCTGATCGCTTCCTATCGCAGGGGGAGGTGGCGCAGGTCGCGGGATACTCCCAGATTCGTCTGGACATCAGCGACTTTCCCACCCGGCATCCTTACGGCCTGGCGCTGTGGCAGAACCACATCGAGCGGATACTGGCCGGCTGGGTCGGCGAGTTGGCGGTGCCAATCCATCGCGGACGCGAAGTAACGAGTTTCGCTCAAGACCGCACCGGCGTTGACGTCATGCTGGCAGGCGGCGAGGTTTTTCGGGCCGAGTACCTCGTCGGGTGCGACGGGGGACGCAGCGCGATCCGTAAGGCAGCCGGTATCGAATTTCCGGGTTGGGATCCGACGATGAGCTACCTTATCGCCGAAGTCGAAATGGGGTTCGAGCCGGGCCGGTTGCCGGAATGGGGCATCCGGCACGACGCCCTCGGCGTGCATGCGCTCAGCAGGCCGAGGGATGGGGGACCGACACGGGTCGTGGTGACCGAGGAACACCTCGGACCTAACAGCGAGGCCACGTTGCGTGATCTGAGCGAGGCCCTGATCACCGTATACGGTACGGATTACGGGATCCACAGTCCCACATGGATTTCCAGGTCTACAGATATGGCGAGGCAGGCCGCGACCTATCGTGACAGACGGGTACTGCTGGCCGGCGACGCCGCCCACGTGCATCATCCGGTGGGCGGGCAGGGCCTCAATACCGGTGTGCAGGATGCGGTGAATCTGGGATGGAAGCTGGCCCAGGTGGTCAACCAAACATCGCCTGACAGCCTCCTGGATACCTACCATGCCGAACGCCATCCGATCGCTGCTCGCGTGCTGCGCAATACATTGGCGCAGATGACGCTTCTTTGCCGCCCAACCGACGAGCGCACCAAAGCGTTGCGCGACACCATGTCTGAACTTCTCGGCATGGACGAGCCTCGCAAACGATTCGGGGCGATGATGTCCGGCCTGGACATCCACTACGATCTCGGTGAGGGACACCCGCTGCTCGGGCGTCGCATGCCCGATCTCGACCTGGTCACCACAGATGGCGCGCAACGGGTATTCACCCTGCTGCACGATGCCCGGCCGGTGCTGCTCAACCTCGCTGAGCCCGGCGGCTTCGGCATCGCACCATGGGCCGATCGGGTCAAATCGATCGACGCGAAATACGTTGGTGAATGGGAGCTTCCGGTAATAGGTGCCGTCGCCGCACCCGCTGCCGTATTGATCCGCCCCGATGGGTACGTGGCATGGGTGGGGGATCACGCTCAACTCGGGCTCGCTGACGCGCTCACCCGCTGGTTCGGCCTGCCAAGCACTGTCCGCAGCCCGACGTCAAGGGCTATTGGGCGCCTTTCTTGACCTCGAGCACCCGCTCACGCAGCACCGCCGTCGCCACCACCGTGTGAGCCGCCGCCGTTTTTCCCATGGCCTGTGCCACCGCCTGCGCTGTAGGCAGGTCGCTAGTTCTTGACCGGTGCGAGGTCTTCGGTGAGAGCCTCGTCAGCTAAGTCCTCGAGTTCTTTGCCTTTCGTCTCCGGTCCGAGCAGGTAGCCGACCAGCGTCAGCGCCCACAGGCCGGCGAGCGCCAGGTACGGCGTCTCTAGCCCGTAATGCATGATGCCCCAGCCGATGACGGTTGGAGCGGCGATGGAGACGATCCGGCCACCGCCAACGGCGATCCCGAAGCCGGTGCCACGCAACACCGTTGGGAAAAGCTCGGCGATGTAGGTGTCGCCGACACCCCAAAGCCAGCCGAGGGTGGCAATGGAGAGGGCGCCAAACACTTGGTATTCGGCCAACGAGTCGGAGGTGGCCGCCAGGATGGTTGAGGCGACCTCAATGAGCGCGGCGACGATCGCTGAGGGTCGCCGACCTATCCAGTCGGCGAGCCCAGTCCCGAGGTAAGCAAACACGGCTTGTAGCAAAAAGAACACCAGCGCATAGCGGATCGCCTCGATTGGCGAAGCGTGAAACCTCTTCACGATGTATGTGGTCAAGAAGAGCGTCATACCCCAGTAGCCGACCGCGTTGGCGGTGTAGATAAGCCAGCCGGCGACGAGACGTCGCCGGACGCCGGGCAGTTGCCAAAGCCGGGGTTTCGCAGCTCCGCCCAGAACTCTGGCCCGGACCTCGACGTGGCGATGCGACTCCGCGATACCGCGTCGGACAAGAAACAGGATGACGGCGGGAACAATTGCGACGATGAACGCCGATTGCCAGCCAAAGTGCGGCACCAGGGCCAGCGCGAACCCTGCGGCGAGGACATAGCCCAGCGAGAAGAGCGAAAAGATCACACCGCCGACACCGATGGCGCGGGTCTTCGCCGGCCAAACTTCGGCGGTGTATGGCGCCCCGACCGCGAGCTCTCCGGCACCGCCCACGCCGGTGAGGAACCGCAGTCCCGTGAAGGCGGCGATGTTCGTCGTGAGTCCTGCCAGTGCAGTCGTGAAGCCGTACAGCAGGATTGAGGCTCCCAGCGTCGTTTTACGTCCCCACCGGTCAGCAGCGTATCCAAAACCGATGGTTCCGATGGTGTAGCCGAGCAGGAAGATCGAGCCTATGTAGCCGGCTTGCGTCTCGGTGATGTGCAGCGTCTTCTTGATGTCGGGCAGCACCAGGCCATAGATATTCACCGCGTAGGAGTCGAAGCCATAACCCAATCCGGCTGTCACGGCGACGAAGAGCGCCTGTTTGAACGTCGCAGGGACGGGTCGGGAGATCTGGGCAGGTACGCCGCGGACAGTTGATGTCACCCATGAACGGTATGCGGCCTGCCGATGTCCGCAGAAGGATCAAGATCATCCTGATCGCAACACTTTTCGATGTCAGCGCAGGCTGTGTGCGGAGGGACGCTGAGTCGCACCGCAAAGAGAAGGTGCCCGAAGACAAAGCGCGCCCGCACGCCGTTACCCTTTCGCAGTGCGGATGTTGATGATTGGCTACAGCGGTCCCGCTTAGGGCACTACCCGAAAGGACGTAACGGCCATGGTCACGACGTTGCAGGTGCACGCCAACGAAGACGATGTGCTGTTGTTCTGGAGCGTGCCCGCTGCCATCGCCGGCTGCCGCGGCTTCGCCATCAACCGCCGCAGCACCGATCCGTCCGGTGCTGTCACCGATGCGGTCCTGCCGAACCGGGTGGGTTTCGTCTCCACTACCGCTCCGGCGCCGGACACGCCGTCCCAGACAGAGCCATCGACGGTGTGGCCATTCCAGCGGTTCTCCTGGACCGATCACGGCGCTGCCGCCGGTGACACGGTTTCGTATCAGGTGGTACCGATCGTGCGGGACGCCACGGGCGCGCTGGTGCAGCTGACCGATGAGGCCAGCGAGTACAGTCCCGCGCGGAGCCTGTCCGCGCCGGAAGGCTCTCGGTTCCGGGCCTTCTTCAACCGCGGGTTCTTGATCTCACAGTTCATGGCCCGCTATCTGGCCGAAAACAATCTCACGCCCGAGGAGTTCAAGGACGGCATCGACGACGTCGATGAGCAGAAGATCCGCGCGTTCCTGTCGAGTGGACTGAGGCTGGCGTTGCTCGACCAGCTGCCCACCGCGGCCGGAAGCACCGATGAGATTTACGCCGCGCTCTACGAACTTTCCGACGACGAACTGGTCGACGCGCTGACCACCCTGGGGCCCCGGGCGCACCTGGTGCTGTCCAACGGCAGCGTCAGCGCCAAACACGGCCAGAGTTCCGCGGAGGCCCGTAAGGGTGATGAGAACCAGGACGCCCGTGCCAAGCTGCTCGCAGCCAGCGTCGATGTCGGCGAACACGACCGGTTCGTCGCGCCGGGAGCGTTGGGGCACAACAAGTTCCTGGTGCGCACCGACCAGAACGGAGCTCCGCTGGCTACCTGGACCGGCTCTACCAACTGGACCCCGACCGGGCTGTGCACCCAGCTCAACAACGGCCTGCTCACCAATGACGCCGAAATCGGCCAGATCTACCTCGACCAGTGGCACCGGTTACGTGACGCCGCCAGCAGCTTCCCGCGACAGCTGGTGGGCGCCAACAGCGCGCCCCACCCTGTCGCATCCGCATCGGACGGATCGGGTGCCACCGTGTGGTTCAGCCGCACCCATCAGCAAGTGGACCTGGCAGCACTGAAGTCCGTCGTCGACAGCGCCACGCAGGGAATCCTGTTCCTGATGTTCATGCCCGGTTCGGCCGGCGTGTTGTCCTACGTGCGGGCACGACTGAACGACCCTGGCCTGTACGTGCGGGGAGTGGTCTCGTCACTGCCCGGAGGCCGCGATGACGAGTCGAAGGTCGACGTCAACCTGGTCAACGGCGCCCAATCCAATCAGACCAGGCTGAACATCATTCAGCCCGAGGGCATCTCACACAGCTTCGCCAACTTCGCGGCCGAAGTCACCCGCAAGCAGTTCCTGTCCCAGGTCGGCTACGCGATCATCCACAGCAAGGTGCTGGTGATCGACCCGTTCTCCGACAACGCCACGGTCGTCACCGGCAGCCACAACTTCTCCAAGTCGGCGAGCGCAAAAAACGATGAGAACTTCATCGTGATCACCGGCGACCGGGCGCTGGCCGAGGCTTACACCGTCAATATCGTTGCCGCCTACGACCACTACCGGTGGCGGGCGTTCCTCACTCAGGACCCCAGCCCATTCAACGGTCTGCAGGACAACGACACCTGGATGGCACCCAAACTCGCGTCCTCAGCCGCCGACCTGAAGTTCTTCGGCCTCGACTGACAGATCGCCCACCAGCGCGGTGTCCGTCGTCGTCCCCGCCCGGTTGCCGAAGAACACCACGGCAGCGGCGATCGCCGAGCACACTGCCACGAAAAGCCAGCCGTGCCGATACGCACCGAGACCGGCGGGGTGATCCGACAACAGGACGACCAGAATCGCTACCCCAAACGCACTGCCGATCTGGCGGGACATGTTGAGCACCGCGCTGCCAGTCGTGCTCCGGTGGTCGGGTAAAGCGCTGGCGGCCGCGAATAGGGG
The DNA here is from genome assembly GCA_019236925.1 of Mycobacterium sp. Classification (GTDB taxonomy): domain Bacteria; phylum Actinomycetota; class Actinomycetes; order Mycobacteriales; family Mycobacteriaceae; genus Mycobacterium. The sequence goes on along the minus strand of JAFAID010000629.1, from coordinate 15,096 downwards.
GGCCTGGGTGAACCCCGATCCGATGCCGCCCAGAATCGAGGCCGGCAGGTAGCCCAGCAGATATGCGGGGCTCGGGGATGCCAACGCATACAGGAAAGCGCCGGCCGCGGCGAATGCGACGCACCCGATGGTCGCCGTAGCGCGCCTGCCGATCAGGTCTGCGACCCGCCCACTGGAGATCGCGAAGAGCGCGGCAGTGATCGGCGCCGGTGCCACCGCAAGCCCGCAGCGCACGGGGCTGTAGTGCCACATTCCCTGCAGGAACAAGACGTTCATCAGCAACCACGCGCTGAAGGAGAGGAAGAAGAAGAAGAACAAGCCGACCGATGAGACGGCAAATGGACGCACTGTAAACAACGAGGCTTCGATGATGGCACGGGGATGGGTAACCACCCGCCACACCGTGGCAACAGCCGCTAACACGCCGACGACGAGGACGACCGCGGTGCTACCGCTCACCCATCCCCACCGCGAGCCCTCGACTGTGACCAGCGTCAGCAGGAAGACGGCCGACAACAGCGCTGCAGCCGACATCAGGTCCGGCGAAGCGGAGCCGCCGGACGAACGAACCTCGGGCAGCACCAGAAGTCCCGCCACGACGGTCAGCACACCGACCGGCAGATTGATCAGGAAGATCCACCGCCAGTCGACACCTACGAGTAGCCCACCCACGGTGGGGCCCAGTGACGCCGCGACTGCGGCCACACCCGCCCAGATTCCGACCACCAAGTTATGTTCGCGCCGCGGGAACACCGGCCAGAGCAGGCCCAGCGACGTCGGCACCATCATCGCGGCGCCAACGCCTTGTAACACCCGGCCCGCCACCGCAACCCACAGAACTGGGGCGCACGCGCAGACCGCCGACGCGACGGTGAACAGCGCGATCCCGGCCAGGAGAACCCGGCGCCTGCCGAAGTGATCTGCCAACCGCCCGGCCGGCACCAGCAGCGTCGCGAACGTGATTGCGTATCCGGTGAGAATCCACGACATCGAGGCCAGCGATGCGCCCGAGAAACTATGCGCGATCGCGGGGACCGCGATGTTCACGATGAATAGATCCAGCTGCGCCATGAACGTCCCGGCCGCCAGAACAGCGAGCACCAACCACCGCCGCGGGCCGAGCTCGCCCGCGGGTTGCGAGTCAACGGTCACTTCTCGGCCTGACACCAGCTGGGTCATCACACTCCCTGAGAGTTCATTCAGCAGACTTGCGGACACTAGCATATAAGTTCAACCAACAGACTTTTATGCCATAGTGGGGATATGGCCCTACCGAGCGACTACACCGGACAAGCGTGCTCATTAGCACGCTCGCTGGAGGTCATCGGGGAGCGCTGGACGCTGCTAGTGGTGCGCGATGCTTTCTACGGCGTAACCAGGTTCAACGACTTCGCCGCTCATCTGAAAATGCCCCGAGCTGTGTTGACCACACGACTGGCGTCGTTGGTCGACGCGGGCGTCTTGGAGCGTGCCTGCATGCGGACCAAGCGCAGCGAATACCTCTTGACCGCAAAGGGTTTGGCCTTGTGGCCAATTTTGCTCTCGATGACCACCTGGGGTGACGAGTTCTACGCTGCGGCTGGGCCGCGGCGGGTATTCCTCCACGACACCGACGGGGCGCCGCTGGGCGTCGGCAGCGTCTGCACGAAGTGCGGCCAATCGGTTGGGCCCGCCGATGTCGTCGTCGCTCCCGGACCCGGCCTGGGACCGGTGACCGAGGACTGCGACATCGTCACGAAGACGCTGGCGCGCCCGCGCCGACTGCTGACCCCGATCGAACCCTGACGGCGGTCTAGGCCGCGCGATCCGGCGATCGTGATGTCAAGTGAGATTCAGGGTGACTCCGGCATCCTCGAAGACATCCCGTACCGAATCGAAAAAGGGGCGCTGCCCTCGCTGTACGTCGTTCAAGTAGCGTCGCGATTGGGCACTGTGCTCCCATTCAAACTCGTAGGGCCGATTCTCTGGAGTGCCGAATCCGCCCCGCAGACAATCTGCCAGCGCATCGAGATTTCGTCCGAAGTATCCGCCGGGACCGTTGACCGAACGCCCGATTTCTCGATAAAAGTCCTTGACCGATTTGATCTTTCGACCGTCCATTCGGAAGATCACAGGTGCGTCTGAGTTTGGCTGTGGCGTCATCATCACCTTCCCGCACCGGTGACAAGACAGAACGAGTCATAGTGGTCGCCGGTGTAGAAGTACTGCAACGGATTGGTCAGAGGAGATCCACCGGTGATGATGCGCCTCGTCGACCGGTCTCGGGCACCCGGGGTGACCACCGTGTACTCGTGGTAGTACCCCCGCATTTGGTGGGGTAGGCGGCCCTCACGGTTACCGAATACCGCACCGTCGGTTCGCGGAAAGGGGAAGGGGCCATCGGAGTGGATGGCCCTTACCGTGTTGGCCGCCTGGGCCGGCAGGGAAGCCAGCGGGCACGTCGGCACACCCGCCGCAGTTGTCGCCGGCCCGGATGAATTCGTCCGAACCAGCGCCCACCCGCCAGCAATGACGATTAGTGCGCACAATGCGAGCAGCACCGCCCTGCGTCGACCCACCTGCACTCCTCGCTATCTAGCTGCTGTCGACTCCATCATGATCGCCCGTTGGCAGCGTGTTGTTGGGCCAACGACGGCATAGTTGTCGCTACGGTCTATGACCGGGGCCCAACTCGCGACTAAGGGGAGAACCGACCCGTGACCCTCTACGGCATCGACGTGGCCAGCTACCAAGCTGGACTGAATCTTGCCGAGGTCAAGGCCGAGGGCTACGACTTCGTCATCGCCAAAGCCACCCAGGGCAGCAGCTATGTCGACCCATCCTGGACGTCATTCCGTGACGGCGCTCAGGCCAACGACCTGATCTTGGTGGCTTACCACTACGTCACCCTCGACCCGGCCGCCGCCCAGGCCGCAAATCTGGTTAGCGCACTCGGGGATACCAGCATTCCGGTGATGCTCGACTTTGAGGCCGGCTCCGGCGACCTGGACAACTTCTGGGCAGTTACCGACGCGATCACGGCAGCCGGCGCACACGTCGCACTGTCCTACATCCCGCGTTGGTACTGGCAAGAGATCGGCTCACCGGACCTCACCGGGGTGCCCGGGCTGGTCGCGTCGGAGTACGTCGGCGGCACTGGCTATGGCAGCGTGTTGTATCCCGGCGACGATTCCGCCTTCTGGGCGGGCTATGGCGGCGTCGATCCCGTGATTCTTCAGTTCACCGACGCGGCACAGGTCGCCGGACAGACGGTCGACGCCGATGCGTATGTCGGGACCGCCGAGGAACTTCAGCAACTACTCACGACAGGAGATGTGATGACACCCGAGCAGGCTCAGCAACTCCAGCAGATCTGGGTGCAGCTCCTCGGACCGACCGGCCAGGGCTGGCCGCAGCTCGGTAACCGCACCCTCGTCGATGCCCTCTCTATCGTGCTCACCCAGCTCGTCGGCGCGGATGCGACCGGGTTCGCAGGCTGGCCGCAGACCGGCGGTCGCACCGATACCGACCTCATCGCGGCGATCGCCGCAGCGCTGAAGGTTCCCAACACCTACGACACCAAGGCCCAGAGCACCAGCTGAACGCTCAGCTCGAGGCGCTCAGGATTTTGATAGCGAAGATCAGCGTGTCGCCTTTCTGGATTCCGGCGTTGGGCTGACCGTCGGGGTAGCCATCCGCAGAGGTCATTGCGACCCCCACGGTGGACCCGACCTTTTGTCCGGTGATCGCCTTCTGAAAACCCGGCACGACTCCGTCGAGCGGGAAGTCAACTGGGCTGCCGCGTTCGTAGGCGCTGTCGAACACGCGGCCGTCACGCCCGTTGACGCCCATGTAGCAGACGGACACTGTGGCCGTGGGTGCAACGACCGGCCCGTCTCCGGCATGCAGCGTGTGCACCTCGGTCTGCGTCACGCTGAACGGTGCTGTCACGTTCACGCGCGGCGCGGTCGTATCCGTGGAACCGGTGACCGCGACGCTGCCAGTTGCCCCCGTCAGCGTCCACTCGGGTGTGCCGCCATCGCCCGGTGCGGCCGTGGGGCAGGCGCTGGCCGCGGTCGCCGGTTCCGTCGGACCCGGCGTCATCGCTCCGGTCATAGCGGGCGCACTCGCCGATCTGGAGGACGAGCTTGCCGACGGGGTTGTCTTATCGGAGCTGCACGCAGCGAGCGTCACGGCGCTCGATGCGGCACAGACCACGAGCGTACGCAAGAAGTTCACGGCCGTCACGCTACATCGGCGTCACCCGATCCTTGCCAGTAGCCCGTCTGCGTGGGGGACCTGGCGGCCGAGAGGATCCCAACACCGCTGAGCGGCAGTGCAATACGATTTCGCCTACTGGTAACCCGCCGTATTTGATCCCGCCGTATTCCTCCGGCATGCAGGCGAGGGGAGAGCGCTCACGCAGATCGCAGCCGCCGACGCAACAGAGGTAGTCCAGGCCCGTCGAGGTTGTCCAGCAGTGCGGTGCGGCCGCTAACGGCCATCATCAAGGCTGACACGGGACCGCGGATTTCGGCTCCCTTGCCCCAGGATCGATCAATGTCGCTGCCGTGCAACGAGATGCCCCGCAGTCGGCCCAGGGGCACGAAGCCAAACGGCCATGGCCCGGTCAGGAAATCCAGCGCAAGCCCCACCTGTTCGAGGTCGGGCGCAAATGGGAGGCTGAGGGGAATCCGGATGTCGCCGCCATGGATCAAGATATCGGCGAAGGGGGCCACCGGCCCGAACACCGGCGGACTTAAGCGGTAATTGGCGCGCTGACGCAGGATGGTAACGATGTCGGCGGCCGGCAACTGCGCACGACGGCATGCGAGATCATCGATCCCGCGGGCCAGGCTGCCGCGACGCAAAGCCATCGACATGGCCCCCGACAAACCGTCGGTCACAGAACAGGCGAGATGCGCGGCCACGGTCATGACATCCCAGCCTGAACACAGGCTGGGCGTTGCCAACTGACCCGCGTCTAAGCCCTCGATCAGAGTCGCGATCTGGCGCCGCTCGTTCGCGACCGCGGTGAAGACACGCTCGCGGTCGAATCGCACGAGAAAGACTCTAGGCCGAACTCGGGCCGGCGTCGCTACGCTGCTGTGTTATGCAGGAGACGCGCCTCGACACCGCTCGGATCCGGGCAGCCCGTCGGGCGATCGACCCGATTTTTCTCGACACGCCGCTGTACCGCTGCGAGGCGCTGGAACCCGACCTCAGGTGCACGGTGAGCATCAAGCTCGAAACCGCGAACCCGGTCCGCAGCTTCAAGGCGCGCGGCACCGAGGTTGTCGCGAGTCTGCTCTCCGACAAGGGCTCGCCCGCCGTGGTGTGTGGCAGCGCGGGCAACCTCGGGCAAGCCCTGGCTTGGTCTGGTCGCGCCAGGGGTCTGGAGGTCACGGTCGTGGCATCCCGGTTTGCACCTGCGGTCAAGCTCGATCGCATCCGCGCACTGGGCGCGAGATTGGAGTTAGTGGACGGCGATAACGAGATGGCCCGTGCCCGGGCGGCAGCCATCGCGCGACATGACGGTATCGGGCTGCTCGATGACAGCTTGGACATCGAAACCTGTGAGGGCGCGGCGACCATTGGCCTGGAACTGGTGGAGGCCGTGTCGTCGTTCGACGCTGTGCTGATTGCTCTCGGGGGCGGAGCGCTGGCTACCGGTGTCGGGCATGTGATGAAGGCCCTCGCGCCCGACGTCGAGGTGATCTGTGTTCAGCCGGCCGGCGCACCGGCGATGACACGTTCGTGGCGTCAGCGGCGCGTTGTCACCACCGACTCGACTGACACCATCGCAGACGCTGTCGCCGGCCGGTGTCCAATTCCGGAGGTGCTCAACGACCTCCTCCTGGTCGGCGACGACGCCGTCTTGGTCCAGGAAGCATCGATCATCGCTGGTATGCGGGTACTTCTGGAGGACGCTGGCCTCGTCGTCGAGCCGGCGGCCGCGCTGGGCATCGCCGCCATCCTCGAAGACCGCGACCGCTTCGCGGGCCGACATGTGGTGACCATCGTCTGCGGCAGCAACGTCGACGTAGACGCCTATCACCACTGGGTCGGTGCCGCGGCCCTCAAGCACGAAATGTGATGCAACTGCTCGTGTCGGCGGTGCAGTATCGATACCCATGACCTCACTCTTGTGGGACCAGCACACCTGTCTGCCGCTACGAACCGACACCGACGTCGACCCGCTGACCCGCTACCAGCAGCGAGCCGGTGCATTCGTATCGGTCAATGCCGGATATTCGCCACACAGCTTCACCGACGTGATGGTGCTGCTGCGGCATTATCGCGCCGCAGTCGCCGCGCACCCGGATCTGGAGTTGGCGGCCACCTTTGATGATGTCGAGGCGATTACCCGCGGCGGCGGCATCGCCGTGGTGTTCGACCTTGAAGACTCGCATCCGCTCGATGACAACCTCGACAACCTTGCGGCCCTGGCGAACCTCGGGGTACGCACGCTGCTGCCTACCTACAACCACGCCAACCGCGCCGGCAGCGGGTGTCTGGACAGCGCCGATGGCGGTCTGACCGGTTGGGGACGTGCAGTCGTTGTCGAGATGAACGACGTGGGCATCGTTCCCGACGGAACCCATTGCAGTGCGCGCACCGGACTGGATATGTGTGAGGTCTCGACCGGCCCAGTCATTTACAGCCATTCCTGCATGCGCGCAGTGTGGGACCACCCTCGCAACATCACCGACGATCAGGCCCGGGCATGCGCGGCCACCGGCGGCGTCATTGGAATCACCGGTGTCGGCATCTTTCTCGGACCCAATACTCCCACCCTCGATGCGATGACACGACACTTGGAATACGCCGTCGATTTAGTCGGCATCGAGCACGTCGGCGTCAGCACCGACTTCTCGTTCGACTATGCCGACGTAGTTGACGAAATCACCCGCAACGCACACTTATTCGATGACAGCTACACCCGCTGGGGGCCGATCCAGTGGATGCCGCCCGAAACATTGCTGATGCTCGGCGAGCACCTTTCTCAGCAGGGATGGACCAGTAGTGACGTCGACGCCGTGCTCAGCGGCAACTTCTCTCGGGTGGCTCAACGCGTATGGCGCGACTGAATAGTGCTGACAGGGTTACCTCGTGAAGATTCGACAGGCACGGTCTTTCGGCGCGCCTCAGATCGCGGAGTTGCTGACCGAACTCGGCTATCCGACCAGCCCCGCCGAGGTTAAGGAGCGCCTCGGCCGCCACGATGGCTCCGACTGCGTCCTAATCACCGCCGGCGGCTTGATCGCGCTGCATCGCGTGCCGCGGCTGGCAGAGGGAAGCCCATTCGCGCGCATTACTGCACTGGTGGTAGCGGCTGACCGCCGCGGGCAGGGGATCGGCCGCGCCCTGCTGAGCGCCGCCGAGGACGTCGCGAGGGATTGGGATTGCCAGCTGATCGAGGTCTCGAGTGCGCCGCCCGACCGACCGACGCGCGGCGCACTCGTTTTATGCGAAGTCGGGTTTCGAGGACACCAGGGAACGCTTGGTCCGGTACTGGAAGACCCTAAGCCAATCCTGACCCCCCACTAACTGGAGCACCGACGGCCCCCCAGGAATCCCCCGCCGGGGGAGTAGTAGCTCGTCACGGGCAATAGCGCCACCGCCCGGTTGGCGCGACCATGAATGATTCATCGGATGAATCAACGCCATCCACAGATGACATCGACACCAGAATCGAATGTGGTTGCAAAGTAGGGTATTTGAGAATCACGATTGACAAACGGTTTTTCTGCTGACACTGAAAGCTGTTGCAGCGTCACACAATAACGAATACGCAGTACTTTACCGGTAATTCTGCATATTCGATCCGTGCGTATTCCTTAGCACGGGGCGGAGCGCGCTCACCGATACGCTGCTGTCGTCGAGTGTCAACGCATGCCAGAATCGACACGTGCCCACGATCCACGACATACTGTGGCTTGCCCTCATGCTGGCGCTAATGGTTTTCGTCGTCGTATTCGCCATCTGGCATACTCGCCGGATTCGAGACGGCCGCGCGGACCCAGTCATCTCGCCGGACTGGAGCTCGATGGAACGTCCGGCGTCGCCCCCTTCGTCGATCCGCTGGGGCGCGATCGAGCATTCCGAAGTCGAGGACGACCACGTGGGCCGGCCGTTCCCGCCCACCGGAGAACGCGAAACGACCTAGGGACACCTGCTGACTGTCCGGCGAAGAGTCCAGTACGAGTCGACAGGCCGACAGCGAAGCGACTAGTCGAGATTGAGGGCGCTATGATGGCATTCTGCGAACTCGCGGATGAATGAAACGCTGTGGGTAACAAAGCAATACGCAGTACTTTACCGGTAAAGGCCGCAATTCGTTCCCGCGTATTGCCCTTGTCGGCATTGCGCGCTCGGTTCGGGCGCGCTAGGGGAGTGCGGTCGGTGTTTCGATACCGGCCGGCGAAGTGGCAGCTCTAAATCAGCCGTACGCAGTATCGAGGAATCGGCTTCGCACTTCGGCTATCGGAATTGGGCAGGTATCGTAGCGGCCCCCGATGCGGTAGCGCACGGCAGCGAACCGTTCGTAGAGCCAATCACGCACCACTGACGGGATTACGTATCCGGCCAGCGTCAGTTTCCACCAGCCGCCGAGGTACGCCGCAACCTGCAGCATCGCCGCAGAGCGGAGATCAACGATCTCGCTGGGTTGTCCAGCGTTGCGGACGTAGACGGCGGAATCCACGCCGGCAAGCTCGGGGTGACGAGAAGTCATCTCGCGGGCAAAGCCACTATCCAGGGCAGCGAACCGCAGGGTTCCGTGATGGTCGTAGCGAAGAATGGTGCCCACCATGCTGTTACAGACGCCGCATACACCGTCATACAACAGAATAGGCGCGCTCGTCGGGGTCTGTGTCAGCCTCATGTCGACCTCCGGTTATCGTTGCTTTCATCATCGCAAATCGCGCCCGCAACTGGTACAGACTGTTCCCATCGTCACATGAGCCGTCTACGAAAGTCGAACTGTCAATCCCCCGGCGGGGGAGAGTCAGCGATTGGCAACTTCTCGCCCCATCTGACGGATTCGTGCTGACTCATCAGATGAGTCAGCAACATCCACTCTGCAAATAATCATGCTCGGTCGAATCATGCTGCAACGCAACATTATTACAGGTGCGTACTAATGTGGACGGATACAGAAGCCACGAAACATGTTGCCGCACAACGTAATAGCGAATACGCAGGCGTTTACCGGTAACCCGCCATATTCGATAGGTGCATATTCCTACCGCGGGTGGCATTCAAGATTGACTTGGCCGCAGGCACAGCATGACGTGCCCAGCCGTGCTCGCCGCCCACCGGTTGCCGAATTTCCATACGAAGCAGCCGAATCTCGGGACGTCAGAAGCCGCCCGATAAACGTCTCCGAATGTCGGAGGAACTATGAGCTTATTTCCGTCCGCAAAGCTCACTTGAGGGTTAGCTTGCAAGAACCTGAGATACCAAGCCTCGACCTGAGGGGGGGTCACGACGATGGATAAGTCGCATTACGGCAAGCGCACTCGCAAGTCACAGGGCAACGTGTGCCGCTGGCACCGTGGTGTAGTTGGCTGGGGTGCCAGCGCTGGTGCGGCTCTAGCATTCGGCATCACTCCGCTAGCCGGACCACCGACCGCGTACGCAGACGGCCTGGACGTCATCTTCGACCCGCTCATCAACTGCATCGGTCACGCTTTGACGGGCGTGGACTCGCTCCCGGGCCTCGATCCGGCTGCGAGCATGGTTCTGGGCGGCCCGAGCGGGGGCGCACTGGATCAATGGCTGGCGCTGCCAGCTGACTCAGTGGCGGGTTTAGGCGCGGCGACCGTCGCGGCGACCGGTGCCACCAGCTCAGCCGAAGCCGCCACAGCATCGTCCTCGGAGTCCGCAGCGGCGTTTGACGAAATGCTCTTACAGGCCATTCACACCGACGAGCAAAACTGGATCAACAGCCCTATGGGCGAATCCATCGACAGTTCGATCAACAAAGACTTCGGCGAGTATCTGATCGGTAACGGGGCCAACGGTGTTGGCGGCGGCACGTTGGCCGAGGCCACCGGTGGTAACGGCGGCGCGCTGTTCGGTGACGGCGGCAGCGGCGCCACCGACGCAGCGGGGCAGGGCGGCGACGGCGGGGCTGGGGGGCTCGTCGGTGACGGCGGCGACGGCGGATCGGGCGCTAACGGTGGGGCCGGCGGTGACGGCGGCGCCGGCGGAGTCATCGGCAACGGCGGAGACGGCGGGAACGGCGGGAACGGCGCCGCGGCCACCGTCGCCGGCGGGAACGGCGGAGCCGGTGGCGCCGGTGGGGATGGTGGTCACGCCGGGGCGGCGTTCGGAGATGGCGGCGACGGCGGCGACGGCGGGCACGGCGGCGACGGGGGAGCAGTGAGTGGCGGCGTCGTCGACTCGGGTGACAACGGCGGGGCAGGCGGGGCTGGGGGAGCCGGCGGCCAGGCCGTCGGCCTGATCACCAACGCCGGTAACGGCGGGGCCGGTGGCGAGGGCGGCGACGCCGGCGCGGTCAGCGGCGACAGCACCGTCTACTCCGGCGACATGGGCGGAGCGGGCGGAGCCGGCGGACTCGGTGCCTCGGATTTCGGGGTGATCGGCGACGCCGGCCACGGCGGGGAAGGAGGTGCGGGCGGCGACGCCGGCTCAGTCAGCGACAGCACCATCTACTCCGGCGACACCGGGGGCGCAGGCGGGGCTGGCGGCGGCGGCAATTATGCCGGGGTCGACGGTGCCGGCGGCTACGGCGGCGCCGGCGGCAGCGGCGGTGACGCCGGGGCCGTCGCCGGCAGCACCGTGCACAACGGTGACACCGGCGGCGCAGGCGGATCGGGCGGCGCCGGACTTGAAGGCGGGCTCGTCGGCAACGGCGGAGACGGCGGAGCGGGTGGAACCGGCGGGGCCGCCGGAAACGTCACCTCCGGAAGCAACGTCACCACGGGTGACGCTGGCGGCCGGGGCGGCGACGGTGGAACCGGCGGGCTTGCTGGCGCTTACGGCAACGGCGGCACCGGAGGAAGCGGCGGCGACGGTGGGGCCAGCGGCACCGTCACCGACAGCACCATCGGCACCGGCGACACCGGTGGAGACGGCGGCAACGGCGCGGCCGGCGGGGAAGGCGTGTATAGCGGCGACGCCGGCGTGGGAGGTAACGGCGGCGACGGCGGGGCCAGCGGGACTGTCACCAACAGCTCGGTCGGCACCGGCGACAACGGAGGTAACGGGGGGAACGGCGCCCTCGGCGGGAAGGCCGCGGGCACACCTGGCGACCCCGGCGCCGCTGGCGGTAACGGAGGCGACGGTGGAAACAGCGGGACCGTCACCGACAGCACCGTCGCTACCGGCGACAACGGCGGAGCAGGCGGCACTGGCGGCGCTGCCGGGTTCTCCGACGCCAACGGCGCCGACGGCGGGGCGGGCGGAAACGGCGGCGACAGCGGCACCGTCATCGCCAGCACTGTGTCCAGCGGCGACAACGGCGGTAACGGCGGCGATGGCGGCGAAGGTGAGGTCGCCGGGTATGCCGGCAACGGCGGAGTCGGCGGGATCGGCGGCGACGGCGGGAACGCTGGGGCCCTGAGCCAATCGAGCACCGTCTTCGTCGGCGACAACGGGGGAGCCGGCGGGACCGGCGGCTCGGGCAGCACTGCTGGAATTGTCGGCGACGGCGGGGCCGGCGGAGCAGGTGGGGTCGGCGGCGACGGCGGGGCCCTGAGCCAATCGAGCACGGTGACCACGGGCGACGACGGCGGGGCAGGCGGTGACGGCGGTAATGCCGGCCCAGCGTTCACCATTGGCACCGGTGGCGAGGGCGGTGCCGGCGGAAACGGCGGTGCAGGCGGAGCTGTCGAGGACAGCACGGTCCACTCCGGCGACAACGGTGCCACCGGCGGCGCCGGCGGCGAAGGCGGCACCAGCGTCTTCGGAACAGGCGGTAACGGTGCCACCGGCGGAACCGGAGGGACAGCTGGAGCCCTCACCGACAGCACCGTCACCACCGGCAACGATGGCGGGGCCGGCAGCACCGGCGGCGCGGGCGGCGACGTCGAGTTCGGCAACGCCGGTCACGGTGGCGACGGTGGGACCGGCGGTGGCTCTGGCACCATCACCGACAGCATCATCGGCACCGGCAACAACGGTGGTGCCGGCGGGACCGCCGGCGACGGTGGACAGGGCGTCATCTTCGGCAACGGCGCCGCCGGCGGTACCGGCGGCGCGGGCGGCAACGCCGCAACGGTAAGCACCGGCACCGTTACCACCGGTAGTTTCGGCGGGGACGGCGGAAACGGCGGAAACGGCGGCCATCCCGGGCTGATCGGTTCAGCCGGGGAGGGCGGCGCTGGCGGACCCGGCGGCACCGGTCCCGTCGCCAACGGCACCACCGGCGAACCCGGCCAGCCCGGCTAACCGCAGCCCGGCGGCCAGCACGAACACCAGTGGTGATTCAACGCCGGAGACTTGCCGCCGGCGTAGCCGGATGGCGCCGCCCGTGCGATTGTCTTACAAAATGTCATACCGAGTTCGGTGAGGCTGTAGTCGACGCGTTGGGGCACGTAGCGGGTGTCGGGGCGGCGCTGTACAAGTCCGTCTCGGACGAAATCGCGCAGCGTCGCTGACAGCATTTTGCGGGATACTCCTTTGGGCCACCGACGGTCCTTTCCTTGCCGCGTCGCCTAGCCCATGAGGCTGGCGCGTCGAATCAGGTTGAGGGTCAAGTTTTTTGGTTAGCTACGTGCTGCGAGGAGCCCACTCGAGCTGGCACCGCAGACCACGGCGTGCCCGCGCCGCTGCAATGTCACGGGTGCCAACATTGGCATCCGAGCATCTCGACGTAGCACTTGTGCTACTCTCAGGGATATGGAAACCGTTGGACTGCGCGAATTGCGCCAAGATGCTTCTGATCTTGTGCGCCGCGTACAGGCGGGAGCAGAAATTGCGATAACCGTGGCCGGTCGACCTGCCGCCCGATTGGTTCCCGCCGCTCCGCAAGCATGGCGGCATTGGACCGACGTGGCGGGACTTTTCACAGGTCCCGACGATCCCGCGTGGGTCCACGATCGCGACGAGGTCACGCACGAGGTGCGCGATCCATGGGGGAGTCAATGAGAGCGCTCCTCGACACCAGTGTGGTCATTGCCAGCGGCATCGAACCACTCGATGGCGAGTTGGCCATCAGCACCATCACCCTGGCCGAGATGCATTTCGGTGTACTGGTCGCGAAGCAGCGAAGCGTACGCGCCGAGCGTCTGCGCCGCTTGCTGCTCTTGCAACGCACCTTCGACGCGCTACCAATCGACGATGCGGTGGCGAACAGCTATGGCCAGGTGGCCGCCGCCGTAGTCGATGCCGGCCGTCAACCAAGAGCACGATCAATGGATCTGCTCATCGCCGCCACCGCACACGCGCACTCGGCCCGGCTCTATACCCGTAACGTCGACGACTTCCGCGGCCTTGACGAACTCGTGGACATCATCGAGGTATAGCCGCCGTTACCGGTTCAGACCCACGACCGGCAGGAACCAGCGCGCCGACAGGCACGAATGAGGTCATGCGAAATCTGTTGATGCTCAACAGAAACGCAGGACTTTACTTGACATAATGTGGCTTATCGGCAGTTTGCGGGCACACCAGATGGAAGATTCCGCATCCTTTCAACGATCAGCTGTTTGTAGTGCACCCTCACCGGTGCGGTTCTCGTTGACCTCCATGGAGACCATCCCAACTGTCATGAAAGATTCGGGCCGTCAGCCGAAGCCTTAAGTGTGCCGCGCAACAGCCACGTAGTCGCCTATCGAAGACACACTGCTCCTTCCCCCGCACTGCTCGGGATACGTCACTGTGACGAATTACCCTGGAGCACTGTGCGATTGAAGTGCGGTGTCCGCCTGCCCGCGGCCCATCCGTGAGTCTGACTGAGACACCGCAGCCAAAAAGGGGGTCAAGCTCGCGACTCCCGTTTACGACCCAATCGACCGCTTCTCCCCTTCCCGCCCGAATAACCCAGCGATACGTCACGTGACGAATTGACGGGCCATGCCCGTCCCCCGTGGCCGACGTCTTGCTGATCACGTCGGCGCGTTCATCTAGCACGCCGACGTGATCAGGCAGCATAGCCAAGCGTCAGGTGACGACTTCAACTTTCAGGTAGTTCTCGACGTTTAGGCCGTGGAGGATCCTGCGTCGTAGCGGCGGCATCTGCGGCAACGCCGATGCGGCGTCGACGATTTCCGGCGTCGTGACCTGGTAGCTCTGTCCGCCAGCGGTTATCGTGGCCTGGCCGGAGGCGAGGACATTGCGCAGCCAATCAACACTCGTGCCATAAGGCAGCGGAATGATGAAGCCGTGCGCAATCCGGTCGGCCACGATAGGTGTTGTGTACGTCCTACCTGAGCGCCGACCGGTGTGCGAGATCACGGCCGCATACCAGTACTTGCGGCCCGCCATCCGCAACATCGCTGGGTTCAACACGTGTTTGTTCAAGGAGCGCGCTACGTTGCGCAACGGCCTTGTGATGGTGTTTGGCATATGTTCGATGTTCGTCGCTGCCGCGGCGTACATCAAAGGGTCATCGGCCCCGCAACGCCTAGGACCATTGTCATCAGCGGAGATGTCGATGGCCCAATGGCTTAAGCAAATGGGCCAATGTTCTTGCCGTACTTCCGAAGTCGAGCGCGTCCTAGTGTGCTCGCTGCGCTCAGACAGATCTATAACGCTGGGGATATCAACGAGGCCCAGGAAGTCGCCCGGTCATGTCGGGTTTGGCGCCCGTGAAGGCTACGAAGGGAGGCACCCGCTGCGCGCTATTTCGCCGTACACTGCGGCACTGGGCTTCACGATGCGACGGTAGCCGTTCTGGCGATCGATCCCGATAAGGCCGAATGTTGGCGTGTAGCCGTGATTGTATTCAAAGTTGTCGAATGACGACCAGTGCATGTAACCGCGGACGTCAACGCCGTCGGCCAGCGCGGCCTTGACCTGCTGTAGGTGTGCGATTAGATAGCGCACGCGCTGTGCATCGTCGTCGGTGGCGATACCGTTTTCGGTGACGAAGATCGGCAAACCGGCATCGGCCACGCGGCGCAGCATGCGGCCGAATCCTTCCGG
>JAFAID010000517.1 GCA_019236925.1 Mycobacterium sp. | reverse complement strand
CGCGGCCACCGGCGACGACATCGTGTGGGCCGACGCGGTGATCTTCGGCTCACCGACTCGATTCGGCTCACCTGCAGCGCAATTGCGTACCTTCATCGATTCGCTGGGCGGGCTGTGGGCCGAAGGCAAGCTGGCCGACAAGGTGTAAGCCGGCTACACGTCGTCCAACACGCTGCACGGTGGCCAGGAGACGACGCTGCTGGCGCTTTACATCACGCTGATCCATTGGGGCGGCATCATCGTGCCGCCGGGCTACACCGACCCGGTGAAGTTCGTCGACGGCAATCCGTACGGGGTGAGCCTGGTCGCCACTCACGACAACATCGACGAGTTCGACGAATCCATCGACAACGCCCTGGACCACTTGGCCCGCCGGGTGGTGTCGTTCGCCGACCGCCTCACGTCGTCTTAGCCCGCCGAACGTGCACCACGGCGAAAAATTCGCCAAAACTCGCCCTGAGTACACGCTCGGCGTCAGAAGTTAGGCCGTTTCGGTGATCGGGCGGTCAACCCAGCTCATCAGGTCGCGCAGCTTCTTGCCGACGACCTCGATGGGATGTTCGGCGTTTTCCTTGCGCAATTGCTCGAGCTGCTTGTTGCCGCCCTCGACGTTGGCGACGAGCTTCTTGACGAAGCTGCCGTCCTGAATGTCGCGCAGGATCCCGCGCATCCGCTCCTTGGTGTCGGCATCGATCACTCGCGGACCCGACAGATATCCGCCGAATTCGGCGGTGTCGGACACCGAATAGTTCATCCGCGCGATGCCACCCTCGTACATCAGATCTACGATCAGCTTGAGCTCGTGCAGCACCTCGAAGTACGCCATCTCCGGCGGGTAGCCGGCCTCGACCATCACGTCGAAACCGGTCTTCACCAATTCCTCAGTGCCACCACACAATACGGCCTGTTCACCAAACAGATCCGTTTCGGTCTCATCCTTGAACGTCGTCTTGATGACGCCGGCGCGGGTGCCGCCGATGCCCTTGGCGTAGGACAGCGCCAGCGCCTCGCCGTTGCCGGTCGGGTCTTGGTCGACGGCGATCAGGCACGGCACGCCTTTGCCGTCGACAAACTGGCGACGCACCAAGTGTCCAGGGCCCTTCGGCGCGACCATCGCCACGATGACGTCGCCGGGGGGCTTGATCAAGTCGAAGTGGATGTTGAGACCGTGGCCGAAAAACAGCGCGTCGCCGGAATTCAGGTTCGGTTCGATGTCGTTCTTGAAGATGTCCGCCTGGGCGGTGTCGGGTGCCAGCAGCATAATCACATCGGCCCACTTGGCCACCTCGGCGGGGGTGTCGACCTTCAGGCCCTGCTCCTCGACCTTGGCCCGTGACTTCGAGCCCTCCTTCAGCCCGACGCGCACCTGAACCCCGGAATCGCGCAGGCTCAGCGAGTGCGCGTGCCCCTGGCTGCCGTACCCGATGACGCCGACCTTGCGGCCCTGGATGATCGACAGGTCCGCATCGTCGTCGTAGAACATCTCCAATGCCTCTGATGCCACGTGAATGTCTCCTTCTTTATTTCTAGGCTCGTGAATTCGACTGATTATTTGGCCGTGCCGATGCCGCGTGGCCCGCGCGACAGCGATACCAGGCCGGACTGGACGATTTCGCGGACGCCGAACGGCTCCAACACCCGCAGCAGCGCCTCCAACTTGCCACGGTCACCCGTTGCCTCGATGGTCAACGACTCCGGTGACACGTCAATGACCTTGGCGCGAAACAAGTTAACCGCCTCAATGACTTGACTGCGGGTGCCGGCGTCGGCCCGCACCTTGATCAGCGCCAACTCGCGGGCAACCGAGTTGTGACCATCCTGCTCGATGATCTTGATAACGTTGATGAGCTTGTTGAGCTGCTTGGTGATCTGCTCGAGCGGTGTCTCCTCGGCGGAGACGACGATCGTCATCCGGGACATGTCTTTCTGTTCGGTCGCCCCGACGGCGAGCGATTCGATGTTGAACCCACGCCGCGAGAACAGCGCGGCCACGCGGGCGAGCACACCGGGTTTGTCTTCGACCAGCACCGACAACGTATGCGTCTTCGTCGATCCGGTCATATGCGCCGCTCCTCCTCATCGCTACGCTCTGCATCGTCGCCGGCGCGCATCAGGCGTGTCCTTCGGATTCGTCGTCAAAAAGCGGGCGAATCCCGCGGGCGGCCTGGATCTCGTCGTTGCTGGTGCCGGCGGCAACCATCGGCCACACCTGCGCGTCGGCGCCGACGATAAAGTCGATCACCACCGGTCGGTCGTTGATCGCCCGGGCCTGGTTGATCACGTCGACGACGTCTTCTGCACGCTCGCAACGCAATCCCACGCAACCCAGTGCCTCGGCCAACTTGACGAAGTCCGGGATGCGGTGCGAGTGGGTCGCGAGGTCGGTCTGCGAATACCGCTCCTCATAAAACAGCGACTGCCATTGCCGCACCATGCCCAGGTTGCCGTTGTTGATCAACGCGACCTTGATCGGTGCGCCCTCGATCGCGCAGGTGGCCAGTTCCTGGTTGGTCATCTGGAAGCAGCCATCGCCGTCAATGGCCCACACCTCGGCATCCGGGCGGGCGATCTTGGCGCCCATGGCCGCCGGAACAGCGAAACCCATCGTGCCCAGCCCGCCGGAATTCAGCCAGGTGCGTGGCTTTTCATACTTGATGAACTGCGCCGCCCACATCTGATGCTGGCCGACGCCGGCAACGTACACCGCGTCCGGGCCTGCGATCTCACCCAGCTTCTCGATGACATACTCCGGGCTCAGGCTGCCATCGCTTTGCGGCCCGTAGCTCAACGGGTAAGTCGCCCGCACACCGTCGAGGTACTCCCACCAAGTGGCGATGTCGATATTGCCCGGCACGCGAGCGTGGCGCAGCGCGTCGATCAAATCGGTGATGACGGCTTTGATGTCACCAACGATCGGCACGTCGGCGTTTCGGTTCTTGCCGATCTCGGCGGGGTCGATGTCGGCGTGGATGACCTTGGCCTCGGGGGCGAACGAGTCGAGCTTTCCGGTCACCCGATCGTCGAAACGGGTACCCAGCGCGATCAATAGGTCGCTGCGCTGCAGCCCGGCCACCGCCGCCACTGTGCCGTGCATGCCCGGCATGCCCAGGTGCTGCCGGTGGCTGTCGGGGAACGCCCCTCGCGCCATCAGCGTGGTCACCACCGGAATACCGGTCAGCTCGGCCAATTCGCGCAGCTCCTCGGTGGCCTCGCCGCGGATGACGCCGCCACCGACGTACAGCACAGGTTTATGTGCGGCGGCTATCAGTTTGGCGGCCTCGTGGATCTGACGGTTGTGCGGTCTGGTGTTCGGCTTGTAACCGGGTAGGTCCAGGTGCGGCGGCCAGCTGAACGTGCACTGGCCTTGCAGCACGTCTTTGGGAATATCGACGAGCACCGCCCCGGGCCGTCCGGTGGACGCGATGTGGAAAGCCTCGGCCAGCACCCGGGGGATCTCGTCGCCGTTGCGGACCAGGAAGTTGTGTTTGGTGATCGGCATGGTGATGCCGGAGATGTCAGCCTCCTGGAAGGCGTCGGTGCCGATCAGCGAACGCCCGACCTGTCCGGTGATGGCGACCACCGGGATGGAGTCCATCTGCGCGTCGGCCAGCGGAGTCACCAGGTTGGTGGCACCGGGACCCGAGGTGGCCATGCAAACGCCGACTTTCCCGGTGGCGTGCGCGTAGCCGCTGGCAGCGTGGCCCGCGCCCTGCTCGTGGCGAACCAGCACGTGGCGTAGCTTTTGCGAGTCGAACAGCGGGTCATAGACCGGTAGTACGGCACCCCCGGGGATTCCGAAGATGACGTCGACGTCCAGCTCCTCCAACGACCTGATCACCGACTGTGCGCCGGTGAGTTGATGCGGCGCAACGTGTTTAGGCTGCGGTGCTGGCGCCTTCGACTTGGCCAGCGTGCCGTTGAGTGGCTGCGACGGCTGCGGCTGTCGCGTGGTAGGAGCGCTCACTGGTTCCTCTTAGGTCTTCGTGGTGGATGTCGGATCGGTGACAACAAAAAACCCCCGCCAGCTCAGTGGCTGCACGAGGGTTGCGCGTTGGTGCTCGAAAGCTATCCCGGCGTGGGCTAGTCAGCCACCAACGCGCCGACCAATTACTACGAGCATGTCACGGCTGTCCATAACGTCCGACCGTAGCCTCTGCACAGGTCAGACGTCAAATCCCGACCGTCAAATCCGGTTGCCGGGGCGATCGAACACGATGCCATGATGCACAGGTGGTTACCGGTTCATCAGACACCCCCGCTACGCCGCCGGTGGTGATCAAGATTTCACCGATGGCCCACTTCGCGGTGGGTTTCTTCGCCCTCGGGCTGCTTATCCCGGTCTTCACCTGGCCGGCGACCGCGCCGCTACTGGTCATCCCGGTGGTCTTGTCGGCGTTGATCATTCGGCTACGCACCCAGGCCGACCGCGACGGCGTGACCGTGCGCACGCTGCTCGGCAGCCAAACGGTGCGTTGGGAAGGAATCGACGGGCTGCGATTCAACAAAGGCTCATGGGCGCGTGCCCAGCTCAAAAACGGCGGAGACCTGCGATTGCCCGCAGTCACCTTCGCAACCCTGCCGCTGCTGACCGAGGCCAGCGGCGGCCGAGTGCCCAATCCGTACAGCTGATCCAGGTCAGCGGGCTCAGCTCACGGGGTTGGCGCCGTTGAGCAGCATCCAGAGCGCGACCCCGGCGCCGATGCCCACCACCAGCGCCGCAAACGACCCGATAAACGGCCGCCGCGCCCAGCCGCGACCTGCGTCGAAGCCGTACCGCCCGGGCCCGACCAGGATGACGGCGGCGGCCATGACGATCAGGGTGATCTCGTATTCGTGTCCGTTCGGCAGGAAGAACGGAAAGGACCTCGGATTGTGCTGGGCTGACATCCCGGCGAGCACGCTGTTGATCAGGTAGGCCAGCGCGCCCGCAGCGGCCAGCGGGGTGAATAGCCCCAGCACCAGCAGTACTCCGGCGGCAATTTCGCCGCCGGCGGCGCAGTAGGTGAGGATGTCGGCGTGCTGGTAGCCGATGTCGGATAGCGCGTTTTTGAATCCGTTCAGTCCCTGCCCGCCCCACCAGCCGAACAGTTTCTGAAGCCCGTGCGCGACGAGCACCGCGCCCAGGCCGACCCGAAGGATCAGCAGACCGAGATGCTGCGTGCCGCGACGCCTGGCGGCACGTACCCGCTCGTCGTCCTCGTGGTGCTCATGCTCGTCAATCGCCTCGGATCCGAACGTCGAGTGCCGGCCGCTGGTCTGGGGCTGGTAGGGCAACGGCTCCTGCCCGCCGATCAGCCCGAATCCCGGGCTGGACGAGCGGACATTGCTCGAGCCGTTGGAGTCATAGTGCGGGATCGTGGTCGTCTCGAAATCGCCTGCATATGTGGCTGACGGCAGGTCGTCCTCCGGGTCAACCAGGCTTGCTGAGGCCGGCCGCACGGGAGTTGGCGCCGCAGCATCGTCCGGCCGCTGCCAATGTGAGTCATTCGATTGACTGGTCACTCGTGTCAGGGTAAGGGCAATTCGGCCCGAATTGGGGATTTGAGCGGCGCTTTCGCTGTGCTGGTTAGCGTGTCGCGGCGCGCGGCTCGCAGTTTGCGGGCAAATCCGGGACACGCGCGCCACCCCGTCGCGGGCACCAGAGCCGAGTTGTCCGTAATCTGGCTGCTATGCAGTCGTGGTGGTCGAGGTGGCGCGGGCTGGCCGCGCTCTGCTCAACGCTTCTGGTTTTGGCCGGTTGCGCGCAGTTCAACGACACCGCGTCGCAGCCGTTCACCACGGAGCCCGAACGCCATCCACCGGCGAGTTCTTCGCCTCCCCCGCCGCCACCGTTACCTGACAAGCCATTTCCCAAGGAGTGCCCGGCACCCGGGGTGATGCAGGGCTGCCTGGAAAGCACCAGCGGACTAATCATGCAGCCCGACAGCAAGTCGGCACTGGTCGCCGAGCGGACCACCGGCGCGGTCAAAGAGGTTTCGGTCAGCGCCGAGCCGAAGGTGAAGTTGGTCATCCCGGTCGACCCGGCCAGTGACGGCGGGTTGATGGACATCGTGCTCTCACCGACCTACTCGCAGGACCGCCTGATGTACGCCTACATCAGCACGCCCACCGACAATCGGGTTATCCGCATCGCGGAGGGCGATGTCCCGAAGGACATCTTGACCGGCATCCCGAAAGGTGCCATCGGGAACATGGGCGCGATGCTGTTCACCAGCCCCACCACGCTGGTCGTGCTCACCGGCGACGCGGGCAATCCGGCGATGGCCGCCGATCCCGCATCGTTGGCCGGCAAAGTCATCCGTCTCGAGCAGCCGACGACGCTCCACCCGGCACCGCCGACTACGGCGCTGAGCGGTATTGGCTCGGGCGGCGGCCTATGCACCGACCCGGTCGACGGCTCGCTCTACGTCCTCGACCGCGCGCCGACGGCCGACCGGTTGCAGCGGATCACGAAGGACTCGAAGGTGTCGACGGTATGGACTTGGCCGGATCGGCCGGGTGTGGCCGGCTGCGCGGCATTGGACGGCACCGTGCTGGTCAATCTGATCAACACGAAGCAGACGGTGGCGGTGCACCTCGCGCAAGGGACCGGCGCGGTCACCGGTCCGCCCGACGTCGTGCGCAAGGACACCCACGGCCACGCCTGGGCGCTGCGGATGTCGCCGGACGGGAACGTGTGGGGGGGGACGGTCAACAAGACCGACGGCGACGCCGCGAAGCTCGACGACGTGGTATTCCCGCTGTTCCCGCAGGGCGGCGGATTCCCGCGGGCCAACGAGGACAAGACCTAGCCTTGCGCTGACCTTTTCGGGCGCGGCCGGTTTGTGAATGCGCAAGCGATCAAATCGCAATAACTTTCTGACCTACAGAGTAGGTTGCCGGTATTCGCTGGTCCGGAGGTCGCCGTGGCGAAAATTGGTGAGCATGCTGTAGTTCTTGGGGCAAGCATGGGC
>JAFAID010000334.1 GCA_019236925.1 Mycobacterium sp. | reverse complement strand
GACGCTGCCCTCGCCGCGCTGCAACCACCGCGCAAGCATTATCAGCGCTACTACACCACGCGCGATGCGAATGCCGACATGCACGAAAGTGCCCAGGGCCTCAGCACCTTCCTGCGGGCTTACTTTCACTGCAAGAGCCACGACTGGCAACACAATCGACCGCACGCGCTGAAGTCTTGGCGCGCAGATGATCTCGCGACCTTGCCGCGCTACTATGTGATGGATCTTGACAAGGGCATGGCGGCCACAGCGGCCGACATGGCGCCCTCCCTCGAGGAAGTCGAACGTTGCACCTGGCTCACCGAGGCGGAGCTTCAGGTATATGTCCGCGAATTCGGCAGAGCCGGGTTTCAGGGCGCCCTCAACTGGTATCGCAACCTCTTCAATGCCGCGGCGATCGCCGAACTACGGGCCTTCGAAGGCCGCCGCATCGAGGTGCCTGCCTGCTTCATTGCCGGTCGCAGCGACTGGGGCACTTATCAGAGCCCCGGCGCGCTCGAAGCTATGACCGTGGCCTGCGCCTCGTTCGCCGGCCCATACTTCATCGAGGAGGCCGGGCACTGGGTGCAGCAGGAGCAGCCGCAGCGTCTCGATGCGACGCTGGGCCAATTCATCGCGCTGCACGCGTCGTGAACACAGCTCGTTGCCGCGTGAATCAAGGGCAAGGAAGGTGGGGAGGCGACTCCGAAGACTCGCGAATTGCTCGACAATCTCGCCAAGGGCTGAGACTGAGGAGCGTGCTGTCGTGACCGATTGGGCGCGGACTAGAACAGCATTTCTTGCCTGTCGTACCACGTCGAACTTTTCGACAAGGTCAAGGCCGCCGGACTGGAACCGGCCAAGGTCTAGTGCTTAGACGGAGTTGACGCCGCCGTCGACCAGCAGCTCGGCACCGGTGACGTAGCCGCTGTTGCCGGACGCGAGGAACAGAACCGCGTCCGCGACGTCCTCGGGGGTGCCGAGGCGGCCGAACGGGATCGCCTTGGTCAGCGCGGTGCTGAACTGCTCCCACGAACCGGGGCCGTTCAGCTGTTCGGACAAGCCTTGCAGGCCCGGCGTGTCGATGTAGCCGGGGCTGACCGCGTTGACCCTTATCTTGCGGCCGCGCAGCTCGCCCGCCCAGGTGCGGGCAAATGAGCGTATGGCCGCCTTGATCGCATTGTAGACCGTGGTGCCGGCCTCGCCTTTAGTGGCGACGATGGAGCTGTTCAGGACGATTGAGGCGCCGTCGTTCAGTAGCGGTAGCGCCTTTTGCACGGTGAAGAGCACGCCCTTGAAATGTCCGTCGAGCTGACGGTCCACGGAGTCTTCGGTGATCTGGCCCAGCGGCGCGGCTTCGACGGACGCGGCGTTGGCGAAAAGGATGTCGATGCCCGATCCGTGCTCGGCGACCGCCGCGTAGAGCTGGTCCAGGTCGGCGAGGTTGCCCGCGTCGCCTTGCACGCCCGTCGCGGCCGCTCCGAGCTGCTTGACCGCCGCGTCGAGCTCCACCTGGCGGCGGCCGGTGATGAACACCGTTGCGCCCTCGTCGACGAACCGCCGGGCGGTTGCCAATCCGATTCCGCTGGAGCCGCCGGTGATCACTGCCGTCTTTCCGGTAAGTAGTTGCGCCATGTCAGCCTCGTTTCGCTAGCGAGTGGAACAGTTCTGGACTAGTTGGTCAACAACTGGCCGGGGTGCGGTCATTCCCGCTTGGCTCGGCCGAATTACCAGCAGGGCACGTTTTGGCGGTGGCACATCTTCCGCCACCGAGACGGCGGTGGTGGACAAGCCGGAGAACGAGGACGAGCACGCCGGTCACCATCACGGCCACCCGCATTAGAAAACTCTGTACGAGGCACCCCGGTCGATCAGCCGGGGGTGTCTCGATGCCGGTCTGCTGCTTGGTCCCGAGGGTTAAGCTGCTCGCGTGAAGCGAGTCGGCGCCGTTGCCGTTATCGGGGCGGCCGTATTGGCGGCGCGACGTTATGCGGCTATGCGCGACGCCATGGCCGACGTGGCGCCTGATCTTCGTAGTCCGCTCCTACCGTTCGTGCCTGCCACGGAACGCTCGTGGTTGCTTCCGCTCTTCCGCCTGTGTTCGCGGATTCGCATGCCATCAGGCCGCGGCGTCACTGTGACCGAGCGCCGCGTCGGCGAGCCCGCCGTCCGGGTGATGATCACCATGCCGACCGAGAGCCGGCCGCGGCGACCTGGTGTGCTCTGGATACATGGCGGGGGTTACGTCGTGGGCTCGCCGCATCTGGAGGCTTCCGGAATAGCCCGACTGGCGAAAGATCTCGGCGTCATCGCCGTTTCACCGCACTACCGACTGGCGCCCGAACATCCATTTCCGGCCGCGCTCGACGACTGCATGGCCACGCTGGGCTGGATGCGTGCGAAGGCCGACGAGCTGGGTATCGACCCGGACCGCATCGCCGTCATCGGGGCCAGTGCCGGTGGCGGCCTGTCCGCCGCCGTCGCGCAGCGCAGCCACGACGAGGGAATCGCATTGCGGGCACAGGTGCTGGTGTATCCGATGCTCGACGACCGCACCACGCTGCGTCACGATCACGCCGGACGTGGCCGATTCATGTGGACGCCCGCATCCAACCGGTTCGGGTGGACTAGTTACCTGGGCCGCCAGCCGCGGATCTCGGATGCGCCGGAGTATTCGGCACCGGCGCGGCGTGAGGATCTGACCGGCATGCCCCCGGCGTGGGTCGGAGTCGGTGAGCGTGATTTGTTCTACGCCGAGGATGTCGACTACGCCGAGAAACTCAAAGCCAGCGGGGTTCCGTGCACACTTGTCACCGTTCCTGGGATGTATCACGGTGCAGACGCGTTCGCGCCGAAATCATTGTCATTGAAGGATTTTCATCCTGGCTTGCGGGCCCACCTGCGCACCTATCTGTAGCCGTGATGATGGCAACTTGGACGAGCGATGCGCATGGCTCGTCGCCAACGGGGCGCCGATTCGGGTGCGACCTCAGGCGACTCGAATGGACGCCAAGCCGCGATGTACTCGCTCGGGAAGCGATCCGCCGTGGGCCAGCCAGTCGTCTAATGCGACGCGCACGGTGGCCATGGCCAGCGCGCCGAGCAGGCGGGGGCGCGGATCGTGTGCGGTCAGATCGGCCATGCGTGGTGTGATCAGTTCGGCGATGGTCGCCTCGTAGCGCAGGTAGATATGCAGGGTCCACGCTTCGAGCGCGGGCGCCGATCGGGTGAGGGTGGCCAATTCACGGACCTGATCTTCGACGTCGGCGAATCCGCGCGCGAGGTCCCCGAATGCGGCGACGACGGCTTCGGTTGCGCTCAGGTGGGCTGGTTGCGCGGTCAGCGCGGCGGTGATGCGGCCGAGCCACTGTTCGTTCATGCCCTCGGCGACGGCGTCTTCCTTGGTGTTGAAGTACCGGAAGAACGTGGCTCTGCCGACCTCGGCGGTGTCGGCGATGCGGTCGACGGTCGCTGCCGCCAATCCGGTCTCGGCGACCAGCCGAGCTGCCGACGCGGCGATGCGCTGTCGCGTCGCCACCCGTTTGCGATGGGCCAGCGGGAGCGGTTCGGCCGAGTTGGAGTGATCCGTTAAATGATACATAGTATTCATTGAGACTATATATTATTCTGGCCGCATGTCGTCGTCAGTGAGCACTCTGGAATCCGCCCGCGCATGGGAGTTCGTCCAACAGACGATCTCCGATATCACCAAGATCATCACCGAGGATGCCGAGACCGAGCAGGAACTCCTCGAGGGCATGCGGGCGATCGCCCGGGCGTCATCGCTGTGCGCGCAGTTGTCCGTCGAGGCAGACCCGTTGCAGCCGCGATTCTTCGACATGTGCACTCCGACCCGGATGGTCGGCGGGCCGAATCCTGACGGCAACTACTACCTGGCGATGATTCGTGGCGATCGTCGCTATCGGATCTCAGGGAAGCGAGGCACGACCGCCTACCTCGGATTCCAGATCCTGGCCGGCACCGGTTTAACTCCACGTCGGATGGCCGGCTACGTCAGTGACGCCCAACTGTGTTCGGCCACTGGCGAATTCGAACTCCTGCTGTCGGCGCACGAGCCGGTTGACCGTGCCGGCGCGCAGTGGGTGCAGATCCCCGAAGACGCGTCGTCCGTTGTGGTGCGAGAGTACATCGGCGATTTCGCGACGGAGAAACAAGGATCGCTGCACATCGAGGACCTCGACGCCGATGAGGTGACGCCGCTGACCGACGACGAATTGGCCGCACAGTTCACCGCGATGGGCTGGACACTGCTGAAGCTGCTGACGTTGCATCGCAGCATCAAGCCCGAGCTACTGGAGAACCCAAACACATTGGTCACCGCTGCAGCCGCCGAACTCGGGGCTGCCGATACCACCCCGGACAACCTCTACATGATCGGCACGTTCCGGCTCGAACCCGATCAGGCACTGGTGCTCGACATCGATCCGCCCGACACCCATTATTGGAACGTCACGCTGGAAAACGTATGGCACGAATGCCTGGAGCCGCGTCGACGGCATAGCTCGGTGACCAACAGTGGCTTGAGTGCCGACGGCGACGGACGGGTCCGCGTTGCTATCGGCGCCGAGGACTTCGGATACGGGCACTGGCTCGACACCGGCGGCCGTCATCGCGGATTCGTGGTGCTTCGGTGGCTGCACAACCCGACTCCGCCCGATGTCAGGGTGTCGGTGCGACAACGGGATGCAACGCAATGAGCCTCGAGGAGCGATTCGATTTCGACCGCCTGGTCCAGACCGCTTGCGACGAAACCCACCAGAACGACTTCGGCGGCGACCAGTGGCAGTCCGGACTGCACAGGCTCATCGACGGACTGGTGAACGAGGCGCGGCTGTCTCCTCTCGGCGTCGAGATCGCTCATGCCGACATCATGCGTGCGCTGAAGAACCGCCTTGGCATCATGGCTTGGCGCACAAGCCATCCCGACGTCGCGGCCGAGTCTGTCACGCAACCGATCTTCATTCTCAGCCAACCCCGCACCGGCACCACCATCCTCTACGACCTGCTGTGTCAGGATCCGCAACTGCGCGCGCCACTGACATGGGAGGTCGATGAACCGTGCCCGGTGCCGCAACTCGACACCTACGATTCCGATCCGCGCATCGCCCAGGTGCAGGCGAGCATCGAAATGTCCGAGCAGATCATGCCCGGCTTCCTGGCCCATCATCCGATGGGTGCACTGGTGGGACAGGAATGCGTCCGGATCACGGCCAGCGAGTTCACCAGCATGATCTTCACGGTCCAGTACCGCATCCCGAGTTACCAGCAATGGTTGTTGCACGAAGCCGACCACGCCGCGGCGTATCGGTTCCACCGAATCTTTCTGCAGCACTTGCAATCCGGAGTACCGGGG
Organism: Mycobacterium sp.; assembly: GCA_019236925.1. Taxonomy (GTDB): domain Bacteria; phylum Actinomycetota; class Actinomycetes; order Mycobacteriales; family Mycobacteriaceae; genus Mycobacterium. The sequence continues at coordinate 50 of JAFAID010000334.1, read as the reverse complement.
CAATGGCTGCTGAAATCGCCGGCACACATATGGCACTTGGACACCCTGCT
>JAFAID010000293.1 GCA_019236925.1 Mycobacterium sp. | reverse complement strand
ACGTTCTCGCTGATCATGTGATTCTTGAACCCGAACATCAACACCCTCATTCCAAGCGGTGTTGCGACCACTGCAAGAACCCGAGGATCCCGTAACGGGTCCCGGCTCGTGGACGCTGGTGGCGCGGGCCGGGTGCGCAACGGGGCAGCCGGCGATGTCGAGGCCCGTTCGGCGGCCACGTACCGGTAGTCCCCCGGGATGTGGCGGACGGGTGAGCGGTTAAGGGTGCGGGAATACGGCCTCGATTCGGGGGCCCTCTGTAGACCAGAAGACCTTGTAGGGCGGATGTCCGATGACTGGCAGGCGCATCCGAATACCGTCGGGAGTGGTGATCGCCGTGGACAGAGACTGGGCCTGGCCGGGAAGTCGAAAGATGAATTCGATGGTGTCCAAGACGCTGTTGTACAAGTCCACGTCTGGGCCGTTCTCCAGCGCGTCGAGCTGGGCGTCGGCGACTTCCGAGTAATCGCCTTCAACGCTCACTCTCTGCGGGCCCGTGCCCGACGTACCGTCGGAGATGCCGCGGCGCGTGCCAGCAGCTCGCGTAACTCAGGATCGGAGTCGAATTCGTGCTGGGCCTCGGTCACCACCCGCGCTGGCTGCAACAGCAAGCTGCCATCAGGGTTTTCACGCATCACGAAGCGCTGGTTGGGCCGGCCAGGCAGCACTGCGCGACTGCGGTCATCGGTTTCCACGATTGCAAGTTCAGTCACGACATCACACTAACCCATTTTCCCATAATGGGCGAAGTCGGCTGTGGGTCTAGGGTTGTCCGTGGGCGCCTCCGTTGGAACCTTGTCTAAGCGCCGGGCAGGGGGTTGGGGCCCGCAAGCGGATCCCCTTGCGGGCGCCGAACCGATGTTGCCACACGGCTTCGGCCGGGCTAGCGGCCAACGCACCTGCACGCCAGGGCAGCACCGGCTGAGGCGGCGGCCTCGGACAGGCTCAAGGCATGTGGTCTCGAAACTGGACGAGTTACGAGAGTCTCGGTAGTCGGTCGCAATTGCCGCGTTAACAGGGCTCTACGCCGGCCGATCCATAAGGGTAGCGAGTTCAAATGGCGCAGCCTGCCGTGTGACGCGCTGCCAGCTGCCCAGGTGCGTGACATGCGCGGTGGCAACCTGTCAACCGGCGTAGATTCCCAAAGCGGGATTGCTTTCTGCACAACCCGGACTGTCGAGGAGGCAGGCTATGGGCACGATCACCACTGGCGATGGCACGGAGATTTACTTCAAGGACTGGGGTAAGGGCCAGCCGATCGTTTTCAGTCACGGATGGCCTCTGTCGGCCGACGACTGGGACACTGCGATGCTGTTCTTTCTGAAGCACGGCTACCGGGTCATCGCTCACGATCGGCGCGGACATGGCCGCTCTAGCCAGGTGTCCGACGGTCATGACATGGACCACTACGCCGACGACCTCGCGGCGGTGACCGAGCACCTGGACCTGAAAGACGCTATCCACGTGGGCCATTCGACCGGCGGAGGCGAGGTGGTGCGCTACATTGCACGTCACGGCGAGGGTCGCGTCGCCAAGGCCGCGATCCTCAGCGCAGTGCCGCCGCTGATGGTGCAGACCGATGCCAATCCAGGCGGCTTACCGAAGTCGGTCTTCGACGATTTGCAGGCCCAGCTGGCGGCCAACCGCTCGAAGTTCTACTGGGATCTTGCGTCGGGTCCGTTCTATGGTTTCAACCGCCCGGGCGCCGACGTGTCACAGCCGATCGTTTTGAATTGGTGGCGTCAGGGCATGATGGGCGCAGCCAAGGCGCACTATGACGGCGTTGTGGCGTTCTCGCAGACCGACTTCACCGAGGACCTCAAGAAAATCACCCTGCCGGTGCTGGTAATGCATGGCGACGACGATCAGATCGTTCCGTACGCGGACGCGGGACCACTGTCAGCGAAGCTGCTGAAGAACTCGACGCTAAAAACCTACAAGGGTTTCCCGCACGGCATGCCCACCACCCACGCGGAAACCATCAATGCCGACCTGCTCAAGTTTGTCGCGGCGTGACGGGTTAGTCATGGAGTTCTGCAACTTCGACACCGCCGTGGTGTTCATCGACCCGCAAATCGACGTGCTCAGCCCCGACGGAAAAAACTAAACTGCAGTCGAGGCGAGCGTGACGGAGAACAAGACCGTCGAGCACATACTGGCCATCTTCGAGGCGTCGCGCCGGCACGGCCACCGGGTGTTCATCTCGCCGCACTACTTCTATCCGACCGATGATGCTTGGCTGTTCAACGGTCCACTCGAAAGCGAGGAGTTCGCGACCAAGACGTTCAGCCGGCCGGGGCCGCTGGACTTGTCCGGGTTCGTCGGCTCCGGCGCGGACTGGCTCGAGGTATTCAAGCCGTACATCAATGACCCCACGACGGTAGTAGCGAGCCCGCACAAGGTTTTTGGACCCCAAAACAACGACCTGGTGCTGCAGTTGCGCAAGCATGGCTTCTCCAAGGTGATTCTCGGCGGAATGCTGGCGAACATGTGCGTCGAGTCGCACTTGCGCGATCTGCTGGAGCAGGGCTTCCGGGTTGCCGTCGTCCGCGACGCCACCGCGGGACCGCGGCATCCGAAGTGGGGCGACGGCTATCAGGCTGCGCTAATCAACTACCGGTTCCTCGCACACGCCGTCATGGGCACCGATGAGGTTGTCGGCGCTGTGGCCGCGTCTGGAGCTCAAGGTCGTAGCAACGGCTGACTGATCGGGTGCTCCGCAGACAACCCGCGCTCGGGTCTCAAAACAAGACGACATGTGCACTCGCAGAAGTTCGTCTCGAAACACATCTGGTCGGTGACGGGGGATGCGC
>JAFAID010000213.1 GCA_019236925.1 Mycobacterium sp. | reverse complement strand
CCGGGATAGCCTCGTCGCCGCGATCGAAGAACACGTCGTGCAGGTTGACCAGTCGCCGCTCCGCCAACGCGCGGATCATGTCCTGACGGGTGGCGAAGTGGTTGAAGAACGTACGGTTGGCCACGTCGGCACGGTCGCAGATCTCTTCGATGGTGGTGGCCGCAGAGCCCTGGGCCAGAAAGAGATCGAAGGCGGCGGCGAGGATCTTCTCGCGCACCTCGAGCTTTCGACGTTCGTGTCTGTTCATGTTGCGGCACAGAATTTCTCGGAGAGCTCCCACAGCTCCGCAGCACGCTCGGCGTCGCGTGCGTAGGATGTGACGGGTTCGCTGATGCCGCAGTCTTCGAGGTAGAGCCCGCCCCGGTCGACCAGTTCCGGACTTACCGCGGCCCACACCTGGGTGGCCGCGCCGTATTCGGGCGTGGTGAAATCCAAGCGTCCATCGGATGATTCGCCGCGCTCGGCGCTGTTGGCGGCGGCGAATTTGCGCAGCTGCGCGAAGTCGGATTTCGACATGTATCGCGCCAGCGATGTGGCCACCGTGCCGGGATGAACGGCATAGGCGCGGATTCCCAGCTCGCATAGGCGGCGGTCGGCTTCTTTCGCATGCAGGATGTTCGCCGTCTTGGACGCGCCGTAGGCGACGAATTTGTCGTACTCGCGACGCTCCCAGTTGGGATCGTCGCAGTCGACGTCCCCCAGGGCGTGACCTCCGGAGGACAGGATGACCAGCCGGGCGCCCTGAGCGGCGGCGAGTTGCGGAATGAGCAGCCGGGTGAGTTCGAAATGCCCGAAATGATTTCAGTGCTTCTAGTTCGGAGCTGGCGTGCTCGACGCCAACTGCGGCACCGGGACGGCGACTTCATCGGGAACCGGCTCAGCGTGAACCACCGAGTTTCTGATAACGAGGCCGCCGATAACGGCGCCGATGAAAAACAGCAGCGAGCTGACCTGAAGCAGCCGGGTGAAGCTGGCATCGGTCATCCTGTCGGCGGCAATCAATCCCACGCAGGCCACCGCGATCAGCGCGGAGGTCCGCCCCGTCGCGTTCTGGATCGCGGCGGCGATTCCGCTCTGCGCGGACTTGACGGCGGACAGATTGACCGCGGTCAGTGGCGTGACGGCAAGGACCATTCCGATGGCCAGCAAAATCCTGCCTGGCAGCACGTCAGTGAGGAAGTGGAATCCGTGCGCGGAGGGACCGATGAGCAGCAGTCCCAACCCGGCCAGCGCCGGACCCGCCATCAGGAAAATCCGAGGTCCGATCCGTGCCGCCAGTCCACCGACGCCGCGGGCGAGCAGCAACGACATGATGGGGCTGGGCAAGGTAATCAGACCCGCGGCGGTGGCCGAGTATCCGGCGACCTCCATCAGGTACAGAGTGATGGCCAACGAGCCCATCGTGATGCCGCCGTAGACGAACGCGGTGACCAGGTTGGCTCCGGTGAAATTGCGGGTCGTGAACAGGCCTGGCGGCACCATCGGGTGGCGCGCGCGGCGCTGCCATGCCACGAACGCCAGCAATGCCACGACCCCCACCACCAACGCAACCCTGACCCGGGGGTCGTCCCACCCCCGGCGACCCTGTTCGATCAGTGCATACACCGTGGCGGCCAGTCCGACCGCCGATAGTGCGGCGCCTGCGACATCGACGCGTGGGCGTTCGGAGGGCCCGGGCATCCGGCGAAGCCAAAACGTCAACGCAAAACCTATGGCCACCGGGATCGCCGACAAAACGTAGATCCAGCGCCAGCCCAGGAGGTCCACGGTCAGTCCCCCCAGCACTGGTCCGAGCGCAAGGGCGATGCCGGTCCAGGCCGTCCAGGATCCGATTGCGGCAGGACGGTCCGCGCGCTCGAACGACGAGTTGATCAGCGCGAGCGATCCGGGCACGAGAAACGCCCCGCCCAACCCCTGGACGAGGCGCCCGGCGATCAGCATCGCCGGGGTGCCCGCCGTGGCCGCCAGCACCGAGCCCGCCCCAAAAGCCGCCAGACCGTAGCGCATCATCGGTACTCGCCCGAACAGATCGGAGATGGCACCACCGGGCAGAACCATGGCCGCAACCGCCAGCAGGTAGCCGTCGACGACCCATTGCTGTGAGCACATGCCCCCGCCAAGGTCACGCTCCGTGGCCGACAGGGAAAGATTCACGACGGTGCCATCGAGGAAGACGACCATCGACACCATGGTGGCCAGCAACATGACCCGTGTCGTCTGCGCGGCATCGCGGAATTTCAAGAAACCGATCCCCGGAGGCTGCTGTGCCGTGATCATCCCGGCGGCTCGTTGTTCATGGGCGCTTCTCCTCGAAGGTGGGGTCCATTCGGACCACGGGTGTTAATAGCCGAGGTGGTTACAGATCATCACGAGCGAACGGGCCGCACGGTTCAAGCGATCAGCGGATGGCGGCGGCCTCGCGCTCGGCCAGCGACTTCAAGGTGATCAGCTGTTTTCGCATCATCACCAGGTCGCCCAATACGAGAAGACGAGCGAGAAGCGTTGGCCCGCCGAACAAGACGCGCACATGAAGCCGTGAGCCGGCCCCGTCGGGCCGGACCTCGTACGTGACGGCCACGCCCTTGGCCAGCAACGTGATCTGCTCGTCTGCGACGAAAGACTGCAGCGCGAACAACGTCATGAACCGCTGTCCGACTTCGAGATGAACCAATTCGGGGTTGCGCTCTCGAGGGCTTCGGCGACCGAGGTTGTCGAGGATGTCGTAGCTGTAGGGCGCCGCGCGGAGCTGGCAGAGCCAGCAGAACACAATCGATGGCGGTGCGGCGATGCCGATCGCGCGGTCAGCCTGGATGCCGGCGCGCGGGCGCAACCCGTCGCATGGCAGCGGGACCGTTCGCTCCGGCGGTCGCACTCCCCAGGTCAGACCGAGAGTCAAGAGACAGGTGTTCGGAGGCCAGGACGGGCGGCGCGCTCGATCAGTCGCGGAGCCACGGCGCGATGCAGCGGGCCGACCACGGCCCAGACCGTTCGGGCGCCGATTTTGTGGCGATAATGCAGGCGAGTGGTGAGTATGGCGCGCCGAGCGTCCTCGCGGCGCAGCGTCAACCGGCCGCGCATGAGCGGCCCGTCCGCCGCCAGCACGAACTCATCGTCATCCGAACGCATGATCCGCCAGCCGATTACGTGCTCAGGCGAGGAATACGGACCCAGGTGAAATCTCAGTACGTGGCGGTGGATCCACGACACGACATTTCCTCCGACGCCCGGTTTGTCTCCCAGTGCGTCGCGGAAGGCTTCTTCGGCGGTGCGCAGGTCGCCGTCGAGGATTGGCGCGCCGAACACGTCCACGTAATCATCTTCGGTTTCGTCGGTGTGCGCGCGCTCGGTAATCAATGCTGCTGCAATGCGTTTCAGGGTATAACGCACAGCGACGCGGTGTCCGCCGGTGCCGATGACCAGCGCGCGATAGGCCTTGCCGTGCAGACCGGGAAAGTCCGCCCACGTCGCTGCGCGGATGCGGGTGCGCTGCGGTGCCTCGGCATCCAACTCGAACACCCACCGGTAGATCGCGAACGGGTGGCGGCCTTTCAGGGCGAACCGCGCCGGAGGTTGTGCTTCGTCCAGGACGAAACCGGCCGGCACGCTTGACGGGTCGCGCGGATCGTGGCACATCACCCGCAACAGCGCCGACCACGTGTCTTCGCGATTCGCCGCAACAGTTATGGCATGCTCATCGATATAGGGTAAACGTTCCATATAGAAGGACTGTACTATATCGTGGCACCTCCGCGGAAGCATGAAACCGATGTGATCCTGGACGCAACGCGCGCTCTGGCGCTCACCGAAGGGCCGCGTGCCGCGAGCGTCGGGGCGATCGCAAAGGCAAGCGGTGCGCCGGTGGGCACGCTGTATCACCGGTTCGGCAACCGCAACGGGATCCTTACCGCGGCGTGGCTGCGCGCACTCGAGCGTTTTCAGGCCCGGGCGATGGCCGCCGACGCCGATACCGCCCTCGAGTCCGCCGTCGCGATGGCCGTTGCGGCGGTCGGCTTCATGCGTGAGCAGCCCGACGATGCTCGGCTGCTGCTGAGCATCCGGCCGGCCGATCTGCTTGACGGAGAACCCGATCCGGCCTTTCAGCAGACCCTTGCCGCCATGAATGCGCCGCTCGTCGAGCGGGTTGAAGCCATCGCGAGGGAGCTATACGGCAGCAGCGATCCCCGTTGCGTCGACGCCGTCAACAGGGCGATTGCCGATCTGCCCTACGCCGTCGTGCGGCGTCACGCGAACGACGATCCCGTCCCCGCCTGGCTTGAGGACGACGTCGCCGCCGCGACGCGCGCGTTGCTGACTACCGTGCCGGCGCCGAATGCCTCAAAACACCGTTAGCCGGCGAACGACCTCAAGCGCGGACGGGTCGCCTTGCGCGTCGACGCCCAGCGCTTCCCAGCTGCCCCGTGAGGTGGCCCAACGCACGAATGCTGCTGAATCGCTGGAGATGTGGGCCGCCACGTCGCCGCTGCCGACCCGCAGGGTCCGCGCACCGGGTCCGGTGAGGCGTATCTCGACCGCCTTATCCAGACCGTCGAGCAGCGCGCTGTTCTGCTGGGGCAGGGCTGCCTCGATCCAGTCGAGGGTGGGTGCCAGCCTCAGCTCGTCGGAGGCCGGCGGTGCTCCGGTCAGCGGTCCATCTGGCGCGAAGATGTCGAATCTGATGTGGATGTAGTGCTCGAAGGCGTAGGCGGTTGGCACGACCGACGCCGGATATGTTCCGACGTCGCCGAGCGGCACGTCAACGTCCTGGCTCTGTACCGCCGCGAGTAATTCCAGTCCCTTCGCGCTGACCGACTCGTAGTCGGCCACAACCTCTTCGGGTGTCATGGAACGACGCGACTCGACGTACAAGTCTGCGGCTCGTTCGGCGGGTAGCCCCGCTGAATCGGGCAAGTTCGACATGTCCACGGCCAGGTAGAAGCTGCATGCCATGTGCGACACGACATCCTGCACTGTCCAGCCTGGGCATCCGCTGTCCTTCGCCCAGACGGAGTCGTCCATCTCGCGGCACAGCGCCAGCAGTGCGGTGCGGTCGGCTTCTATTGCCTTTAGCGCGTCACTCATTTCGTGTTGTCCTCCTGGTCAACTGATTCGATGGACCCGCCCGCGCTTTCCTTCGGATTGAATAGGACCGTCGGAACTCGTGAGCTACGGTAGGTAGAGGCACCTACATACCGTATGTATGAAGATACATACGGTATGTATGAAAGGCAACAATTGATGGACGCGACCCGTCGTACGCAAGCGGAACGCGCCGCGGAAACACGCGACGCGCTGATCACAGCGGCCCGTCCGCTATTCGCCGCGCAGGGTTTCGCCGAGGTGGCTTTGGAGACGATCGTGCGGGCCGCGGGCGTGACCCGCGGCGCGTTGTACCACCACTTCGCCGACAAGACCGAGTTGTTTGCGGCGGTCTTCGAACAGGTCGAGGCGGAAGTGGCCGCCCGGATGGGCGAGGCGATTGCGGCGTCCAACCAGACCGATCCGGTCGAGGTCATGCGGCTCGGTGCTGATTTTTGGCTGGATGCTTGCTCCGATCCCGAGGTGCAGCGCATCGTGCTGGTCGACGCCCCGGCCGTGCTGGGTTGGACGCGATGGACCGAGATCGGAGATCGCTACAACACCGGGATGGTGCGTGCGCTGCTCGCTAACGCCGTCGAGACTGGCCGCATCCCGCCGCAGCAGATCGAAGCGACCGCGCTAACGATGCTCGGTGCGATGCGGGAAGCGACCCTCTACGTGGCGCGAGCAGAAGATCACGACCAAGCACGTCAAGAAGCCGGCGCCGTGATGAACCGACTAATCCGTGCTCTTGACGTATCTTGATGTCAGCGAGTGCCGCCCGGGCGCCAGCCGAGCTGCAGCAGCAATCCCAGGTCATCGCGGACGGCGCGATGGCGGGTGATCTGGCCGTCGGTGATGGTGAAGATGTGCACCTGTTTATGGGTGATCGGCCTGCCGGTGGGTGCGATGCCGTTGAACGATCCGGTGTGCTGTCCTGTCATGATCGCGGCAGCCATTACCGTGTCTGCCTCGGCGAGGGTTTCTTGGAGTTCGAATCGCAGGTTCGAGAACGCATCGCGTAACCATCGGCTGGTTGCGAGAAATCCTGTAGGGCCCACTTGTTGGCGTTCGACCTCGTCGGGGTCATCGTCGGCTTCCTGGTTGACGTAGTCGGGGGCGACGATTTGTTCAGCGAGTTGCGTGTCGCCGGTTTCGATCAGCCGGAATGACGCGCGGGCAATAGCTTTCGGGTCGGTCATGGCCGAAAGCCTAGGACGACTTCCCTTCGGTGGTATTGGAGAAAACGGACACCGGAAGTGCTGTCGGAGGCCCGCCCGTCAATGCAATGCAATCGTTGATCATGTGCGATTGGTCGGCGTATCCGGCCGCTATCGCCAACTGCGACCAGCCGGTCCGGCCATGAGATGCGTGAACCAAGTCCAGCAGACGCTGAAAACGGAATACCCGGCCAAGCCGCTTGGGTCCGTATCCGACCGCGGACTCGAATCGGCGCCTCAATTGACGTTCGCTCAGGCCGATCTCGGCGGCCAGCGCCGAAACCGGCTGATCGGGTCGTGTTCGCAGCACCGCGACCGCCCGTGTGACCGACCGGTCGACCAGCGGGTCGGTGTCTGCGAAGTAGTCGGCCACCAGGTCTGCCAGCAGCGACATTCGCTGGCTGGGAGTTGTTGCAGCGAGCAGACTCTCAATGATCCGCGAGTCGGTGACACCGAAAGCCGAATCGAGGGGGACGTGTATGTCCCTGAACTCGCTCGCCGGGCAGCCGAATACCGCAGCCGCGGCGCCGGGTCGTAACCGCAGACCGGCCAGCACGTCCTGGTCACTAGCGGGCAAGTCGTAGAAGGTGCTGGCGGGCCCAGCGATCATGACATTGCCTTGCGCGGTAACGAAGACGTCCACACAACCGTCGGGGATCACGCGTATCGACGTGGTCGCCGATCCCGACCGCAGCCAGCCGCATTCCACGAAGGGAACCAGCCTGTGGTCAGGGCGAAACTCCCGGTACACGATGGACATCACCGTTCTGCGGCGAAGGCGCGCAGCGAGGCCAGCTGCGCGGGATCCAGTGAGGGCCGGACGGTTTCGCGTGCGGCAGCGACGTCGGCGGCGGTGATTTCGGCGGCATCCACCGAGCGTCGCATCGCGGTGAGCGCGGCCTCGCGCAGCAGCGCCACGCAATCCGCGGAGCTGTACCCGTCCAGATCGGCCGCCAGCGCGGCCAGGTCGACGTCGCGCAGCGGAACCGACTTGCCTGCCGTCCGCAAAATGTCCAGGCGGGCCTGTGCGTCGGGGGGTTCGACGAACACCAGCTTCTCCAGCCGACCGGGCCGCAACAGGCCCGGATCGATCAGGTCCGGGCGGTTGGTGGCGCCGATCACCACGACCTCGCGCAGCGGCTCGATCCCGTCGAGCTCGGTGAGCAGTGCGGCCACCACCCGGTCTGTGACACCGGAGTCAAAGCTTTGACCGCGCCGTGGTGTCAGCGCGTCTACCTCGTCCAGAAATATCAGCGACGGCGCGGAATCGCGGGCCCGAGCGAACAGTTCACGCACCGCCTTCTCGGACGAGCCGACCCATTTGTCCATCAGCTCAGAGCCTTTGACGGCGTGCACCGAGAGCCGTCCGGTGCTGGCCAGCGCGCGCACCAGGAAGGTCTTGCCGCATCCCGGCGGCCCATACAGCAGCACCCCGTGTGGCGGCTGAACACCGAGCCGGGTAAAGGTGTCGGGATGTTGCAGTGGCCACAGCACCGCTTCGGTCAGCGCCTGCTTGGTGGCGGTCATGTCGCCGACATCGTCCAGTGTGATCGAGCCGAGCGTCACCTCCTCTGCGGCTGAGCGCGACAGCGGCCTGATCACGGTGAGCGCACCGAGCAGGTCGTCCTGGGTCAGCTTCGGCGGCGTGCCGTCGGAGCTGGCCCTGGCGGCCGCGCGCAATGCCGCCTCACGCACCAGGGCGGCGAGATCGGCGACTACGAAACCCGGTGTGCGGTCAGCGATCTCGCCGAGGTCGAGATCTTCGGTGGGCACCGGCTTC
>JAFAID010000595.1 GCA_019236925.1 Mycobacterium sp. | reverse complement strand
CACGTAATCGAACGTGATTTGTTGTCGGTGCACGTCCAAACCGCCTACCATCGTCATCGGGACCTCCTCGAGCTCCTCAAACAAATCTCTGACGCGCATAACAACGAGCGTCTGAGCCGAGGGGGTCCCCATCACATGTCATCTTTCACGTTTGCGGCACGACCTGGAAGACAACCGGCCTCCATCAGGGCGATCAATCAAGAACAGCGCGTCGAGGCCTGCGGAGCCGGTCAGACTGGCCGACCAGTTTGTACTCGGCGGTGTAAGGGTTCGTCCATGACGTGACGGTCTCGTGGTCGTCGGCCGGGCCGTCCATGTGTCAATGGTGACACCGAAGACCGACATGTTCGGGTAGCAAACGCCATCGCCCTGAGCAGACAACGCCATTCACCCCGGCGTCCGGTGGCGATTTGTAGGCGAGCCAAAGCCGTACCGCGTCTGTAGCCGCTGTGGCGACCACGTATGGCTCACGATCAGCTCGTCCTTTATTCGTCGTTTATGGTCGGGAGACGACGAGAATTAACGGCAACCATGAGTGGCCAACGAGCAACGTAATCGGTTGGTGGACAAACAAATACGGGATTTACTGGCAATCACCTCGAACCGCGGGGCGTGAATCCGTTGGTCGCGGATTCAAGTCCCGGTGGCCTGACATGGCCGGCAGTCTGATCGTGAACGCTGTGCCGGTGCCCGGTCCGTCACTGTGCACCGCGATCTGGCCCTGGTGCGCTTCAACTAGGGCTTTGGCGATCGATAGCCCGATTCCTGCGCCGCCGTGTGCGCGGTCACGGGCGGCATCGACGCGATAGAAGCGTTCGAACAGATAAGGCAAGTGTTTGGCGGCGACACCGTCGCCGGTGTCGGAGACGGTCAATGTGAGGGTGTCATCTGCGAGCGTGGCGGCAACGTCGACATGCCCGTGCGGCCGGCAATGGCGTAGGGCGTTGTCGAGAAGATTGCCTAACACCTGGCCGAGACGTTCGGGATCGGCCCAGATCTTTGGCAGATCGTTGGGAACGTGCGATGTCAGCACCACGGCCTTGGCCTGGTAGCGGTTGGCGAAGGCCGCCACGGCGGTCGAGATCAGGGTCTGGGGACACACCCAGCGGGCCGCGATGGACGACCTGCCTTGGTCGGCGGTGGTCAGTGCGTTTACGTCGACGGTCAGTCTCACGAGTCGGCGTGTCTGTTCTCGAAGCATGCTGATTGCTTCGTGGTCGAGGCTTTGCACGTCGTCTTCCAGTGCTTCCATGTAGGCCTCCAGCACTGACACCGGTGTCCGGATTTCGTGAGCCAGGTCCGCCAGAAGCTGCCGGCGGGTGCTCTCCACCGTGCTGAGTCGTTCGGCCATCATGTTGTAGGCGTCGGCAATCGCGTCGACTTCCTTACCGAGATGTGGTGGCGAGACACGAATGTCGTAGCGTCCGTTGGCCACCGCCGTTGCGGCGTGTGCAAGCTCGGTTGCCGAGCGGTGGACGCGGCGGCTCAGATACCAGCTCAACGCCAACGCCGACAGCGCCGACACCACCAGGGCGATGCCCACCGACCACGCGGTCGCGTCGCGAAAAGCGTGTTCATATGGATCACCCGGCAAGCGCGGTACATCGGGGCGCATAAGTCGCCGGAACATCGGTGGACCGACGACGGCGGCCACGAGGATCGTGGTCGTCATCGCGGTGACCACGATCACCGAATTAACGACCAATAACCGCAGCCGAATACCGTGTGGTCCGCGTAACCCGGCATGCCGTGCGTCGCGGCGTGTCGTCGCCATCTCAGCCCCTAGCCATGCGGTAGCCGACACCGCGGACCGTGCTGACGTAGCGGGGCGAGCCCGGATCGTCACCGAGCTTGCGACGAAGATGACCGATGTGCACGTCGACGATGTTGTCGTCGCCGACCCACTTCTCGCCCCAAACGGCCTCCAGCAATTGGCGGCGGCTCAACACCTTTCCCGGTCGCGACGACAACGCCGCCAACACATCGAATTCGGTGCGGGTCAGCACAATCAGTGCATCCCCAAGGTGGACCTCGCGGCTGTCGATGTTGATGCGCAGATCGCCGAACACACGCGGTGGCGAAGAGTTCGAGGTGACGTCGGCGCCGGGTGGCGGCACGCTACGCGGACGCCGCAGCATGGCGCGTACCCGCGCGACCAATTCACGCGGGCTGAACGGCTTGGTGATGTAATCATCGGCGCCCACTGAAAGCCCCACGACGGTGTCGACTTCGGTGTCGCGGGCAGTCAGCATGACCACGTAGGCATCGGAGAAGTTGCGCAGTTGCCGGCACACCTCAACGCCGTCGACAACGGGAAGGCCGATGTCGAGGATGACCAGGTCGGGATCCACGTCGCGGGCCACCGTGAGCGCATCCATCCCGTCATGAGCCAGGTGAACCTCGAAGTTCTCCCGCCTCAGATAACTCGCCACCACATCGGCCAACGGTGCCTCGTCATCGACCACCAGCGCTCGATAACCGCTAGGGCTGCCCGGGCAAGCCACGCTGTCCATCTCCCCATAGTGCACTCCGCGCACTGGTAATTCCTGGGCCGGCAGCGCCCTTCATCAAATCTTCACTGATCGAGCAGCAAACCACCATCAAGACGGCGAAGGCTGAAGCCGTTCGACAGACCAGCCAGCGATAGGACGCGAGTCATGAAGCGCTTTGATGTCAGGAAGTCCGGCCACAGCACGGCGATCATGCTGCAAGACGCCGGGCAAACGATGAGCCGCTACGGGCTGGTAATCGTGTTGGCGTGGATCGGCTTCGGCAAATACGTGAAGATGGAATCACGGGTGCTCATCGAACACAGTCCCTTGATGAGCTGGATCCTTCACGTATTCAGTTTCACCACCGTCGCGCGCGGACTTGGCACGATGGAAATCCTTGCCGCGCTGTTGATCGCGGTGCGACCGCTGTGGCCGAGGGCGTCCGCGATCGGTAGCGCGCTGGCGGTCGTTCTGTTTTTGGGAACGTTGAGTTTCCTTTTCACCACACCCGGCGTCATCGCGACCCACGCCGACGGCATCCCGGTGTTGTCGGCGCTGCCGGGCCAGTTTCTGCTGAAAGATCTGGTCTTGATGGGAACGGCGTTGTGGACGTTGGGCGACTCCATGGGCGCGCGCCGGTCTCGGCCCCGTGTCGGCGAGTCGGTACTGGTTGGATCCACGCCCGCCGGGATAGTGCACCGGTGACCGCGATCTCGACTGACCGCGATCTCGACACCAGCGCGTCTATGCATGTCACGCACGGCGACACCGCGGCCGACCATTGCAGGGTGGGCCACACCGGTGGAGTGGCACTGGCGGGTGGCGGCGTCGCGCCGCCCGCCTCAAGGAACAGCACGCGTGCGCTCGGAGCCTCGGTGAGCCGGCTGGCGATCACGGATCCGGCGGTGCCGGCGCCTACGAAGAACCGCCTCGTCAAGGGTCCTCACAAAATCAAGCCCTCTACTGAATGCCGGCTGGGCGGCGAACCATCAAAAAGCGTGAACCGCAAGTGCAGACACCACCTCGCAAAGGAGCGGTGCGGAGACAAAGCTGCGGAGAGGAGTAACTAATGGCTACAACGATATGGACGTTGCTCTCTATCTGCGTTATCGCTCCCCTCGGTGCTCTTGCCATTGACAGGCCCCTCTTCGGCAACTGGATCTGGCACATCGACGTTGAGAAGGTCAGGGACGATAAATGAGCATTCCGGCACGAGCATGGCTTAAAGTCCTGGTCAGTACGTCTACGGCTCTCATTGCTGTAGGGCTGGCGGCACCGGCCAGCGCCAACCCTGCACAGAACCATCTACCAGTTCAGGACTTCTTGGCTGCCGTGCGGGCGGCAGGCATCACCGGAACGGACCCGGCGATATTGGAAGACGGTTACAACGTGTGCTGGGAGATTTGGAACGGCGGCTACACCGGTCAAGGGGCGGCTGCGGCTTTGCAGCAGAACTATCCGACAGTGACCACCGACCAAGCGGCTCATTTCGTTATTGCTGCGTATAAGACTCTGTGCCCGGTGCCTGGTGAGTATGACTATTGGGCGTATAGCACCGGCT
>JAFAID010000594.1 GCA_019236925.1 Mycobacterium sp. | reverse complement strand
CACGTAATCGAACGTGATTTGTTGTCGGTGCACGTCCAAACCGCCTACCATCGTCATCGGGACCTCCTCGAGCTCCTCAAACAAATCTCTGACGCGCATAACAACGAGCGTCTGAGCCGAGGGGGTCCCCATCACATGTCATCTTTCCTAAATCTTCGAGACCTGGGTGAAGCCCAGTTCTACAGGTGTTTCGCGACCGAAGATGGACACCAGCACCTTGAGTTTCTGTTGTTCGGCGTTGACCTCGTTGATCGTGGCAGGCAGCGTGGCGAACGGCCCGTCCATGACGGTGACTGATTCGCCAACCGCGTAGTCGACCTCGATCACCGGACGTTCCAGGCCGCCTTCGCTGGCCGCGGCGGCGGCGCTCGCCGCGCCCTTGGCGGGTTTCTTGGCCGCGCCCTGCGGCAGCAGGAACTTCACCACGTCATCCAGCGACAGCGCCGACGGGCGCGAGGTCGCGCCGACGAACCCGGTGACGCCCGGGGTGTTGCGCACCGCCGACCAGGAGTCGTCGGTCAGATCCATGCGCACCAGGATGTAGCCGGGCAGCACCTTGCGATTGACCTGCTTGCGCTGGCCGTTTTTGATCTCGGTGACCTCTTCGGTGGGCACTTCCACCTGGAAGATGTAGTCGCCGACGTCCAGGTTCTGCACGCGGGTCTCGAGGTTGGCTTTGACCTTGTTCTCGTATCCGGCGTAGGAGTGGATGACGTACCAGTCGCCGGGTTTGAGGCGCAGGTCGGCTTTCAGTGCAACAGCCGGGTCGACGTCTTCGGGCTCGGCGGCTTCGGCCGGCTCTTCGGTCGCAGCCACCGCCGTAGCAGTGGCTTCGGGCTCAGCGGCAACCGTAGCGGCATCCTCAGCCGCCACGTTGTCGGCAACCGCATCCGGGGCGCTCGCCTCACCGGTGACCTCGTGTAAGGCCTGTTCGATGTCGACCGTCTCACCCACGGGCAGATCGCCGTCGGAGGTAGTCACGGTTTTTTCGGTCCTTCCTATACGTCAGCTCTGGCATGCTCCGGCGTCAGCCGAACACCAGCAGCACCAGCCTGGCCAAGCCGAGGTCCACCAGGCCGATAAACGCCACCATGAACACCAGGAACGCCAGCACCACCGAGGTGTAGGTGCCCATCTGCTTGCGGTTGGGCCAGATGACCTTGCGCAGCTCGGCGACGACCTGCTTGAGGTAGTTGTAGACGTAGGCGATCGGGTTGGTCGACTGCCCTCGTGATTTGCCGGCCTTCTTGGCTTTCTTGGGCTTCTTGCCCGTCTCTTCCTCTGCAGTGCTCTCAGTGAGCTCGACCGCACCGGACGAGCTTGCGTCATCGTCGTCGGCCTCGGCTCGCTGACGAGACCGCTTGCCGGTCGGGCGCTGCGGCCGCGTCACCACTGCCGTGCGGCCACCGTGTTGGTCCTCGGCTGGGCCGTCGACTGCGGCGTCGGCTTCGTCGCGTTCGTCGCTCACCGCATGCTCCTTCGTTCAACTTCGTGTTCTAGTGATCACCTTCCAGTGTCCACCATGTCCGGGTCTTATGGTCCGGCTCTCCCCCGCAAGCGGGAGGGACCCCCACCTCGGGCCCCCTTTTCCGGCCCGCATCGTCACCGCACGCATTGCCCATCAGCAGGGGCGACAGGACTTGAACCTGCAACCTGCGGTTTTGGAGACCGCTGCTCTGCCAGTTGAGCTACGCCCCTTCGCCGGTTGGCAGGCCAACCTGCTGGTGCCGGGGCCTTACATTGACGCGCGCCATCCGCGGTTTCAACTCGGAAGCGCGCTGGTAATGGGAAAACCCCGAGGTCCGAGTGTACATCGGGCCAGGTCTCAGGTACTAATCACGCCGTCCTGACGACTTGCCCGGACTCCATGTCCCACTTGAGGTTGATCGAGTCGTCGCCCTCGTGCCCCATCACCGTGGTGTAGGCCTCCAACACGAGTTCGCCGTCGCCATTGGTCAAGGTGTTCCTTGTGACGACGATGTCGGCGCCGAACCGCTCGGCGACGGAGTGGATTTCCATCCGAGCGTGCAGCACGTCGCCGGCCAGGATCGGCTTGTGGAAGACGAACTTCTGGTCGACCTGGACGATCTGCATGGTGTCGTAGCCGGTATCGACCTTTCGCATGAAGTCGGCCTGGACCAGCTTCGCGAGGATGGTGACGAACGTCGGCGGCGCCACCAGCGCGTCGTACCCGAGTTCGGCCGCCGCCTTTTCGTCCAGACAGGCCGGGTCGTCGGCCTTGACCGCCTTGGCGAATTCGCGCACCTTCTCCCGGCCGACCACGAAGCTGTCCGGGTAATCCCACACCATTCCGCGGATGTCGGTATTGATCGCCACGGTTAAGCCAACTTCGCCGTCGCGACCGCTCGGCCGAAGATCTTCTTTCCACCGGTGGTGGCGGTCAGTGCGATCGTCACCGACTTGCTGTCGGGATCGACCGACTTCACCTTGCCGCTGAACACGATCTCGGCGCCCTTGCCGTCGTTGGGCACCGGCACCACCGCGGTGAACCGGACGTTGTACTCGGTGACCGCCCCCGGGTCGCCGACCCACGACGTCACGAAGCCACCGCCCAAGCCCATGGTCAGCATGCCGTGAGCGATCGCGGTGTCCAGCCCGACGACCTTGGCGATCTCGTCGTCCCAGTGAATCGGGTTGAGATCACCGGAGACACCCGCATAGTTCACCAAATCCTGACGGGTCAAGGGATAGACCTTCTCGGGAAGCTGGTCACCCACCTTCACCGAATCGAACTCACGCAGTGGCATCGCTGAAACCCTCTTCTCCTTCTTCGGCACGACCTGCCAGGGTCGTGTAGGTCTCCTGGACGACGTCACCAGCTTCGTTGGTGACGGTTTGCTTGGTCATGATGATGTCGGTGCCGTGGGCGCGCCGTATCGACTCAATGGACACGTCGCAGTACAGGCGATCGCCGACCATGATCGGTTGCAGGAACTTCAGCGTCTGGTCAACCTGCACGATCTGCGCGTCATCCGTCGCGATGTTGGCGTGCTCGAAGAATGCAGCCACAGCTTTGTAGCCGAAAACCGAGATGAATGTCAGCGGCGCCGGGAGCGCGGGGTAACCAAGCTCGGCGGCGGCCTTTTCCTCGAAAAACGCCGGGTCGTCGTTCTTGACGGCGATCGCGTACTCGCGGACTTTCTCCCGCTCCACCACGTAGTGATCGGGGTACCGGTAGCGCTTCCCGACGACGTCTTTGCCCAACGCCACAGCTCTAGAACCTACCTAGTCCGTCTCAGTATCAGCTCGGCGGGCGACGTCAGCGCGTCTCGCGGTGCGCCTGGTGTTTGCCGCAGTTCGGGCAGAACTTCTTCAGCTCCAGCCGGTCGGGGTCGTTGCGGCGGTTCTTCTTGGTGATGTAGTTGCGGTGTTTGCACACCTCGCACGCCAAGGTGATCTTGGGTCGTACGTCGGTACTGGAGGCCACGTCGGTTCTCTTTTCGGATTGTCTCGTTGTTGTGTTGTAGCGATGGCCGGACTCGAACCGGCGACCTAACGATTATGAGTCGTTCGCTCTAACCGACTGAGCTACATCGCCTCGGGGCCTAAGCCCCCGTTGTGGGCCGCCTGTCTGCTCGGCGTCCGCCGAGCCCCCTAACGGAATCGAACCGTTGACCTTTTCCTTACCATGGAAACGCTCTACCGACTGAGCTAAGGGGGCGCACCCGTAGCGACCAGTCGAGCCGCGCCGCGGGCCTAAAAGAGGGTACAGCCTGGTCCGCGAGGGCGCCAAACCCAGCGTAGCTAGCGGCTCACCCCGCCCGCGCGGCACCGGCACGGGTTAACTCATGGACACCATCGCGCTACCCAACCGTCCCGAGGTCATAGGCTAAGCAGGTGCCTGATGCCGACCGGCTGTACTTCCGCCAATTGCTCTCCGGCCGCGACTTCGCCAAGGGTGACGGGTTCGCGATGCAAATGCGCAACTTTGCGTACCTGATCGGGGACCGCCAGACCGGCGACTGCCTGGTGGTCGACCCGGCATATGCGGCCGGCGATCTGCTCGACGCACTCGAGGCCGACGGCATGCATCTGTCCGGCGTGCTGGTCACCCATCACCATCCCGATCATGTCGGCGGCTCGATGATGGGCTTCGAGCTCAAGGGCCTGGCCGAGCTGCTGGAGCGCGTCAGCGTTCCCGTCCACGTCAATTCCGAAGAGGCGCTGTTCGTTTCGCGCATTACCGGGATCAGCATGGGCGACCTGACCCAGCATCAACATGGCGACAAGGTCAGCGCCGGCGACATCGAAATCGAGTTGCTGCACACTCCGGGCCACACGCCGGGCAGCCAATGCTTCCTGCTCGACGGCCGGCTGGT
>JAFAID010000626.1 GCA_019236925.1 Mycobacterium sp. | reverse complement strand
CGGGTTTCGATGCCGAACGTATCCGGAAGTGGGCCTACAACGCGGCCAACGACGCGCAGGGCATCTACCTGAATTACATCGGGTCGGCCGGCGGCGTGTTCCAGGACGGTGGCCGCTTCGCGTTCGACAACCCCGGCGCCATCGAGGCTTTCACCTATCTCATCCGGCTGATCAACCGTGATCACGTCGCGCCGCCGGCCTCGGCCACCAACGACAACGGTGACTTCTCCCGCAACCAGTTCCTGGCGGGCAGGATGGCGCTCTTCCAGTCCGGCACCTACAACCTGGCGGCGGTGGCCGGCCAGGCCAACTTCCGGTGGGGCGTGGCGATGCTGCCCGAAGGCCCGAAGGGCCGGATCACCGTCACCAACGGCATCGCCGCGGCTGGTAATGCCGCGTCCGCCCACCCGGACGCGGTGCGCCAGGTGCTGGCGTGGATGGGCAGCAAAGAGGGCAATCAGTACGTGGGCCGGTATGGCGGCGCCATTCCCGCGGTGCGGTCAGCGCAGCGAGTGTACTTCGATTACTGGGCCGCAAAGAAGGTCGACGTCAAGCCGTTCTTCAGGGTGTTGAACGGACAGCTTATCGATGCGCCTGGCGGCGACCGCTTCGCCGCCGGAAATCAGGCCCTCAAGCCGTATTTCGACGAGATGTTCCTGGGCCGCACCGATGTTTCGACGACCCTGCAGCGAGCCCAGAATGCGGCCAACGCAGCGGCGCGCCGCTAGTGGCCCAGCGGCACTTCCAGTGCGATCGCGGCGATGCACATCGCCGCGGTGATCGAGAGTGCCAGCCAGTCGGCCAGTTTCGGCCGCGACGGCGCGGCCGAGATCTGACCAGTGCCGCCGCGCGCGGTGATGGCATCACCCATCTCGTCGGCGCGCCGCAATGTCACGGTGATGGCCGCGGTGATCAGGTCGATCAACTCCAAGGCCCGACGCTTGCGACGGGCCCGGCGGGTTGACGCCACCGGCCTAGGTCGCAACCGCCGCGCGGCGTAGAGAACCCGGAACTCGTCGATCAGCATCGGGAAGGCCCGCAGCGCGAGCGCCAATGCAACGGCCCACTCGTCGACAGGGATCCGCAACAGGCGCAGTGGGCGGCCCAAAGTGGCTACTGCCGGGGCTATTTCGGCGATATTGGTGGTCCACGACACCATCGCTCCCAAACCAAGCAACACGATCGACAGCGTGGTGATCCGCAGGAAATTCAACAGCCCGCCGAATCCGATTGGCACGCCGGCTAATTCGACTACCGGACTGCCGCCGGCAAACGCCGCGGTGATGGCGCCGAACGCCATCAGAATCCACAGCCAGCGCGGCACCGACGGAAGCGCACCTCGTGGAATACGCGCCATCCGAACCGCCGTCAGCACCAGAACCGCCACCAGCCCTATTGCGATCCAGCCGGGATAGAAGGTCAGCAAGGCGGAAATTCCGAAAACCACTAGCAGTTTGGTGCCGGCCCACAAGTCGTGGATTGCCGACGTGCCGGGCACGGGGCGCAGCAGCACCACCGGGCGGCGGCTCGGGCGTTCGTCCGGTGGCGCGGTGGTCATGACACACCCCCCGCCGTCGTGGCAACCGGCTCCAGCAGACCATTACGTAGATCCAGAGTGCGCGGGCACAGCTCTTCCAGTCGCGCGAAATCGTGGGAAATGACCACGACGGTTAGACCCTGCTCGCGACGCAATTCTTCGAGCAGGCGCAGCAAACCGCGTTGGGTGGCACCGTCCAGACCGGCCAGCGGCTCGTCGAGGATCAATGCCCGCGGCGAGCGCGCCAGCAGTCCGGCCAGTACTACCCGGCGCATCTGGCCGCCGCTGAGTTGGTCGATGCGCCGCCCGGCCAACGTGCTGTCCAGTCCCACAACGGCGAGCGCGGTTGCCACGCGTTGGTGGTCCTTCGGTGAAAAACCCGCCGCTGAAGCCACTTCCAAGTCGACCCGGCTACGCATCAGCTGCAGCCGGGCCGCCTGGAACGACAGCGCCACTGCGCCGACCTGTTGGTAGGTGGGTCGGCCGTCAAGCAGACAGGTTCCAGTCGTCGGCACCGTCAGCCCGGCCATGATCCACGCCAGCGTCGACTTCCCTGAGCCGTTGCCGCCGTGGATAAGTAATCCATCGCCCTGGTGCACCGTGAAGCTGATATCGCGCAGCGCGGCATTCGCCCACGGGGTCCCACTGCCGTATTCGTGTCCAACGCCGGCGAGTTCGAGGACCGGAGCGCCGGAGTCGTGGCCCATCGCGGCGGTTGCCGCCGGCGCGGCCGTGGTCTCGACCATGTCGGTGTTATCCGCGGAACCGCTGAGATTGATGACGCGGTCAGCAGAATCGGCTTCGTTGTTGTAGTGCGTGATGTGGACCAGCGCCGTCCGGTGCCGCTCCTTCAGGTGGGACAGCACGCCCAACAGCGCATCCCGGCCCTGCTGGTCGACCATGCTGGTGACCTCATCAGCGATGAGCAGTGCCGGCTCGCGCGCCAGCGCGGCGGCCACCGCCAGCCGCTGCAGCTCACCGCCCGACAGGCTGCCGGTGTCACGTTCCGCATGCGCGTCAAGTCCGACTTCGCTCAGCAACCGGCCGACGTCGATTGCCGTCCCGGGCGGCAGACCCCACACCACGTCGTCGGCCACCCGGGTGCCCAGCACCTGGCTTTCCGGATGCTGCATGACCACCGCGGTACCGCCGAGCCTGCCCAGCCCCACCGCGCCAGGTCGGTCGACGCTGCCTGACGTCGGCTGCCGGCCGGCAAGCATCAGCATCAGCGTGGTCTTGCCTGAGCCGTTGGCTCCGGTGATGGCCAGATGTTCGGCGGCGTGGACGTCCAGGCTGAGCGCAGACAGCGCGTCGTGCTCGGTGCCGGGATAGCGAAATCGCACCTGATTCAACCGGACTGGGACCGGCGCGATGGGCACATTCTCGACCGGTGTATCCAGTTTGTGTACATCGGGGATACCGCGCATCCGCTCCAGCACGCGCGACAGTGCCCACCAGCCGATCAACGAGACGACCGTGATCGCTATGACGGAGTGGCCGAGAATGAGCCACGGCCAGTAATGCAGCGCCTCGGCGAAGAGCCACTTGAGACGATCGGCGGCTGTCTCGAGCCCGGTTCCCAACGGTTGATTGAGCGGAAAAGGATGTGCAATCGCGAAGCGCCCGACCCCTGTCAACACGGCCGCCACCCCATCGATGTTGGCGGTGATGGCCGCAAAGATCAGGTGCCGTAGTCGCGCCAGCACCGCCAACGCGCCGACCATCACGGCGCCGGAAAGCACTCCGGCGACCAACGCCACGGCGATCACGGTCGGGGTGCCGCGCCGCCTGCGTTTGACGATTCCGGTCAGCCCGCCGATATACGCGCTATGGGCAACGGTCATCAGCCCGCCGAGGCCGGCGATCAGGAACGCAATCACCCCGGCGGCGACCGTCGCCGCGATCAGCCCGCGCAGGCGATAGCGGTAGGCCAGCAGCCCCATCGGGACCATGCCCAACAGCGCCAGCGCGCCCGCAAACGGGACGATGACGGCGATGATCGCGGTCGCCGCGCACAACGCCGCCATGCCCGCTGACTGCGCGAGCTCGCCGGGTCGCAGCGGTCCAGCCCCTCGGGGGGTGGTCGCAGGGCTCGTCGCGCTCATTTCATCGATTGTGCCAGCTGTCTGGGATTGTTCCCGTCCGCGAACATGGCGGGTCACTCAAGTTTGCACCAACGAAATTTGCCGGTTAAGGGTCTGTATAGGCCAGCTATGCAATTATGGACGGATGACTTCATCCGCCACCGCCGATCGGGGCGCGGCCGGGGAGGCCGGCGCCGGTCTCGGCGCGGATCTGCTCGCCGTGGTCGCCCGGATAAATCGCTTTGCCACCCAGCGCATCCAGATGCAATTGCCAGCCGCGCAGGCCCGCTTACTGTCGACCATCGACGCCCACGGTGAAGCGCGGATCTGTGATCTGGCCGCAGTGGACCACTGCTCACAGCCGACGATGACCACGCAGGTCCGGCGGCTCGAAGACGCCGGCCTGGTGACCCGGACCGTCGACCCGTGCGACGCCCGCGCAGTCCGCATCCGGATCACACCCGAGGGCATGCGGACGCTCAACCGTGTGCGGGCCGACCGGGCCGCGGTGATCGAGCCGCAACTTGCCAAACTTGAGTCCGCGGACCGCCAGACGTTGGTGGATGCCGTGGCCGTACTGCGCCGCTTGCTCGAGGATGCCGCGCCGGCCCCGCGACCGGGCGCATCTCGGTAGAGGCTGCTAGCCGGCGCGGCTGGCCAGCGCCGACGTTCCTCCTGCGGTTGTCGGCGCATGATGGCGGGTACAGAATCGTCACTCGACGCGAGAAGACGGGCCGGAAGGGGGTGGCTATGCCGTCGGAAGCATTCGCTTCCCCCGTGATCGTCTGGCTCGGACCCAACAGATACACCTTCCCCGTCGGCCGGGATGTGACTATCGGCCGCGATAGCCGGGCGGATATCCGCGTCGACGGCGCGGGTACGTCCAGCTCGCCAACCCATGTGGTGCTGCATCACAACGGCAGGCAGTGGATAGCCGTCGATCGCGGCGAAGGCGGCATCTACGTCGACGGCGTGCGAATGTCCACGGTCTTCATCCATGACGGCAAGGCGATCACGCTCGGCGATCCGCAGCACGGGCCCCGGCTGGTATTTCGGCTCGGCGCCCCACCGCCACCGCCACCGCCGCGATCGATCGCCCCGCCACGACCGGCACCGAGAGGTGCGCCGCGCCCGGAGCTACGGCCTGCGCCGCCGGGTATGCGGGCCGTGCCGCCACCGCAAATCCGGCCCGCACCGCCGCCGCAGATCCGGCCCGCACCACCGCCGCCCGCCGCCACACATCGCGGACCCGGCCAAGCCGGATGGGCGCCCCCCACTCCGCCCCCGCTCCGGGCGGATCAGGCCAAACGGCCGCCGATCCCGCCCCCGCCTGCCGTGCCGGCGCCGTCGGGGCCGCACCGCGCCGCCCCGACGACGCGATCAGACCAACTAGTGCCGCCCACCGCCCAGTTTCACCCGCCGGCGCCGAACCCGGCTCCCTGGCCAACCCAACCGCCGCCGCCCCCGGTCCCCCAGCCCCTGCCAGCTCAACCGCCGCCGCAAGCTCAGCCGGGACCAGTGCCAGCCCTGCCTTCGGCCCCGCGCAAGCGGAAAGCGTTCGTCGAGGCGCTGACGGGCGCGATGCAAAAGCTGCGCCCGCAGCGCCCGGAGCCCCGGCCGCACGAGGCAGCGCCGACGACTGCGCTGCCCCGGCCGGATGTGCCGGAGACGCAGACCGCAGAAGCCCCGTCCCCGCAACCAATGCTCAAGCCGGGTCGCCTGGAGGCACGTCAGGTGCGACTCACCGTCGATGGCGAGCAGGTGCTGGCGGAACTGTCCTTCACCGCTGAGCCCGGGACGCTCACCGCGGTCATCGGCGCCTCGGAGGTCAGCACCGCCGCTCTGGTCGACGTGCTGGGCGGAACGGTGCAACCGAGCGTCGGCGCGGTCCATTTCGACAGCCACGACGTCGCGGCCGATCACGTGCGGCGACACGTCGGAGTAGTGCCGCGCTTCGATCTGCTCCATCCTGCGCTCACCGTCGAACAAGCGTTGGGCTATGCCGCTGAATTGCGCTTGCCGCCAAGCACTTCCGCTGATAGTCGTCGTCAAAAGGTGGGCTGGGCGCTCGACGAGATGAAATTGAGCCTGCTGCGCACCGTCCAAGTGGGCAAGCTCACCGCCGAACAGCGCAAGCGCGGATCGATGGCGATGGAACTGCTGACCAATCCGTCACTGCTTGTCCTCGACGAGCCGACCGCCGGACTCGACCCGGACGCCGAAAGCGAGATGACGGCGACGCTGCGGCGACTCGCCGACGAGGGACGCGTCGTCGTGGTGGCGACAACCTCGCCAACCGACATCGGCAACTGCGACCAAGTGGTGCTGCTCACCGGAACCGGCACCCCGGCGTTCGCCGGACCGCCCGCGCAGATCGGCGCCGAGTTGGGCACGACCAACTGGACGGAAATCCTCGAGCGGGTCAACACGGATCCGTATGGGGCACACGACGCGTATCTGGCCCAACTGCCAGAGGCGCTGCCGGACGCCGAACCGCCGCAAGGACCGGTTGAACCGGCTGCCCGCCTGCACTTGTGGCGCCAGATCGTCATCGCCGTCCGTCGGCAGGGCTGGCTGATGGTCGGTGATCAGCGGTATTTCATCTTGCTGACCATCCTGCCGGTGCTGTTCGGCGCGATCACGCTGTTGGTGCCCGGCGACGCCGGCCTGGGCCCGGCGAACCCTTACGGAAACAGCCCGGACGAAGCCGTCGAGGTCCTTGCCGTGCTCGTCATCGGCGCCGTCGTCATGGGCACCGCGCTGGGCATCCGCGACCTCTTCGGCGAAGCGCGCATCTTCCGCCGCGAACAGGTCAACGGTTTGTCTGCGTCGGCATTCCTGGCCGGCAAGATCGTCGTCTACAGCCTTGTCGCCGTCGTTGCGACCGCGATCATGCTCACCGCCGCTGTTGTGGGCAAGGGCGCGCCCACCCACGGCGCCGTCCTTCTCGGCCATGGCACTTTCCAAGCCACCGTCGAACTGTTCGTGGTGCTGGCCATCACCACCATCGTCTCGGCGATGGTGGCCCTCGCCCTCTCATCGCTGGCCAGCTACTCCGAGCAGATCCTCCTGATGGCCGTGCTGGTCGTCCTGTTCTCGGTGGTGTTCGCCGGGGCAATATTCCCGATCGACGGCCGCTTCGGCCTCGAGCAGATCTCGTGGTTGGTGCCGTCGCGATGGGGTTTCGCGGCCTCGGCGTCCACGGTCGACGTGCACGCGGTCAATCTGCTGGCGGCCTCCGATGATTCGTGGAAACACTCGACTGGGCGGTGGCTTGTCGACATGGGGGCGCTGGTCGGCTTGGGCGCGGTGGCCACCGCGTCGCTGCGCTGGCGGCTGCGGCGGCCGGCGCTGCGGCACTGATCAAGCTGGCAAGCCGATGCCCGACGATGCGAAGCGGAAGGCGCCAACAACGGACCGGTCGAAGCTTGAGTCGCGGCGCTGGGCCGCGTTGGTGGTGCTGCTGATCGCCGGGTTCATGGATCTGGTGGACGTCACGATCGTGAACGTCGCGATTCCGAGCATGCTGCGGGATCTGCATGCCGCGTACGCCCAGATCGAATGGGTCATCGCCGGCTACGTGCTCGGCTTCGCAGCATTGTTGATCACCGGCGGCCGGCTCGGGGACCTCTACGGCCGCAAACGCATCTTCTTGGTCGGTGTGGCCGGGTTCATCGTTGCCTCAGCGCTGTGCGGCCTTGCCGCCGATCCGGCGATGCTTATCGGGTCGCGTCTGCTGCAGGGCGCGATGGCCGGGCTGATGGTCCCCCAGATTCTCGCCATCGTGCACGTCAGTTTTCCGGCTGACGAGCGGGGCAAGGCGCTGGGCTTCTTTGGCGGCGTGTTGGGCTCGGCGGCGGTGGTCGGCCTCATTCTCGGCGGGGCGCTGGTGCAATGGAACCCATTCAGTTTGGGGTGGCGCCCGATCTTCCTGATCAACGTGCCGGTGGGAATCGGTGCCCTGATCGCGGCGTGGTTCGTGGTGCCTGATTCGCGGTCACCAGCGGCGATCCGGCTCGATCCGATTGGGGTGGTGCTTGCTACCGCCGCCATTGTCATGCTGGTGTACCCGTTGACCGCGGGCCGAAGCTTGGGCTGGCCGTTTTGGAGCTTCATGTTGATGGCCGGCGGTTTGGCGCTGCTAGGAGTCTTCGTCGGTTATGAAGCGTGGCGTGCGCGGGCCGTCGGGTCGCCACTGGTTGAGCTCAGCCTGTTTCAGATTCGAGCCTTCTCGTCCGGCATGGCAGCATGGGCGATCTTCTGGGTCGCGCTCGGCGGCTTCTTCTTCATCTGGACGCTCTACATGCAGGTCGGTTTGGGCTGGACACCACTGCGCGCCGGGTTGACCGCTACCCCGTTCGGCCTCGGCGCAGCTGCCGGCTCCGGTCTGTCGGTCCAGGTGTTGGTCCCTAGATTCGGGCGGCGGGTGCTGACCGCCGGAGCGTTGCTCACCGCCATCGGATTCGCCGGCTACATCTGGGTTGCCGCCCACTACGGCCCGGACATCGCGTCGTGGCAAATGGTCGCGCCGCTGCTGGTTTCCGGATTCGGGTTCGGTCTTGTCGTCGCGCCGATGGTCGACCTCATCCTCGCCGGCGTCCCGGTCCGCGACGCGGGATCAGCGTCTGGGCTGTTGAGCACGATCCAACAGGTCGGGATGGCCCTCGGGATCGCGCTGGCCGGAGTGGTGTTCTTTACCCAGCTCGCACACGAATCCGATCGCGGTACCAGCGTTGTAATCCCCAGTCTGCGTGGACAACTCAGCGCGGCGACGATACCCGCGACGCAGCAAGACGCCATTGTCAGCGGATTCCGCGAGTGCGTACGGGAAAGGTCCGCCGCCGCCGACCCAACCCAGATTCCCGCCAGCTGTCGGCCCCGACCCAACACACCGCCGGCTGTGCAGCGCCTACTGACCCACGCCGGCCTACAGGCCAACGCGCACAACTTCGTCGGCAGCTTCGATTGCACCCTTTGGTGCGGCGTCGCGACGATGATTACAGTCTTCCTCGGCATTTTCGGCTTGCCTGAGCGATTGCGTGAGACCGCAGCGCTGGGCGCACCCGCGAGCTGACATCGCGGACTCATCCCGGCGGTGCGAGCCACCGCAAGGCAAAGTGCTTTTCGTTTAAGCGATTTCGGCTCCGTCCAGCTCATACCACAGCGCTTCGTAGCACATGGCCGCGACACTGTGCGGGGCGAACGCCGTCACCGGCGCCCGTTGTTCGGCCATCTGCTCGATGATCGACAGCGCCGGGATCGCCGTGTTCAAGATTCCCGCTCGTTCGGTCGGCAACTGTTCCACGAGGTCGCGGTGCAGTCGCTTGCGCCCGTCAACCATCGAGAAAAACGCACACACCCGCGGTCGGCGGCCGTCGAAATTGTTGACGAAGCCGGACAATTGATCGAACGTCCGGACCGATAGCGTCGCCGGAATCATCGGCACCAGTAGCGTATCGACCGCATGCATGACGTTCTCGGACAACAGCGAAATGCTCGGTGGACAGTCGAGGAAGACCACATCGTATTCGTCGTCTAGCGGTTGCAGCAGCTGATGAATCCGGCGGGTCGGCCGCTTCATGTCGTCAAGCTGTAAATCCATGTTGCGGTAGCGGAAATCGGCCGGCAGCAAGTCAAGCCCGTCGAAATCGGTGGCCTTGATGGCGTCGTCAAGCGATCGTGTACCTTCCACCAGCGCTCGACTGCCGCCCTTGACTTTGGGCCGCACCCGGAAAAGGTAAGTGGCCGCGCCCTGCGGGTCGAGATCCCACAGCAGCACATTGTGCCCGGTACGCGCGGCGAGATGTGCAAGGTTGACCGCGGCCGATGTCTTGCCGACGCCGCCCTTGATGTTGTACGTGGCATAAATCTTCATCAGCGCACCAGCGTCTTCACTCGGGCACGATTCTCGTTGGCCAGGAATGGCTTCAGCCGGCCAACCAGCGCCCCCCGTGCGTTCAGCTGATGTGCGTCGAGCTGCGCAGCCAGTTCTCCCATCGCGAGCACGGTTGCCGGCGGTGCGGCGCCCTGTTCCATCATCACCGCGGCGAATTCCCGGACCGCTTCACGCTGCACCTCGCCATCCTGGAAGTCGCCGAGCGTATCCTGCAGCGCCTTGAGCTCTTTGATCAGCGGGCGATACGGCGCGTCGGCGCACAATGGCTTGAATACCTCCAGCAGATAGCGCAATTCCTTGCAGCGCTTGCGCAGTTCATGCACCTGCTCGCTCGGGGAGTCGGCGGCGATCCGTTTGCCGCGCCGTACGACCTTCCGAAACGCCCGCTCGATGCGCTGCCGAGCCAGCGCGGCGACTGCCGGCCCGCCGTCGCTGTCAGGGGTCACCTGCGTCAGCTCGGTGCGCCAGTCGCTCATCAGTTGTTCGAAGCGCCGCGACCGCAGCCCGCGCACCAGGCGGCGACGTTCGGCACTGCGATGCCGAACCAGAAAAGACCGGAATGGGTCGAGGTCGCGTGGATCGGCCGATGCCAGCCTGGCGGCCATGTTGTCGAGCTCGAGTAGGTACACGTCCAGATCGCGCACCGGCGTGGTCAGATCACCGAGCCACTTGAATTCCGGCTGGAACCGCTCGGCCAGATTCGCGGGCAGCACATCACCGGCGAGCTTGAGAATTGAACGGGTGCGCCGCACCGCAACCCGAAGGTCATGCAGGAATTCGGTGTCGATCGCCGCGATCGTGCCCGCCACGTTGTCGTCGATGGCGGCCGCGAACTGCGCGAGCATGTTCGCAACCGCCAACGGTGCTGGCGTTTCCGGACGCAGCGGCGCCGTCCGATTCTGCTCTTGGTCGCACGGATTGCGACTGGCAAGCGTCAGCGCGTCGTCGTAGGGCGTCGTTGTCGACGCGGTGAGCCCATCGACGCGGCGCATCAGGCGGGCAATCCGATCACCGTCGAGCTCGTAGCCGCGCAACGGCTGGACCTGCAGCCGGCTGGTGCCGTCATCGACGCTTTCGGTCACCAGGCGGGCCACAGTTTTGTCGTCGGCGTTGAGCACCCGACTTTCCCGCACCGCGCGCCGCACGGTGACGACCGACAGCAACGCCCGCGGCTCAACAATCGGAGCCAGCGCGTCGCGCAGCCGTCCGGCCGGCAGGTCGTGCATCAGTGCCGGCCATTTCTTCGCCCGGGGGCCTTGCAACCGGCTGCCATCCGCCAACTGCATGATCAGTGGACCGTCGTCGAGGTACTCAAGGGATATCCCTGCCGCGTGCAACCGCCAGTCGAAGGTGTCCAGCCAGGTGTGCGAGACAGCCTTTTCCGGTCCTGCGGTTAGGGCGAATTTCGGCTGCAGAGCAGCCTCGATCGCCTCAATCTCAACCGCACCCTGTTTGGTGAAGGCGCGGGAAAACGTGCCCATGGCCTACCTTCCCTTGGCCGCATAGCCGCGACCGATCGACAGATGATAGCCACCTTGGGTTAACGGAATGTTCATCTGGCCCGCCGGGCCATCAAAGTGTCGGTTGACCTCGCGGAGCTTACCCCGGCGCTCCGGGCGTCGGGTTACCGTCGGGTATGCCCACCACTGCCGAACATCTGCGCAACTCGCTGGACGGCCGTTGGCGCGACGTGAAGAACCAGATGCGGGAGCGGTTGACCGACGAGATCTTCCGTCCGCACTACACACCCAATACGGTCATCGCCCGCACCAAGGTGGCTGAGCAGATGAGCATCATGGCGGCCGCCGGGGCGGCCGACGACGGCTTCCGCAAAGAGCACGGCGGCAACGGCAACGTCGGCGCGGCGATCACGATGATCGAGATGCTCGCAATGTCTGATCTGTCGCTGATGGTCAAAGCGGGCGTGCAGTGGGGCCTGTTCGGTGGTGCCGTCGAGAATCTTGGCACCGAACGCCACCACGAGGCGTACGTGAAAAAGATCATCAACCTCGAGCTGCGCGGCTGTTTCGCGATGACCGAAACCGGACACGGCAGCGACGTCCAGTCCCTGGAAACGACCGCGACCTACGACGCGGCCACGCAGGAATTCGTCATCCACTCCGAGACCCCGACCGCGCGCAAGGACTACATCGGCGGTGCCGCCGAAACCGCCACCATCGCAGCGGTATTCGCCCAACTCATCACCACCGAGGGCGGCGAAGAGGTCAACCACGGCGTGCACTGTCTGCTGGTGCCGATCCGCGACGCCGACGGCAACGACCTGCCCGGTGTGACCACCTCGGACTGCCAATACAAGGGCGGCCTGCCCGGAGTCGACAACGGCCGCATCGTTTTCGACCACGTTCGCGTCCCGCGGGTGAATCTGCTCAACAAGTACGGTGACGTGGCGGAGGATGGCACCTACCGCTCACCGATAGAAAACCCGAATCGCCGGTTCTTCACCATGATCGGCACCCTGATCCGCGGGCGCATCTGTGTGGGTGGCAGCGCAGGCAACGCGGCACGTGTGGCGTTGGACATCGCCACCCGATATGCGTTGCAGCGCAGGCAATTCAGTGCACCCGACGACGAGGGTGAAGTGCTGATCATGAATTACTTGGTGCACCAGCGCAGGCTGTTCCCGCTGATCGCACGGTCGTATGCGCTGCAGTTCGCGCAGAACGAGTTGGTGGCCAAGTGCCACGACCTGCAAACCTCCGACGCACCGGACGCCGAGGAGCAGCGCGAGCTGGAGTCGCGGGCCGCCGGCCTCAAAGCGGCCAACACCTGGCATGGGTCCAAGGCTATTCAGGAAGCCCGGGAAGCCTGTGGCGGCGCCGGTTACATGGCCGACAACCGGTTGATCGCGCTGCGTGCCGACACCGACGTGTTCACCACTTTCGAAGGCGACAACCATGTGCTGACCCAGCTGGTGGCCAAGGAGCTGCTGACCGCCTACGCCGACGACATCAAGGGCATGAGCCCGGTGGAATGGGTGCGGTTCGCGGCCAACTTTGCCGGTGAGCGGGTGCTGAAACGCACTGCGGCAGAGACAATCATCCAAACCATCATCGACGCCCGGCAGGACAACGAAGAAGAAGGCAGCCTGTTCAACCGCGGCACCCAGGTCAAAATGTTCGAGGACCGCGAGGAATACATGATCGCCTCGGTGGCGCGCCGGTTACAGAGCAAATCCAAAGAGATGTCGGCGTTCGATGCGTTCAACGCCGTACAGGATCACGTATTGCATGCCGCGCAGGCGCATATCGACCGGGTGGTGCTGGAGGCGTTCGTCGCCGGGATCGAGTCGTGCGAGGACGACGAGGCCGGCGAGGTGCTCAATCTGGTGTGTGATCTGTACGCGTTGTCGGTGATCGAAGAGGACAAAGCGTGGTACGTCGAGCACCGGTATCTGTCCACCGAGCGTGCCAAGGCGGTCACTCGCGGTATCAACGATCGGTGCCGGTTATTGCGGCCCTACGCCGAAACACTGGTCGACGGTTTCGGGATCCCCGAGCCACTGCGATACGCCGAGATGCTGCACCCGGAGAATCTGCCGGGCTGAGCTACTGATTCGGAATCGGGCCGCGCGTTGCCAGTTTGCCGTCGAAGCCGATCTGAGACATGCTGCGCCGCCAAGCGATTCGCTAGCTTCAGCCGACGTTGGTTCCACCCTCGGCGATCCGGCGTACCGCGTTGAGGAAGACGTCAATCTCCTCGAACGTGTTGTAAAACACGAACGACGGGCGCACAGCGGGCTGAGCCGAACAGCTGAAAAGCAACGATGGCCTA
The DNA here is from genome assembly GCA_019236925.1 of Mycobacterium sp. Taxonomy (GTDB): domain Bacteria; phylum Actinomycetota; class Actinomycetes; order Mycobacteriales; family Mycobacteriaceae; genus Mycobacterium. Next base: position 457 of record JAFAID010000626.1, on the reverse strand, counting down.
TAGTGGGGCTATGCAACACCCCGCACAGCTGCGCCTAGTCCCGTCGGGCTGCCTCGTCGTGCATTGTTGTTGCTGTTGTTGTTGATTTCCTGACGCTCGGTGGCGCTGGAGAGTGCGTCGCACCGGTTCACCCCCCGTTGTGCTAGCTATTCCGACCGAGATGGCCATAGAGTTCGACATTAGCTGGATGACCGACGAGCCATGGTCCGACATTGTTGGAGACGGATGTAAGTGAGTATCGCCGAGGACGTCACGCAACTGATCGGGCGCACGCCCCTGGTCCGGTTGAACCGGGTCACCGACGGCGCGTGCGCCGATGTTGTCGCGAAGCTGGAATCGTTCAACCCGGCCAACAGCGTGAAGGACCGCATCGGGGTGGCCATGATCGACGCGGCCGAGGAAGCGGGCCTGATCAAGCCGGACACCATCATCCTCGAGCCAACCAGTGGCAACACCG
>JAFAID010000546.1 GCA_019236925.1 Mycobacterium sp. | reverse complement strand
CTGCCGGTATGCCGCTCACCAGCCTTGAGTTGATTAGAGATAACAGCCTCCGGCTCCTGGGAATACCGTTGATTCGAACGAATGGTGACGTGTTCGAGTTCGATTTGGTTCCTGGGGCAAAGGAGTGATTAGAATTTCGGGGCAAATCGATGGTGGGGCGTTGGTCGGCTTTATCATGTTTCGGACCGTCAGCTGACGACAATTCTAACGACAACGGTGACTAAAGTTGCTGCCTCATCCAAGTTACCTACACGACAATCCGAGCCCTTCCGTGCCTGGTCACGCGTCCTGCCCGCTGCTGGCAGTGGGGTCCCCACGTTGGTAAGGAAGCCCGAAGTTCAGGATCACCTGCCTGCTGAGCGGCCGGCTCAAGTTGGGAACAAATTTGGGAACAAAACACGGTGAAACCGAGCAGAATCTGTGAGATGTGGTGCAACGGGCCAGAGACCTGAAGGCCGTTGACCTGCCCAATTGAGACCATGCGGACACTCGAAAAACCCTTGGCCCGTAGCTCATAACCCAGAGGTCGCAGGTTCGAATCCTGTCCCCGCTACCAGTCGAAACGGCCCCCGGAGAAGTCTCCGGAGGCCGTTTTCATGCCGCTTGTGAACCGATTTGTGAATGTTAGCCTTGCTCATCATCTGAATCCCAGCTGCCCCCGAGCAGGAAAGATGCCGCCTGCTCAGCGGCGTCCCGGTCGTCGTTCTTGAGGACGTGGGCATACGTCTGCAGGAAGAACCCAGCATCCGCGTGGCCGATCCGCTCGCTGACCACCTTCGGGCTCAGCCCGGCTTTCAGCGCGCTGGTCGCATAGGAGTGCCGCAGATCATGGAAGGTGATCCGTGAAAGCCCAGCAGCTGCGGCCAGGCGGTCGAACCGCTGTCGGATGGTGTCCGGATGCGGTGGGCGACCGTCCTCGAAGGTGAACACGTAGTCGCCGGGGTAATAGGCGGCGCCGAGCAATTCTCGCTCGCCGTTTTGGCGCTCGCGGCATCTGCGCAGCGCGGTCAGGGTGGTGCGGTCGATTGATATCGTCTTGTCGGCGTTGCGAGTTTTGCCTCCGGCTTTGTCCTGCGCGTGCCCGCGGACTACCACCCGGTTGTCGTGGACGGTGATCTCGCCGGCATCGAGGTCGACCGCTGACCACTTAAGACCGCAGATCTGGCCGCGGCGGATACCGGTGGTCAGTTCGAGCAGGAAGAGCGCTGCGAACCGATCGCGCTGCACTGACATTAGGAATTTCTGGATCTGGCTGGGATCCCACACCGGTACGCCGCTTGCGAGGGCGCTTGGGAGGTTTGATGTTGCTTGCCGGGTTGTATGCGATGTACTTCCACGGCATCGACAAGGGCCCGGTGGATCATTGCGTGGATGTTGCGCACCGTTTTGGGGGCGAGACCGGGGGGGAGCGCGGTCGGGACAATCCCCGATTTGTACCGGCGTATCGCTGTTCGGGCCGCGTGGATTGTGGTCTCGCAAGCCTCGGAAACCTCAAGAGGTTTTGGGTTTTCGCCCTTCGCGACACGGGCGGACCAGTAGCGGAACATCTCGGTATTCCGATCGCGCTTTACTCGCCCCTCAGCAAGGAGCGTTGCATAGAGCTTCAACAGCTGTGGCTCGTTGAGCTTCTGCAGCCGCTCTTCGCCGATCCGCGGAACCACATACGCGTTGGCATAGTCTTTCCAGTTCTGCCAGGTGGTCGCATCCAGCGATGCCTCGACGGCTGCGAACCACTCGGCGAGGAACTGAGCTACTGTGCGAGTCGAGGGGCTCACGATGCGACCGCGGTCGGCGTCACGCATCGCCTCGCGACATGCCTTCCACGCTTCCTTCTCGGTTGAAAATCCGCCCTTAGAGATCGTCGGGTACGTGCCCGTCGCAGGATCCTTGTCTGGGCTCAGGAAGCGGTACGTCCACGTCTTACCCCGCTGGTACACAGAGCCTTTCACGACGCCAGATCCCGAAGGCCGGCGGTCACCACATAGACGCGGCCACCGAGCCGACGAACCGGCAGCTCTCCGGAGGCCACCAGTCGGTAGGCGGCGGCCCGACTGATTCCCAGCAGCTGAGCGGCTCGGGGCACCGCGAGCAGAAGGGGCAAATCGTTAAACACGTTGTCTTCCATTTTCATTCACCACCCTCCGAAGGGTCGTGTCGGACAAGGGCTTGTCGGATGCGCCGCATGCGCTGTGTAAGGTTGTCGCCCAGTCGGCTTCGCGCCTCGGCGGGCGGTTGATCGCCTTGGTCTCACCAAAGCTCCCAACACCACTGTAATTCTCTGCAGTGATGCTCCGTGCAGAATTTTCGCGCCCCGGTTCGTGGGTTCGCTCGGCAGCGCCTGCGCGCGCATCGAGGCGGCCGCGCAAACTGTCCGGCCAGACGAGCACACTCGACCACCACGGTTATCCCCAACCCCCTCGCTATCCACAACCTAGATCCTTCGCATAACATCCCAAAAACACTGCCTCCGTTACACTTACACTCATCCGTACCACTGCATCGCAATCTCGATCATCGCCCCAAATTCTGCACGGCACATTGGCACAAGTGGTGCAATACTGATTTGGGGCGCGCTGCGCTTGCCCGAAATCCCAGCCGCTGCAGCTGGTTTCAATGGCTAATGTTGTGAGGTGGTCGCCGGTGTTGACGATCTCGCGGCTATCGCGATGGAGCATCAATTACTACAACGACACCGCCCGCCAAGCTTCGCGTGCCGGCCTGAATCGCCATCGCGCCAACGGGGGGCTGGGGGAGTACTACTCCGAAGGCGATACCCGCGAGCCGACGTGGCTGATCGCCGGGGACGCCTCCCGCACCGTGGAGTTGGTCGGTCTGGACGGGCGCGCCGCCGTGGGCGGGACGGCTGATCCCGACGTGGTGCAGCGCTGGCTTGATGACGGGATCGCGCCCAACGGCCATGCCGGGCGCGCGTTTAGCAAGGGCAGTGTGCACGGGTTCGATCTGACCTTCGCTGCGCCCAAGAGTGTGTCGCTGCTGCGGGCCTTGACCGACGACGTCGCTGAAAAAGCGATGCAGGCCGCTCATCAGCGGGCCATCACCGCGGCCATGACCTATGTGCATCAGCATGCGGGATACACCCGGGTGCACAACCCGCGCACCGGTAGGAAGGACTTGCAGCGAATCCCGGGGTTGGTGGCGATCGCCTACCAGCACGAAACCTCACGCTGCGGAGACCCGCACCTGCACACCCATGTCATCGTGCCCAACCGCCAGGCCCGCGCCGACGGCGCGTTGGTGTCGATCGATTCCAAATCGCTGTTTCACGAAGCCAAAGCCGCCGGGGTCGTGTATCAGGCCACCCTGCGTCACGAGCTGAATGCCGAGCTGGGTCTGGAATGGGGGCCGGTGGATCCGTTTACCGGGATGGCCGAGATCGCCGGCGTGCCCAAAGAGGACATTAAGGTGTGGTCGCAGCGCGCCAGCCGGTTGCGGGAGTGGGCGCAGAACAACCTGGTTGTGGTCGATGGTGCGCCGAGCGCGCAGCAGTTGGCGGCCGCGCAGAAAGCAACGCGGCCAGCCAAACCGGAATCCAAATCGTGGGCCGCGCTCAAAGAAGATTGGCGCGCTGATCCGCGCCGTCTGCACCTGGACCGCGGCGCGCATCTGGCGGCGCGCGAGGCGCGCCGTGCCGCGCAGCGGTACCGCACGCGGCTGGAGCGCATGGTGGCGCGCATCGATAAGGCCGCGTTTACGCGCGCGGACCTTGTGGAGCTGATGGGCGCGCTATTGCCGGTGGACGCGCCCGGTGATGCGCGCGCTCATCGAGCAGATCGTAGACACAGTCGGTATCCGGGTCAGCGCGCCGCGCGAGGCGCATCACCGCGAGGGACACGAGATGTTCACTGTGGATGCGGTGATTGCCGAAGAGACGCGCATCTTCGACCTGGTTGATGCGGCCGATCCTCGCGCGCGGCTGGATTTGCGCACCGCGGAGCTCGCTGGGCTGTCCGACGACCAGGAGCGCGCCATCGCCAACATCGCGGCCTCGCCGTATTTGGTGCAGCCGCTACAAGCGCCGGCGGGCGCGGGCAAAACGCACTCGCTGACAGCGCTGCGCGCCGCCGCGCACCGCGCGGGCAAGGAGGTGCTGGTACTCGCGTCCACCGGTAAGGCCGTCGACGAGGCGATGCGTGACGAAGCGGGAGACCGGGGGCTGACCGTGGCCAAAGCGCTGCACCTCATCGAGGACAACCAGCTTAGGGTCGATCGGCGCACCGTTGTCGTGGTCGATGAAGCTTCCATGGTCGGCACTCCCGAGCTGCGGCGGCTCCTTGAGGCCAGCACCGCCGGGCGCGCCAAGATCATTCTGGTCGGCGATGCCTACCAGCTCTCGCCGGTCAAAGCCCGCGGCGGCATGTTCGAGCACCTCTGTGAGGACCTGCCCTGGTCGCAGCGCCTTTCGGAGGTGTGGCGGATGCGCGACCCCGCCGAGCGCGATGCCTCGCTGGCGATGCGCTCCGCACGCGGCAACCGGCTGCGCAAAGCCGTCGGCTGGTACCGCACCCACGATCGCCTGCACAGCGGGGATCAGGTCGCCATGGCCGCCGACGCCACCACCGCCTACATCACCGCCCGTGCTGAGAACAAAGACGTCGCAATCTTCTGCGACACCTGGGAAATCGCCGATGCTATCAACCAACGCCTCCACGACCGGTTCACCAACCCTGATGCTCCGAGCGTGCAGGTGGCCCGAGATCAACACGTCCGCGCCGGTGATCTCATCCTGAGCCGCCACAACGACGCCACGCTGAGCGTCGAACCCGGCACCCAGCATCGTCGGGGTGAGCGCATCGATCAGGTCCGCAACGGCAACCGCTGGCGGGTGCTCGGCGTGGACGCCCAACGGGGCCAGATCGCCGCTGAGCGGCTCACCGACTCGACCCGGGTCGTCTTCGAGGGTGACTATATGCGCGAGCACATCACCCTGGGCTATGCCGGCACTGTGCATTCCGCCCAAGGCATGACGATCGGCAGCTCGAACCAGTACGGCATCTGCTGGTCGATTCTGTCCGATCGGGCCAGCCGGGCCATGGCCTACGTCGGTATGACCCGCGGCCGAGACGAAAACCACCTGGCCATCTATCCGGCTGTGACCAACGAAACCCACCAGCACGACCGCGGCGCGGAGACGGGCATCCAGCAGATGCACCGAGGCACCAAACACGCCGCCGCCCACACCCTGTACGCGATCCTGACCGCTAATGACGACCGCGCGGCCACCATGCACACCGTTGCCGCACGCACCGACCGCGAGCTGCTGCCCACCATCGTCGCGTCCTTACTGGACCGCAACGACCAGCGCTGCGCTGAGCGCGCGCAGGCCTGGCGGCGCCACGCCGCGCAAGACCGCGCCCGCGACGCCGCGTTCGAACGCATCACGGCCATCACACAGCCGGCCGCTCACCGCGAACGCAGCCGCGACCAGGGGTACGGACTCGAACTCTAGGCCCAGCGAACAGGCCTGCGTCACAGGAGCTTTCGCCAAAATGTCTGGGGCGATCGACCCTGCTCTCTGGCGACTGAGAGGTTAGCGGAGGTGCAGCACCCGGACGGGGAGGCCAGGAGCGTTGGCCAGTCGGTGATCATCAGAAAGCAGGTCGGCGCCAAGGTGCTCGGCGAGCGCCACGTACATCCCGTCAGCGAAGGTGACGTTTGCCCGTAACCGCCACGCGTCGGCGAACAACCCGCGCACCTGGGTGACGCGCAACGGCCAGCTCATCAGCGCGTCGATGGCCTGATCGATCTGCGCGGGCGTCAGGATGCGGTTCAAGTCCCATCTTCGCAGCACCGCCCCACACTCCACGAAGAACAGTTCTGGCACCCATGGCACCGCGTCGACCGGCAACAGCGTTCGTAGCGCTCGTCCGCGAAGCGTGTCGGCGGCCAGCTCGACGCCGGCGGAGGCGTCGATGACGAGCGGGTTCACACCTCGCCAGCGGCGCGAGCTCCGGCGAGGGTGTCAGCGGCCCGCACCCCGGGATCAACCGGTTGCCCTGCCTGACGACGATGAAGCCATGCGGCAAAAGACTCCGGCGTGATCTCGTCATCGGGGTTGAGGACGACCACAGCCGGGTCGGACGGGGTGTCAGGGAAGCCAGCCACGAACTCCACTCTATCGACCTGCACGAATGTGGCGACAGTGTTTAGGCAGCGAACACCCGGACACCGTCCTCAGGGTCGTTCTGATCTTCGTCCGCGTGGGATGCAGTCGCTGATGCTGAAAGTTTGCGCTTTCATTTATGAGAGGTTTTGATTCCGATTTTCGGACCTCTGCTATGCGCGCAGCGCCGCCCTGACCAAGTCCGTCGTGTGCGGTCGGCTACCAGAACAAAGCGTCGCCGGTGGCGGCTCCCGTCCGCTCCCGTCCGCCGCCACCAAAGCCTGATGTCTGGCCTCGGCCATCCAGGAGCCGTCCCAGATCTTGACCGTCAGGCTTGCCCGTCAGCACATTGCCCCGCAGGCTGGGCGGTGAGGAGTTTCTTTACGTGTATCCAGTGTGTGCGAACAAGGTGCCCATCGAGTCCAAGGCGTCGCGCTGCACCGCCTCGATCACCTCGACGTAGGTGCCGGTGGTAACTGTGATCGAGCTGTGGCGCAGGATCCGCTGGACCGCGGCCGGCTGCACGCCCATGGTGAAGAGCAGGGTGGCACAGGAATGCCGTAGGTCATGGACGCGCTGCAGGCGGGTCGCTTCAAATGAAGCCGACAAGGTGGTTGACCGCTTTGCGCACCGCTTACAGGTCAACCGATCTTGGTCTTGATGAGGTCGGCCAGTTCCATCGTTGCGTCGTGGCAGGCTCTCGAGAATCGAGTGAACTGTGGGAACCCGTGGGTCAGATCTGGATTGTGCACGTACGTCAGGTCGTTACCGGCGGTGGCAAGCTTTTTTGCGTAAGCGAGGCCGACGTCGCGGAGCGGGTCAAAGCCGTTGGTGACCAGGATGGTCGGCGGCAGGTTATCGTGGGACACGGCGTTCAGCGGGGTGAGGTAGGGATGGCGGACGTCGTCGGTGTTCTTCACCAGGTTGCGCACCATCTCGAAGATCCCGTTGGACTCCAAGTAGAGCCCGGAGCGGTTCTCGCTGAACGCCACCGTGTCGCCGGGGAACGCGGCCTCCGGAAACAG
>JAFAID010000256.1 GCA_019236925.1 Mycobacterium sp. | reverse complement strand
AATGTTCCGCGCTTCTGCCTCGACAACATCGAAGTCAGCGGTGGTCACCGCGGCGACATCGGCCAGCAGCTCCGCCGGCCAGGGCGCGTCGGCGACCGCCCGCGCGATCTGGGCGTCGATGATCGAGCCGCCGTGCCGGGCATCCATCTCGGTCAGCCGCGGTCCGTGGAACACCCCGCTCAGTGACACTGACCCAAACCCGGCGTCGACCAATAGCTGGGTCAGCTCGTCGGCGTTCAGCTCTCGCGTGTGAAACGGGTTGACCGGGGTGTCGCGGCCCGGCGAGAACGTGATCCGGTTGGGAGTGGACACCATCAACAGCCCAGATGGCCGTAGTACCCTGGCGCACTCCCTGACGAACTGGGCCTGATCCCACAGGTGTTCGATGACCTGGAAGTTGACCACCACATCGACCGAGGCGTCGGCCAACGGCAGCTCGGCCAGGTTGCCGTGGATGACCTCCACCCGCGGGTAGCGGGCCCGCACGTGCGCCACCGTGGCCTCGTCATAGTCCAGCGCGATCACTCGGCGCGCGACGCGAGAGATCAGATCGGCGCCGTAGCCTTCCCCGCAGCCCGCCTCCAGCACTTCGCGGCCCGCGCAGCGCTGCGCCAAGTGCTGGTAGACCACCTCGTGGCGGCGAAACCAGTAATTCTCCACGTCCAGGCCCGGGATGGTGCGTTCACCGGTCAACGTCAAAACGGCGTCGACGGGGGCGTGGGGAACGTCGGGGACAAATGCGCTCATTGCATAGGCAGGCTAGCTCCTGGGGCGGGGTTCGCGAATGGTTCACCGTTGGTACTCCCGCCAACCGGGCAGACGCGGGGGAAGAACCTGCAGGACGACCCGCTATGGTGTGAGAGCGAACCGCGCAAAGTTACCCGCTAGTAACATGCGTGTGCGGGTCGCATCAGCCGTGACCTAAGTCTTGCCGCTGGCGGCTGCAGGACTCTTTCGAGGAGGACGACCGACACTCATGACGAACATCGTGGTCCTGATCAAGCAGGTCCCAGACACCTGGTCAGAGCGCAAGCTCAGCGACGGCGATTGGACGCTGGACCGTGACGCCGCCGACGCTGTGCTGGACGAGATCAACGAGCGGGCCGTCGAGGAGGCGCTGCTCATCCGGGAGAAAGAGGCCGCCGACGGCACCGAGGGGTCGGTGACGGTGCTGACCGCGGGCCCGGAGCGGGCTACCGAGGCGATTCGGAAGGCGTTGTCGATGGGCGCCGACAAGGCCGTCCACCTGCTCGACGACGGCATGCACGGCTCGGACGTCATCCAGACCGGGTGGGCGCTGGCACGTGCCCTGGGCACCATCGAGGGCACCGAGCTGGTGATCGCCGGCAACGAGTCCACCGATGGTGTCGGCGGCGCGGTGCCAGCCATCATCGCCGAGTACCTGGGACTGCCGCAGCTGACCCATTTGCGGAAGCTGTCGGTTGACGGCGGCAAGATCACCGGCGAGCGGGAAACCGACGACGGCGTATTTACTCTTGAGGCCTCGCTGCCTGCGGTGGTGAGTGTGACCGAGAAGATCAACGAGCCGCGCTTCCCGTCCTTCAAGGGCATCATGGCCGCCAAGAAGAAGGAAGTCACCAAGCTGACGCTGGCCGAAATCGGCGTCGAGGGCGACGAGGTTGGGCTGGAAAACGCCGGGTCGACGGTTCTGGGGGCGACCCCCAAGCCGCCCAAGACCGCCGGTGAGAAGGTCACCGACGAGGGCGACGGCGGCAGCAAGATCGCCGAGTACCTGGTTTCGCAGAAGATCATCTAAGACTCCGCTCACCAAGACCGAAATCCGTTAAGTGAAAGACACCGAATAACCCATGGCTGAAGTACTGGTGCTCGCCGAGCACGCTGAAGGCGCTTTGAAGAAGGTCAGCTCCGAATTGATCACCGCCGCGCGCGTTTTGGGTGAGCCCGCTGCCGTCGTGGTCGGCAAGCCCGGCACTGCCGCGCCGCTCGTCGACGGGCTGAAGGCCGCCGGCGCCGCCAAGATCTACGTCGCAGAATCCGACGCCGCGGAGAACTACCTCATCACTCCGGCCGTCGACGTGTTAGCCGCTCTGGCCGAATCGGCGAGTCCGGCAGCCGTTTTGCTGGCGGCCAACGCCGACGGCAAAGAAATCGCGGGCCGGCTGGCCGCCCGGATCGGTTCTGGTCTGCTGGTCGACGTGGTCGATGTGCAGGCCGGCCCCAAGGGAACCCACTCCATTTTCGGTGGCGCGTTCACCGTCGAGGCGCAGGCCAACGGCGACACCCCGGTGATCACCGTGCGGGCCGGCGCGATCGACCCCGAACCGGCCGACGGCGCGGGCGAGCAGGTCACCGTGGAGGTGCCGGAGCCCGCCGAGAACGCGGCCAAGGTCACCGCGCGAGAGCCGGCGGTGGCCGGCGACCGGCCGGAGCTCACCGAGGCGACCATCGTGGTTTCCGGCGGCCGTGGCGTGGGCAGTGCCGAAAACTTCAGCGTGGTGGAGGAATTGGCCGACTCGCTCGGCGCCGCGGTCGGTGCCTCCCGCGCCGCGGTGGACTCGGGCTACTCCCCGGGCCAGTTCCAGGTCGGCCAGACCGGCAAGACGGTCTCGCCGCAGCTTTACATCGCGCTGGGGATCTCCGGGGCGATCCAGCACCGCGCCGGCATGCAGACGTCGAAGACGATCATCGCGGTCAACAAGGACGAAGAAGCGCCGATCTTCGAGATCGCCGACTACGGCGTGATCGGCGACCTGTTCAAGGTTGCGCCGCAGCTCACCGAGGCGGTCAAGGCCCGCAAGGGGTAATCCCGGGGACGGGGATCACCGAAAAGCTGTTGCGTCCGATCTCATCGACTGGTGACGGCCGAGGCCCGTTTCGCAAGCCCGTCCAGTTCGCCCGTCGTCCGCCACGCCTCGAGGATGTCGCCGTATTCGGTTGGGCTGCCGAAGAAGAAGCTGTCCTGGTTCAACCGCGCATCCGCGTGGCCCTCGCGGTTGTAGTAGCCGGGGGTGCACGACTCGCGCCGGCCGGCGATCACGCTGGAGCGTGCCACGACGGTGTCGACCCAGGCGGCTTCGGCGTCCAGGGTGGCTTCCACCTCGGCGGCGCCGTGCTGCAACGCCCAGGCGATCACCCAGGCGATGTGACGGGATTGGGTGTCGATGAGGTAGGGGAAGTTCACCGTAAAGCCGGACTGAGCGATGCTTTCGATGAAGCAGTTCGGAAAGCCGTTGACATGCACGCCGTGCAGCGTGCGCACGCCGTCGGCCCACTTTTCAGTCAGGGTCAAGCCCTCGCGGCCGATGACTTCGAAGCCGGTGCGTTGCGAGTAACTGGTGCCGACCTCGAAGCCGGTGGCGAAAATCAAACAATCCAGCGGGTATTCGACACCGTCGACGACGACGCCGTCACGGGTGATCTGCTCGACTCCCCGGCCGTGGGTGTCGACGAGGGTGACGTTGTCACGGTTGAACGCCTGCAAGTACTCGTCGTGGAAGCACGGTCGCTTGCAGTAGTAGCCGTACCAGGGCTTGAGCGCCTCTGCGGTAGCCGCGTTGGTCACGATCGCATCGACGCGCGCCCGGATCTCTTCCATCTTGGCGAAGTCGGCCAGTTCGGCCGCGTTCGGCCCTGCGTCGTTCACGATCGGCAGCTTTTTGATGAGGCTGGTCCACGCGTCATCGACCAGGTCCTCGTCGGCACTGCCGCCCGCGGTGAGGATTTGGAAGTTCTCGATGCGCCGCTGCTGCCAGCCGGGCTCCAGCGATGCCGCCCACTCGGGTTCGGTCGGCCGATTGGCCCGGACGTCGACCGTCGACGGGGTGCGCTGGAAGACGAAGAGCCGATGCACAGATTCGGCCAGCCGCGGCACGCACTGAATTGCCGTCGCACCGGTTCCGATGATGCCGACCCGCTTGTCGGACAACCCGGCAAGATCGGTGCCGGTGTATTCGTAGTCCCATCGGCTGGTGTGGAATGCGTGACCGCCGAACGTGGTAATACCAGCTATTCCAGGCAGTTTCGGCTTCTGCAGGTAGCCGTTTGCCAGCGCCACGAACCGGGCGCGGATCTCGTCGCCGTGGTCGGTGGAGATCAGCCAGCGGGAATTGTGCGCCTCCCAGCGAATTTCTTGCACTTCCGTTTGCAGACACGCGTCGCGGTACAACTCGTAGTGCTCGGCGATCCGGCGGCAGTGGGCCAGGATTTCAGCGCCTTTCGCGTACTTCTCGGTCGGAACACAGCCGAGCTCCTCGAGCAACGGCATATAAACGTAGGACTCGACGTCGCAGGCGATTCCGGGGTACCGGTTCCAGTACCAGGTCCCGCCGACCTCGGCGGCCTTGTCGATCAACCTGACATTGTCGACGCCGAGTTGCTTGCACCGGGCCCCGATGAGCAACCCGCCGAAGCCGGCACCGACGACCGCGACGTCAACCTCGTCGGTGATCGGGTCGCGGATGAAGTCCGGATCGGCCCACGGGTCGTGTGCGAAACGGCTGAATGCGCCGGCGACCTGCACGTATTGGGAGATTCCGTCGGCGCGCAGCCGCCGCTGGCGTTCCTGAGCGTATTTGGCGCGCAGCGCATCAGGGTCGAACGTCGCGCCGCCGACCTCAGCCACCGTCGCAGTTTGGACGAAAACTGTGATCCAGGCAACGTTTGTGCCCTCGACCTGCGCGGTTGTGCGGTCTTCGCTGCAACATCGTCATCTGCCGTGCACGGACACGTCACGGCGTCGATGCCAATTAGTGATCAACATCGCTAACTGTGTGGGCATGAGCGTTGACTCGGTCCTCATACCCGCTGATAAACCCGCGTCGGGGACAGGTTCGTCCACCGAGCCGCGGTACTCGCTACTGCTGTCCACCGATCCCACGCTGATCGAGTCCGCGCAGCGGCTGCGCTATGACGTATTCAGTAACGAGCCAGGTTTTTCGCTGACTGGGCAGGACGCCGGCCTTGACGTTGACCGTTTCGACGAGCACTGCGACCACTTACTGGTCCGCGAGGACAACTCGGGCGAGCTGGTTGGTTGTTACCGCATGCTGTCACCGACCGGCGCCATCGCCGCCGGAGGGCTTTATACCGCAACCGAATTCGACATCCGTGCGCTGGATTCGCTGCGGCCGTCACTCGTTGAGATGGGCCGCGCGGTGGTTCGCAGCGATCACCGCAACGGCGCTGTGGTGCTGCTGATGTGGGCGGGCATCCTGGCTTACCTCGATCGTTGTGGCTACGACTATGTCACCGGCTGCGTGTCGGTTCCCATCGAAGGTGACGCGGGGGACGGCGAGCCGCCGGGCAGCCAGATTCGCGGCGTGCGCGACTTCGTGCTGCGCCGCCACGCCGCCCCACCGCAGTACTGGGTGCATCCGCACCGGCCGGTGATCATCGACGGGCACACCCTGGACGAGATCCCTGCGCCCGCGCGACCGGCCATCCCGCCGCTGATGCGCGGTTACCTGCGCCTGGGTGCCCGCATCTGCGGTGAGCCGGCCCACGACGCCGACTTCGGCGTGGGTGATTTCCCCGCGCTGCTGGACAAGCGTCAGGCCGACACGCGTTACCTGCGCCGACTCCGGTCGGTAGCGGCGGCCACCGAGGCGGCGGGCGGGGTGACCTGATGAGCAGTCCGACCGCGCCCGACCACGCCTGGCTGCCGCGGGCATCCTGCGATACGAGTTGTCTGCTGGCCGGCGGATCGGAAGCGTCCCGTCGGCTCATCGTGGTGCTGCGGGTCGCGGTCCGGGTGAGTCTGGGTCTGCTGCTTGCGCCGGCGCTGCTGCTGCTCGCGGTTCCGCTGCCGGGCCGGTCGCAGGCCAAGCGGGTTTACTGCCGAGTGTTGCTGTGGTGTCTCGGGGTACGGGTCACGGTGTCGGGCGGGCCGATTCGCAATCTGCCCGGCATGCTGGTGGTCAGCGACCATGTGTCGTGGCTCGACATCGTGACGATCGCCGCGGTACTTCCCACCAGCCGGTGGCGGACGGCGCCCGCGTCGTTTGTCGGCCGCGCCGATGTGGCCGCCAATCTCGTCGTGCGGATGATGGCGTGCATCATCAAGGTCATCCCGATCGAGCGGGCCAGCCTGCGCCAGCTGCCCGGTGTCGTCGACGCCGTCGCCGCCCGGCTGCGCGCCGGTCAAACCGTGGTCGCGTTCCCGGAGGGCACCACTTGGTGCGGCCTGGCGTCCGGGCCGTTCTATCCGGCGATGTTCCAGGCCGCCGTCGACACCGGCCGACCGGTCCAGCCGCTGCGGCTGCGCTACTACCACCGCGACGGCAGGGTCTCGACCGTCCCGGCCTATATCGGTGACGACACGCTGCCGCGTTCGATCTGTCGGTTGCTGGTCGCCCGCCGCACCGTGGCACGGGTCTATGTCGAATCACTGCAGCTGCCCGGTGACGATCGGCGCGAGCTGGCCCGCCGCTGCCAGGCCGCGATACGCATCACCGGGGCGTTGCACCCAGGTCATGGGGAGCGTCGGCCCGTGCTGGCCTCCTGAGCGCTGCCGGGCTTAACCAGGTCGCCGGTATTCTGGGCGGGTCATGGTCTACCTCGATCACGCCGCCACCTCCCCGATGTACCCCGCTGCCATCGAGGCGATGACGGCCGCGCTGAGCACCGTGGGCAATGCCTCGTCGCTGCACACCACGGGTCGGGCCGCCCGGCGCCGAATGGAGGAATCCCGCGAGTTGATCGCGGCCAAGCTCGGCGCGCGTCCGTCCGAGGTGATCTTCACCGCCGGCGGCACCGAGAGCGACAATCTGGCCGTCAAGGGCATCTACTGGGCTCGCCGCGACGCCGAGCCACGCCACCGACGCATCATCACCACCGCGGTGGAACACCACGCCGTACTGGACGCGGTGACCTGGCTGGTCGAACACGAAGACGCCGAGGTGACCTGGTTGCCCACCGCCGTCGACGGGTCGGTGTCCGGCGCCGCGCTGCGTGAGGCGCTTCAGCGCCACGACGACGTCGCGCTGGTGTCGGTGATGTGGGCCAACAACGAGGTCGGCACCATCATGCCGATCGATGAACTCGCCGCCGTCGCGGCCGAATTTGACGTCCCGATGCACAGCGACGCGGTTCAGGCGGTGGGGCAGCTGCCGGTCGTCTTCGCCGCCAGCCAGCTGTCGGCGATGAGCGTGGCCGCCCACAAGTTCGGCGGGCCGCCCGGTGTGGGCGTGCTGCTGCTGCGCCGCGATGTCGGCTGCGTGCCGTTGTCGCACGGCGGTGGTCAGGAGCGCGACATTCGCTCCGGCACGCCCGACGTCGCCGGTGCCGTCGGCATGGCGACGGCGATGCAGCTTGCCGTGGACGGGCTGGAGGCCAACAGCGCGCGGCTGCGACTGCTGCGCGACCGTCTCATCGACGGAGTGCTGGCAGGCGTCGAGGACACCCGCCTCAACGGTGCTGCAGGACCCCGACGGCTCCCGGGTAACGCGCACTTCACCTTCGACGGGTGCGAGGGCGATGC
>JAFAID010000142.1 GCA_019236925.1 Mycobacterium sp. | reverse complement strand
ACCAACTCGTATTTGAGAACGCTTGCGTCCGTGCCTCCAGCCGCGACACCGCTGACCAGCAGATTGGCGCCCGTCGTCGTGCTGGTGGTGGCGACCCGTGTGCCGGCGGATCCATCGAATGGTTTGAAGGCGGCGATCTCGCGGAAGTGGGCGCCGTGGTCGTGGTGCAGGGGGCTCTGCAGATAAAGTGACGGACCCCCGTCCAGTGCGGAGCCGCTCGAAAAGACCTTTACCGAGCCGCTGTCGGCGAGCTGACCGACGATAATGCGCTTGGCGCCACCGAGCGAGCCGGCGAGCCAGCCCGTCGCGAGGGAAACGCCGGCCCGATACGCCCTCCCGAACGGCATAAACGAGGCGGTGTTCACGGGTTGGTCGGTGCTCGCCGCTTGCGCGCTACCGTCGCCAGCCTTACTCGCTGGCTTCAACAGCGGGAAGGCGAATACCCTGACCTCGGTCGTGCTGCCCGGCCCGGGAGCGGTGATGATGCTCTCGCGGCCCGTCGAAAAATCGACGAAACCGGTGGCGATGCTGACCCCGGAGCGGTCGTCACCATACGGTTTGAAGCTCGAAAAGAGCGCTGGTACAACGCCGGGCGCAGACGACAGCTGGGTTTGATAGACCTTCACTTCACTCGGGACGCCGGGAGGGGATCCGACGATGATGTTGTCGGAGGTCATCCCGTCGATCTGGGCAGCAGCGACGCTGACACCGCCACGCGCGGCGGACTCGAATGCTTGAAAGCGCGCCAGCTCCGTTCCGAAGGTCCCTCTGCCGCGTATGGATGCCCCGGCGTAGGCCACGACCTCCGGCGCGCGGCCCGCCCCCGCGCCGACAATCAGGTCAAGAATGCCATCACCATCGACATCCCCCATCGCTACATTGACGTTGCCTTCAAAACCAGGAAACGGGATGACGGTGGCGACGAACCGGTCGCCGTTGCCGTCGTACAGGCGAACCTCGGCAGGTTTGCCCGGGGCGCCTGGAACGGCTAGCGCATAAATGGAGGCGGCCGGTATGACGTTAACGAGCGCCATCAGTCCGTTGTCTTCGTGGTTGAGGCGATGGCAATGCGTCACGTAAAGCCCGGTGTATTCGTCGAACCGGGTGCGGATCGCGAGGATGCCGCCTTGGATCACGCTCTCGTCACTGTGCATGGTCGGTGCCGGCGCGTTGGCGTTGTCGATCGAAAACTGGTCGGGGCCGGTGCGCAGACCCGTCGTCGGATCGAAGTACTCGATCACCTGAAAGTCATTGACGTGGACATGGATGGGATGCTCGTCGTTGTTGTGGTTGACGAACCTCCACTCCTCGACCGAGTTGAGCCGCGGCTGGATCAGCGGCACGTTAGGAAATAAACCGCCGTCGAATGCATACGTGAACGCTTTCGGGTCCTCGACGCTCGCCAAATTGTTGAGAAATCCGCCGGATATCAGGATCTGCCGCTTGACGTCCGGCGTGGTTTTGGCGAGGTCGACAAAGGACGTGTAGCCGCCGAGCGGCTGACCTTCGACGAAGGGGGTCGTTACGCCGCCCACTTCCGAGGCCGTGGCTCTCGCTAGCACCTGGGTTGGAAAGACGAAGAACCCGTCGGCATAGCTGACCGCTGACGGCAGGACGCTCAGGCTCCCGAGCACGGCTGGAGGATTATCCGTTCCATTATTGGTATAGAGCACGCCCGCTTCGGTGATCGTCTTTGCGCCGCCGCCGCGCTCCGGCATCTCGAGAACGAGATCGCCTTCGGATGGTATCGTCACTGCGATCGCGAACCGGCTCGCCGGTGGAATGAGCAGCCGTGTGCCCTCCTCGGTCGGCGGATAGTGGACGCTGGTATAAGGGTTTCCATCCTGGCCAACGATGGCGATCGGCGGATGTCGTCCAGTCGCAGTTTCCGTGAGCTGGACGTTCATGTAGGCAAAGTCGCTCACATTCGCGAGCGCCCAGATCTCGGTCTGTCCGGCCTTGCTCTTGATGACCGGCTGAAACTGGCCGTTGACTGTGAATTGCACATCCCGTCGGTCATCCGGCAGCGACGGATCCGCCGCCACATTGCTCTCGGCTTTGCCGTCCGCCGCGACGAAGTGCTGCAGATTGCTGGGGATGAACTGGAAGGTCCCGCGGCGATTGTGGATTGAAAGCGGCCCCGCCACCGTAAAGTATTTCGTTCCCGGCTTCGATTGCTTGAAATTAACCGGCGCAAGCGATGGCTGATAGGTTCCGTTCGCCAGCTCCCCGGGCTTGGGCGGGGTCATCGTGCTGACCCACTGGGACCAACTCGGATTGTTGAGTTGCGCCAGACCGCCGGCACGGTCGAAGACGAAGTTGTACTGCAGC
>JAFAID010000122.1 GCA_019236925.1 Mycobacterium sp. | reverse complement strand
AGCTCGAACCACGCGTCGTCATCCCACAGCTCCGCCGCCACGAAGAAATACGGGTGCGAGATCGCATCCAGCCGTTGCGGTTGCGTTCGGTACTGGCGTAGTGCCTCTTTGAGCAGCGGCGCGGCAGCCGCATAGCCGTCGAGCCCTCGCACCGCCAGCCCGCGCAGCAACACCACGGGATTGGGTGGCTCGGGCTCCAGCGGAAGGGCTGTGACGGCTCGCGCCACCTCAGCCAACCCGTCGCCAGCGGCCAGGCGGCCGGCATAATCGCCAGCCATCTGTGCTTCCAGCAACGTCTCCAGCGCCAGAGTGGTATCCAGCGGCTGCAGCCGTTGAGCCGCCCGAAGCAACCCCAGCGGGGCTTTGCTGCCGCGGTTAAGCAGAAATGCGATGTGCAGGCCGGATTCGAGCTGCGCGCGCATGCGCTCGAGTCGCGCATGGTCCCGCTTGTCTAGGAGACCAATGTCGGCGGCCGTCAGCAGTTTCTCGGTGGCCACGTAATCTCCGGCGGCGTACTTGGCTTCGGCCGCGACCAGTGCACGCTCGGCGCGCCGGTTCGGGTCGGGGGTCAGCGCCACCGCCCTTTCACAGAAGGCGGCGGCCGCGGCGACGCCGCCGCGGCGCTGGGCGCGATCGGCCGACCCGATCAGCTCAGCGGCCACTTCCTCGTCCGTGGCGCTGGCCGCGTAAGCGCGGTGCCAGGCCCGTCGGTCCGGGTCCCGCTGCGAGTCGGTGGCGTCGGCAAGCGCGGCATGGGCGGCCCGCCGCTCGCCTGTTCCGGCGCTCTGATAGACCGCCGAGCGCAGCAACGGGTGCCGAAACCGGACCCCCGCACCCACCTCCAACAGCCCGGCATCCACGGCCGACTCGGCCGCGCTCATGTCGAGGCCCAACTTCACGGCCGCGCGCTGTAGCAGTGCCGGATCCCCCACCGGGTCGGCCGCGGCCAGCAGCACCAGCCGCTGGGTGTGCTGTGGCAGCCTACGCAGCCGCGTCAGGAATCGATCTTGGATGCGACGCGGAACGCTGGCGGTGTCGGGCATGGCGAACCCGCCCGCGACATCCACCGCGCCAAGTTCGAGCAATGCCAAGGGGTTTCCGTGCGCTTCCTCGACGATGCGTCGTCGCACGCTTTCGTCGACGCGCGCCGTGTTCATCGATGCCAGCAGCTCCCGAGCCGGTTGCTCGGCCAGCCCGGACAACCGCACACTGGGCAGACCGGCCAGCGGATCCTCCGCTGGGGCCATAGTGGCGATGTTGGCGGGGCCGGCGATCCGGGACGCGAACACCAGGCCCACCGGCTCGGCCAGCAGCCGCCGCGCGACAAAACCGAGCACCTGCGCGGTGGCCTGATCCAGCCACTGCACGTCATCGACGACGCACAACAGCGGCTGCTCCTCCGCGGCATGAGAAAAAAGGTTCAGCGCCGCCAGCGCCACCAGAAATGCCTCCGGACGCTCACCCGACGCCAGACCCAGTGCCACACTGAGCGCGTCGCGCTGGGGTTCGCTCAACGCATCCAGGCAGGACAGTATCGGCGTGCAGAGATCGTGCAGCCCCGCGAACGCCAACTCCATCTCCGACTCGACGCCCATGCATCGTGCCACGCTGAAGCCGGCCCCTCGATCGGTCACGTACCGCAGCAGCGCGGTTTTGCCGATCCCCGCCTCACCGCGCAGCACCAACACCGCGCTGCGACCGCCGCGGACCCGATGCAAAAGCCCGTCCAGCGCCGCGCACTCGGTTTGGCGCCCATACAGCGACCACAAAGGAGCCGCGTCGTAATGGCGATCGCCCACTCGCAACCACCGTCCTCATCAAGCCCCCAACACCGCGAATCTTAACGCCGGCAACCCGTTACTGCGTCGCGCGCGCCCTGGGTTCGACGTGACCGCGGTCATCTGACGGTCGCGGCTGCGCAGAGCGGCGTCGAGCTCGTGGCATGAGCTGACGCCGAGCCTGGAGAAGGTATTGGGCAGGTGCCATTCCACCCTGCGGGCGCTCAGAAACACCAGGGCGCCGATCTCGGCACCCCTCCCGCCACCGTCCTCATCAAGTGCCGAACACCGCGAATCCTGACGCCGCTAACGTGGTCGTCGAAACATGACCAAACCGCACCGGCACGAGTGCTATGGCTCTGGCGTGGCCGCCGCGAGTGGGCTGCGGCGGGTGAGGGCGGTTCCGAGTTCGTCGCGTGAGCTGATGTCGAGCTTGGTGAAGACGTTCCGTAGGTGCCATTCCACCGTGCGTGCGCTCATGAACAGTTCGGCGCCGATCTCGGGGTTGGTGCGCCGCGTCCGGGCCAGTTGGGCGATTTGATGTTCTTGGGGCGTCAGTGCGGCCCCCGGGTCCTCGCGATGGGTCCGTACCTTCTCCCCGATCGCCTCCAGTTCGCGGCGGGCGCGTTCGGCGAATGCGTTGGCGCCCATGGCCGAAAACGCGTCAAATGCGGTGCGTAGCTGGTTGGTCGCCTCGGGGAGGCGCTTGGCGCGGCGCAGCCACTCGCCGTAGCACAGCCGTGCCCGCGCGAGATGAGACGCCATCCGGGTCCCAACGAGTAATTCGATCGCCTCCCGGTAGAGGCCTTCGGCAACGTTGCCGTCGGATGTTAGTGCGCGCGCCAGCGCAGCCGCCGCCCGAGCGCTGTAGGTCCCGCTGGCCGCGGCCATCTCCGATAACCGCTCACAGGCCGTAGCGGCACGCGCGGGCAGCCCGCTTCGCGCCGCGGCCTCCACCAGTTCGGGGAGCGCCCAATAGGAGATGAGGAAGTCGTTTGCGTCGACGGCGTTGTGCGCCGCCTCGGCGGCTCGGTCGTACTCCGCCAGACTGTTGTAAAGCACCGACTTGGCGAAGTCGACGTAAGTCAATGCCACGCCCTCACCCCGCCTGGAACCGGCGACGACCATCTTTTCGAATAGGTCGGTTGCGTGTGCCGTGTCGCCCCGCCAGGCCGCCAGCAGCACCGCGTCGTACTGCAAGCTGATCTCCCCGACCCCCGGGTCCAATGTCTGCCACTCCGAGATGAGGGCCTCGGCCTCGGTGAACTCGCCGGCCCGGACGTGAAACTCCGAAAGCCAACCCAGGGCAACCGGAAGCCAGCTCAGGGTGCCACTGGAGCGCGCTAGCTGGACTTGGCCGTCGGAAATCTGGAACCACGCATCGTCGTCCCACAGCTCGGCTACCACTAGGCAGTACGGGTGGCACAGCGCATCCAGCTGCATCGGCTGGGCCCGATAGAGCCGCAGCGCCTCTTTGAGCAGCGGCGCGGCGGCCACATAGCCGTCAAGCACCCGCACCGCCAGCCCGCGCAGCAGCAACAGCGGATGCGCTGGCTCGGGCCCCAGCGGCACGGATTTCGCCGCGTGCGCCACGGCGGCCAAGCTATCCCCTGCTGCGAGGCGACCGGCGTACATGCCGGTTACCAGGCCTTCCAGCAACGTTTCCAGCGCCAGAACGGGGTCCAGCGGCTGCAGCCGCGCCGCCGCCTGCAGCAGCAGCAGCGGGGCCTCTCTGCCGCGGTTAAGCAGAAACGTCAGCTGCAGGCCGAATTGGATCTGCACGCGCATGCGCTCAAGGCGCGCCTGTCCCTGCTGGTCAAGGGGACCTACTTCGGCGGCTGCCAACAGCTTCTCGGTCGCCGCGAAGTCACCGGCGGCGTATTTGGCTTCAGCGGCCACTAGTGCACGGGCGGCCCGCCGGCCCGGATCGGGGGTCAGCGCCACCGCCCGCTCCCAGAACGCCGCCGCCGCGGCCACCCCGCCGCGGCACTGGGCGCGATCGGCCGACCCGATCAGCTCGGCGGCCACCTCCTCGTCGGCGGCACCCGCAGCGTAGGCGCGATGCCAGGCCCGCCGGTCGGGGTCGAGTTGCGGGTCGGTCGCTTCGGCGAGCGCGGCATGCACGGCCCGGCGCTCTTCCTCCTCGGCGGCCCCGTACACCGCCGAGCGCAGCAACGGATGGCGAAACCGGACCCCGGCGCCAAGATCCAACAGTCCTGCGTCAACAGCCGAATCGGCTGCGTGGATCGGCACATTCACGAGGTGTGCCGCGCGCTGCAGCAGCGCCGGATCCCCGACCGGATCGGCCGCGGCCACCAACAGTGCCAGTCGGGTTCCCCTTGGCAACGCGCGCAGCCGCGTCAGGTACTGGTCCTGGATCCGGCGCGGAACACTGACGGCGTCAGGCCTGGCAAAGCCGCCGGCGAAATCCACCGCGCCGAGCTCCACTAGTGCCAGTGGGTTTCCGTGCGCCTCCTCGACGATGCGTCGCCGCACGCTCTCGTCGAGACGCGCCGTGGTCACCGATGCCAGCAGCGCCCGAGCCGACCGCTCGTCCAGCCCGGACAACCGCAGATCGGGTAACCCTGCGAGCGGATCATCCCAGCCCGGCGTCGTGCGGACCGCAAAAACCAGCCCCACCGGCTCGGCCAGCAGCCGCCGCCCCACAAATCCGAGCACCTGAGCGCTGGCCTGATCCACCCACTGCATGTCGTCGACCACGCATAGCAGCGGGCGCTCCTCGCCGGCCTGCGCCAAGAGGTTCAGCGCCGCCAGCGCCACCAGAAACGGTTCCGGGCGCTCCCCGGACCTCAGACCGAGCGCCACACTGAGCGCCTCACGCTGCGGTTCGATCAACCCGTCCAGACAGGACAGCAGCGGCCCGCATAGGTCGTGCAGCCCAGCGAAAGCCAACTCCATGTCCGATTCGACGCCCATGCACCATGCCAAGGTGAAGCCCGCCGCCTGATCGGTCACATACCGCAGCAATGCCGTCTTGCCGATGCCCGCCTCGCCCCGCAGAACCATCACGGCGCTGTGACCGCCACGCACTTGATCCAGCAGCCTGTCAAGCGCCGCACACTCGCTTCGCCGTCCAGACAGCGATGTCAACGAGCGCTTGTCATGATGGCGATCGCCCACCAGCAA
>JAFAID010000571.1 GCA_019236925.1 Mycobacterium sp. | reverse complement strand
CGGAGCGACCGGCAATGTCGGGCGCCCACTTGTTTCGGAGCTTGCCGCCGCGGGTGCACGGGTGCGGGCAGTCACCCGCGCACCGGAGACCGCCGGATTTCCCGACGGCGTCGAGGCGGTGAGCTCGCCGGCCGACGCGCTGCCCGGAGCGTCGGCGGTGTTCCTGAATTCCCGCGCACTGGGCGACGAACTCGCCGACGTGGTGGCACTGGCGCGGCGCAGCGGGGTCACCAAGCTGGTCGCGCTGTCGGCCATCAACGCCGACGACGACTTTTCGCGGCAACCGTCGCGGTTCCGCGGCGACCGCAACAAGGAGGTCGAACAGCTCGCCGTCGACTCCGGCCTGGACTGGGTGAGCCTGCGACCCGCGGTGTTCGCGTCGAACTTCGTCGGCATGTGGGCAGCGCAGATTCTCGCCGGCGACGTCGTCGGCGGGCCGTACGCCGCGGCGTCGGCCGCGCCGATCGTCGATGCGGACATATCGGCGGTGGCCGCGCGGGCATTGTTGACCGATGAGCTGGTCGGACAACGGATCCCGTTGACCGGGCCGCAAGCGCTTAGCAATTCCGAGTTGGTGGAGATCATCGGCCGTGTCTTGGGTCGCCCACTGCGCTACTTCGAGGTGCCACCGGATGTCGTGCGGCAGCGCTTCATCAGTTTGGGTCTCGGCGCCGAATTCGCCGACGCCTATGCGGCGATGCTCGCCGAGACGCTGGGCAAGCCGGCGCTGGTCACCAGCGAAGTGGAGAAGATCACCGGCCGCCCGGCGACCACCTTCGCGCAGTGGGTAACTGAGCACCGCTATCTGTTCACGAAATAGCTCAAGAAATAGGCAGAGAGGCTAAGACATGTCCGATCCCCGTCCCCCGCGTTATCTCAAGCGGATGAACAAAGTGATGATGGCCGTGCAAAAGCTCGGCATACCGACCGGGCCCGCCATGGTGTTGACGGTGCCCGGACGTAAGTCGGGTCAGCCGCGCAGCACGCCGATGACACCGTTCGAATTCCATGGCGCCCTCTATGTGGTCGCCGGATATCCCGGCGCGGACTGGGCCGCCAATGCCCGGGCCGCGGGCACCGGCACGCTCAGCCGGGGCCGGCGGTCCCGGCCCGTCAAGATCGTCGAACTGACTCCCACCCAAGCGCGCCCGATACTTCGGGCCTTCCCGGTGGAGGTCCCGGTCGGTGTAGCGTTCGCCAAGCGGTCCGGCATGGTCGTCGACGGCACCTCCGACGAATTCGAGGCACTGGCGGGACGCCTCGCGGTGTTCCGGTTCGACCCGGTCGCGTCTTAGCGATCAAGTGGCGACTGGCGGTCAAAGCTGAACCGGCACATGCTTTTCCGCGCATGCGTCTACTACGGCCGCGACGATGTCCTGGGTGCGCAGGGTTTCCAGATCTTCGACGGTCACCGAGCCCCTGTCGGTGCGGTGCTGGGCGGCCACCCGCGAATCGCGGAGCCGCTCGGCACGCTCGACGACGTTACGGGCGAAACGCCCGTTCTGCATCACGTCGATTCCGTGAGTTCCCTCGGGTGTCAGATAGGCCCGCAGCGTCTTACAGGCAATGTTCAGCGCTTCGCGGGCCGCGGGTTCGATCACCGTCGCGCGCGGTTCCCCGTAGCGGACAGCGATCTCCACCATCTCGTCGGGAGCGTACGACTCGAAGCGCAATTTCCGATTGAACCGGCCCGCCAAACCGGGGTTGACCGTGAGGAATTCGTCGACTTCCTTCTCGTAACCCGCACCGATGAAACAGAAGTCGAACCGATGCACCTCGAGTGCGACGAGCAGCTGGTTGACCGCCTCCATGCCGATCATGTCCGGTCGGCCGTCGTGGTGGCGCTCCACCAACGAGTAGAATTCCCACTTATCGGCGGCCTCGCTCAGTTCACGCAGAACCGATTCGACGAGATCCTTATCGCTTAGCTGCGCGCGACTGCCTGACCCCGGCATCATGACAGTATCTCGACCCCTCCGACCAGCGTCAATTCATTCCCTGCACACGTGAGCGCCATGCCCTACGGGTTGGCTTTCCATCCGCTAGGCGGTGGCGCACTGAGCATTTGGAACCAGGCGAAGTGATAATTCGCGTTCACCAGGTTCCCGGTGGCGATACCCTCGGTGGCGGCCAGCAGCAGGCAATTGAGGAGCAACCCGGTGTCGACGTCGGGGTACTGAGCGAAAAGCTGGTACCGCGAAGTATCGAGGTATACCCGCAATATGTCGACTTCGGCGTCGAGGACGCCTGTTCCCGCGGCACCCGCCTTGGCCAACGTGTGAACCAGCCGCGGCAGACCATCGCGCCAGTGCGTCGCCTCGCTCAGCAGCCAGCCCAAGTCGTCAACGGCCGGTAGCTCACGAGGTTGCGACGAAATGTCCGCAACGTCGTAGTCGGCCGCCCACCCCAACGGATCGCTGGGGGCGTAGGTCGCCAACATCGCGGTCGGTCCGAGCAACGCCGCCGCGTTGCCGGCGCGCCGGTCCGGCGCCAGCAGCCGGACCTCGGCGGGCAGCCTAATTCCCGGCGGTATCCAGCCGTGCGCGAGGTCGGTCACCAACAACGTGGTCCCGTCCTCACGGTTACCGACGGCCCAGCGCAACCCAGGTTCCTGATGAGCCACGAACTTGAGTAACCGATCCAGCCTTTCGCGCTCCGACTCCGACTCGACCGGCGGCGCGGGCTGATGCGCGGTCACGGCGTCATCGATGGGATTAACCGGCGGCTCCGGTTGGCTGGCGGCAGGGGGCCGCGGGGGCGGTTCCTCAACCGAAACCTCGGTGCGGAGAGCGGGCGCGGGTCGCCGGAGCGCCTGGTCGAGCGGAGCCTCCGTGACGGATGCAATCTCCTGCAGCACCGTCGCAATCTCCTCGAGCACGTCGGTGTCGTCAGAGTCGAAGGGGCGTGATGGCGCCGAGCTCGGTGGTTCGGCGAAGTCCAGTTCGGCCGCCGGCGCCGGTTGCTCTGCCGCGGCGACCGGTTCGGCCGCATGCCGGCCGGCTGCGGGCACCTCACGGCGGTGATCCAAATACTCCGGTCGCGGCGGTGCGGGCCGCTCGGTGGGTTCGTCCGTTTCCGTTGGCGGGACAGGGACTCCTTTCAATCGCCGCGTCTTTTCGGTGTCTCCGGCGTCATTGCTGCCATTTACCGGGTTTACCGGCCGATGTTCCGCCGGCAATTTCGGCGTTATGTTACGGAGATGACGAACTGTTGACTCGACTCGCCGAACAGCGAAGGCGCGAGCACCATTGATCACTCGGGCTTCTTCTGCCTGCCGTACCGGATCAGCCAATCCCGCTCGCCTGATGCCCATGAGTTCTTCGTTTGCCGAATTGACAATCTTTTGCAAGTCGGCTTTCAGATATTTGACAAGCGGGGCGGTCTCGGCAGTAACTGTCGACAGCTCGGCAGGCCACAACCCACCCGTCACCCACGGGGTGCAGTCCACCGGGGAGCTGAAGGCCGGAATCTTCAGCGATTCTCGGGTAGCTCTCCGGAGGCGCTGCCGCGCCGTATTCCGACCGAAGATCGCCACCGGCCAAGCCTACCGTCATCTTTGGATCGACAACTTCACTGTTTCGCTGCCCGAGCATTCGTGCTTAATGGTGAATTGTGCGAATAACTGCGGCTGGGTAGCTTAAGCATGTGGCTGATTCCGGGCTGCAACAGCAGCTGAACGAGGTACGCGCACTGCTTGGCCGGGCGCGAGAGTTGTTCGGTGCCAATCCTGTCGAGCCACCCACCGATATCGCGCCGGATCGCGACGCGGTCAAGACCTGGATCCGCTAGGCCGCGCCGTCGTCACGGCTCCGTATCGGCTCGGCGATGCAGCTCATGCGCCACCAACTTTTCGATCGCCGTGTCGAGATCGTGGGCGGTTGGGACTTCGGCGGACGGGGTATAGCCGGCCGCCACGATCTCGCCGCGGACTTCCATCACCGCCTTGAGATACGAGACGTCGGCGGTCAACAAAATGCCCTGCGCCAAGGTTTCCGCGTCGGTGTCCATCGCGGCTTCGTTCAGCGTGACGCTGTGCATGCACCCGCCCCGGCAGGAGCGGACGAGGATGTGTCCGCTCGGGTGCACGGTGTCGAACGCAGGGTCGGCCTCAGTCATTGACTGTCGTCAGAAATGCGCTTGAACCTCTGGACGGAGTCTGATTCTTGCTCTTCGAACATGCTGGCCGATTTTGTCAGGTTGTCCGCCATTTTCGCGTGGCTGTCGGCTTGCTGCTCGTAGCACATGCGCCTTTGCTCGAGGAGTTCGCGACCGGCCTCCCGCAGCTCGCCGAAGATCGGACCCAGCGAGTCCAGGCTGTCTTGGATCGCCTGATGCGACGACGGCAAGGTCCGCAGATACTCGGACGTCTCTTGGTGATGGCTGGCGGCTTGACGCAAGTTGTCGGGCACCACATGGATTCGGTCTGCCATCCCTGTCTCCTCTTGATCTGCCGGCGGGCGCCGGATTTACTAGGCTCTTTCGGGTCTCTCGGCAGTAGCCGGCCTGGTGGGCGCCGGTGGGTCGGTCCTGTCCGGTGCAGCTGTCGTAACCGGTCCAGGAGGATGCTCCCAGCCTAGGAAGCTGGGCCCGTTCACGGTGGAAATGTGCTGGATCTGCCCGTTGAGCAGGGCCCGGCTTTCGCCGAGGGCAAGAGCGTGGCGATCTGTGAGCATGCCGATATCCCCGGGTGTGACCCGCGACGGGTCGACCGGATCGGGAACCGCAGTCCCCGGAGGCGGAATGGTCATCCCCTCCTGACGAAACGCGTCTGCGATTGGCATGCCACCCGCTGCGGCCTTGATAGCCGCTGCGAGTTGAGGATTGGCAGCAGTGACGGTTTCCCCGTTGGGCAGCGTGACGGTCGTCGGGCCGGTTGTCGGCTGCGACGCCGTCGATTCGGCGGCGTGATGGTCCGCCTGCCCGTCGCCGTCTGGGTCGTTCGACGGCTGGTCCGTCGGGTCGTCTGCTTCCAGCAGCGCGTCGTCGAGGTCCTTCGGTGAACGTTCGCCGTCGGCGCCCTGCAGTGGCCCGGAAAGCGGAAAGCCGCCCGGCATAGCCAAACCCGGCATCGCTCCCCCGCCCGGGATCCCTCCCCCACCAAACGAGGGAATACTCGGCATCGGCGCCGCTGCCGGCGGGATTTGTGCCGGCATGTCCGCGGGCAGCAAGCCGGGATCGTCAACCGGCAGCGAATCCAGGTAGGAGTCCACGCCGCCGTCAGCCGCTGCCGGCGGGGTTTGGCCCGCGCTTTCCGCCGGGGAACCGGCGGATGCTCCGGTCGACCGGCGCTGTTCGTCCGCATCACCCGTCTCGGGCTTGGCGGAGTTGTACAGCGACGTCCAGGCCGCCATCAGCGCTGAGTTCGACGTATCGTCAAGGCTCGCGTTGGCCACCACGGCGCGGATATCCCTGAGCTTGCCGATCAGGAATCGCTGGAAGTCGCGCGCTCCTGCCGGGGTGTCCAGGTCAGATCGCGTTGTGACCGCCGCCTCGATATCGTGCTGCAACCTGTTCAGGGCTTCCCGGCCCTCGGCATTCTTCTGGTGCGCATTGAGCACTGCGGTCACCACCTGCAGGTCAACCTGAGCGGTTGCCGAATTCTGATGTGCAAGAGCAGCTTCGGCATCCCTGATCGCGTCCGCGGCGTCGCCCTCCTGACGATCGGAGACGTGATCGTCGGGTAGCGGGCCTGCCGGCCGGCGACCGGGTCCCGTCTGCGACGGGACGATCATCTCCCCGGTCCTCTGGTCGAACAGGTCCGGGTGCTGTTGTCGGATCCTGGCAAGGACTCCGTCGAGCCGTTGCGGGCTTGCTCCGAATACCGTCACCGCGTCCGTTACCTCTTGCGGTGTCAGCCCGGTCAGCCATGCTTTCGGGTCGCCTGTGCATTCCTTGACGTGCTCGACGGCGGCAAGCACGTCACCAGGTGTTGCCATAAATCAGCCGCGGGACGGCGGATCGTTTTGCGGCCCCAACATGCAGGTGACAGTAGCCAGGGGTGTCGGTGCCGACAATTCACTCGTGCACAGCCGTCAGCCGAGCGCAACCGCTAGCCGGTCGAGGCGTTGTAGTGCGCCGTCAACTTCTCCAAGACAGCCTTTTTCGCAACATCGAGCTCGTGCGCATCGGACACGACGGCCAGGATTTCGCGTTGCTTGCCGATTAGAAACTTCTGGAACTCTCGCGCACCCATCGCGGTATCGAGTCCGATGGCAGTCTGATTCGCAACAGCGTGGTCGATTTCGGCGGCGATCGCGTCGAGGTGCCTGACCCCCTCGACCGTTGCCGCATGCGCGCTGGCGAGTGCTTCCGCCAGAGCACGATCGGCCTCCGCGGCTGCCGTGTGCTGCCTCGCCAACGCGGCTTGGCTTTCCCCGATGGCGCCGATCGACCGCCCGGCATGCTCTGCCATGGCTTGACCGTACTCAGGGGTCACGCGCTCAACAACCATCGCCGTTACCCCAGTGGGCGCCTGATCTGCACGCCCGTGCCAAGCGGGCTGATCCGGACGGTGGCGCCGGCATGCGGTGCCTCGACGACCAGATTGTTGCCGATCGCCATCTGCACATGTCCGGCGCTGGGAAAGACGAGGTCGCCCGGACGGACCTGGGAACGGGGGATGGGGATCCCGTCGTAGATCTGCTGATAGGTGGTGCGGTCCAAGTGCATTCCCGCCCGCGCGTAGGACCACTGGGTCAACCCCGAACAATCGAACCGGTCGGGCCCGGTCGCGCCCCAGACATACGGACTGCCCAGCCGCGACAGAGCCGCCCTGACCGCGATCCCGGCGCGGCTGTTTGCCGGCGGCAATCGCAGGCCGGCCCGGTAGCCGCCGCGTCGCAAGACTCGGTAGTGCAAGGCGCGCAACGCCGCCCGATGCCGGCGGGCCTGCTGGCGGGCCGACACCACATGGGCTCGTTGCGCCCGCAGCCGCGCCGCCCGGCGGCGCATCGCCTCACGCTGTGCCATCGGCGTGTCCGGTATCGCAGTATCCGCGCGGGCCTCGTCGAGAACACCCTTGGTCAGGGTGCGGGCGTCGGCGTGGTCGCGGTGCGCTTGCGCTGTGGTGGCTGCGACCGCGTCGTCAGTGGCGGCGGCCGAACGCAGGGCTGCCCGGCTGCGGTCTACTGCTGACTGGTAAAGCTCATGTCCCCCACCGGTATTCAGCCTAGCGGCGCGTTCCAGCAACCGGTCGTACGGCGCCGCGCCTGCGTCCGGTGTTACTCGCCGCGTAGGGCCGGCGAACAATTCGTGCGCACGGCTCAATGCCGCCAATTCGCTCGCGCTCACTGGGCTTCCCCCGAAGTGGTGTCACCGTCAGCAAAAGCCCGCACGCGCGGCAGCGCCCCCGGTGGGATGACTCCCCGATTCCGGATGTCCCACATTTCCGCGGCGGTGACACCGAGCATTCCCGCGATGACCGGCTCCGGCAGCGACGACTGTGCGCATGCCCGGTCGAACCGCGCACTCAGGCTCATCGGCATACGCTCCAGAAGCGCGCTGCGCGTTGTCTCCAACGCCTGCAGATGCCGCATAAGCCGTCCTGCCGAAGCTGCGTCGGCATTGACCGCCACCCGCCATGAGTTGGCGGCCAGCATCTCGGCCTTCACGCACTGTCCGATCACAGACAGAATATACGATTCGTATTCGTTTGATGTCACCTCAGGTAGTCGCTCGATCACCGAGTTGAGGGCGTCGAGCTGAGCTTCGGCGTATCCCTCGAGGACCTCGGTGTCGGTGTGCCGGTCCACGACGATGGGCCCAGTGGCTCGCGCGGGAGGCGGTTCTGCCGGCGTGACCGCGGTCAACCGCTCGAGCTCAGCCGCAGGATCGGCGGCTACCACGAGTCGCGAGTAGGTTCCCGGTGGCAAGCCAAGCCCGTTTTCTACCTTCTGAACTGTGCTTTTATGCGGCTTGCGGGCCCCACGCTCCAGGTAGCTCAGGCCCATGATGCTCACACCGGTCGCCGAGGCAAAGTCGGCCAGCGACCAGTCCCGTGACTCGCGCAGTTCTCGGATCGCCGCCCCGGCCGATTCGCGGCTCACCGCAGCGCTCCGGGCATATTCGGATAGTACACAGACCTATGCGCGATCCTGGGTATATACGTTTTTATCACGTTTCTCTTGTCAAACCCGTATCGCTGCGTATACGCTTATGCATACGTTTCGGTCAGAAGGAGGCGACAAGTGGGGCATCCATGTTCGGTCAACCCGGAGTTGTGGTTCGGCTATGCCGATGACGACGGCGGCGACGGTGCCGCCAAGGCACGCGCTTATGAACAGTCCGCCACCGAGGCGCGGCTGCTCTGCCTGCGGCGGTGCCCACTCGCGCAACAGCGGTTGTGCGCCCGGTACGCGGTCGAGAACCGAGAAGAGTACGGCGTCTGGGCAGGCGTCAAGCTGCCCGGCGGCCAGTACCGCAAGCGCGAACAGCTGGCTGCGGCTCACGCCACTCTCCGCCGAATCGCGGCGGGCGAGCTCAACTCACGGCAGTTGCCCGACAACGCCGCGTTACTCGCGCGGCGCGAAGCTGACGCCGTTCCGGTGACCGCAACCGTGTTTCATTTGCCCATCCGCGAGGCCGGGCCGCGGACTGCGGCCTGACCCTCGCATCGGCTCGCGATTGGATCGGCTGACAGAGGGTAATTACTACGAGCAACTGAAACGGGGCTCCGATGACCTTTGGCCTGACGCCGACCGCGGCTCAACACGACCTGGCGCGGCGTGCCCACGAGTTCGCCGAGTCCGTCATACGTCCTGTTGCCCTCGACTACGACCAGCGGCAGGAATTCCCGTGGCCGGTGTTGGAGGAAGCTGCGCAGCGCGGCTTCTACAGCCCATTGTTCTATCGCGATCTGATCGGGGACCCGAGCGGCCTCTCGTTGCCGATGTTCATGGAGGAGCTGTTCTGGGGTTGCGCCGGAATCGGTTTGGCGATCGTCATGCCGGCACTGGCGCTTTCGGCCATCGGGCAAGCTGCCTCTCCGGAGCAGATGCTCGAGTGGGCGCCGCAATGTTTCGGATCACCCGGCGACCTCAAGCTTGCGGCGCTGGCGATCTCCGAGCCTGAGGGCGGCAGCGACGTACGGAATTTGCGGACACGTGCTCGGCGCGACGGCGGCGACTGGGTGATCGACGGCGATGTTGACAAGGACGTCTAGCCCACCCAACTCGCGAACGCACTGCTTGACTGCGCCTCGGCACGCCTGTGCCGAAGCAACGTCCACCGACGCGTATGAACCCCGTTCCACGTCGGCGAATGTTTCGGCCAACCGTCCAATGTCCCGGCCGATGCCGAAAACCGTTGCGCCCTGCCGGGAAAGCAGGCGAGCCGTCTCAGCGCCGAGGCCCGACGACGCACCGGTCACCAACGCGACTTTGTCTTGCAATGCAGCCATCAGTAGGACCGCATCCGCGCTACGCCGCCCCGCAGCAACTCAAGTGGCGCAATAAGTCTCAGTCCCCAGAGCTGCATCGCGTCCGCGGACATGTGCCCGAGCCGGAAGCTGTGCCGGATGCGGCGCGCGGTCAGTAAGACGAGCAGGCTGATCGCCAGCTTCCCCAGCGTCATCCGACTCGTTCGCTGCTTCCAGGTTGACGGCCTCGAGCCCCTGCGCCGACCGAAGTAGTAGCCGACGCATGTTGCCATTGCGAGCGCGGCGATTCCTGCGACCACCGTCATGGTGATCAGCGTTCTTCGTCAGCGTCGCGGCGAGGTCACGCGCGAGATACACATCGGCCAAAAACCGAAGGGTATGACTCGACTCAACTCAATTTTGTGGGCGAAGGGGGACTTGAACCCCCACGTCCCGAAGGACACTGGCACCTGAAGCCAGCGCGTCTGCCATTCCGCCACTCGCCCTAAACAACCGGTGGAGCCTACCACTGTAGTAGCCGCCATCCCCAACCACGCCGACGCCGCGATAACGGCGCTCGTCACCGCCGGCGGCTCGCGCCGAACCCAGCCTTGACCTGGATCGATGCGATTCTCAGAGTTCTACAAGTGCCGCTGCGCTGCGCTGGCCCGATACCATGCTGAAGTACGACACGCGTGATGCGACACGCCGGATGACCGTCCGCCGTGCAGCAGCGATAGACAAGGACCGAGGCGGGCGCTTGGACACCGGCAGCCAGAAGGGGCTAGTTCAACGCATCGAGCGCAAACTTGAGGTCACCGTCGGTGACGCGTTCGCCCGGGTGTTCGGCGGATCGATCGTCCCTGAAGAAGTGGAAGCCTTGCTGCGCAGGGAGGCGGCCGACGGAACTCGCCCGCTCCAGGGCGATCGCCTTTTGGCTCCCAACGAATACATCATTACCCTCGGTATGCACGACTACCAGAAAGTGGGCGCCGACCCGGACCTCACTTCAGACGCTTTCGCTAAGCAGTTGGCGGCATACATCGGCGAACAGGGGTGGCAAACATATGGTGACGTGGTCGTCGGGTTCGAGCAGTCGGCGAACCTACATACCGGCCAGTTCCGCGTCCGCGGTGCTGTCAACCCCGATGTCGCGCCCCGCCCGACAGCTAGCGACCTTGCCCCGCCACAATCAGACCATGCGTTCAGCGCAGAACCAGGAGTACCACCGATGACCGAGAATTCGAGCTACCGCGGCGGCCAGGGGCCGGGGCGGCCGGGCGACGAGTACTACGACGAGCACTATGGGCATCCGCAAGACGACCCGCGTGGTGGCCAGGACCCTCGGGGTCCCTATCCGCCGGAATCGGGCGGCTATCCCGACCAGCAGGGTTATCCGGCGCCGCCACCCGACCAGGGCGGGTATCCGGACCAGGGTGACTACCCCGAGCAGGGCGGTTACCCGGACCAGCGCGGCGGCTACCCAGAACAAGGCGGCTACCCCGACCAACGCGGCGGCTACCCCGACCAACGCGGTCAGGGTTATGACGCCGGCTACCGCCAGGGCGGCTACGGCCAACCCGGTGGCCAGGGCTACGGCGAGTACCCCGACTACGGCCGCGGACCAGCCCGCCACGAAGAGGCCGGCTACGGCGCGCCCGACCAGCGGGCGCCCTATCCCGAGCAGGGTGGCGGATACGACCAGGGCTATGCCGGTGGCCAGGGATACGGCCGCCAGGACTACGGCCAACAGCCCGACTACGGCCGTTACGGCGACGCGCCCGCTCCGACATACGGCGCCCAAGGCGGCGGATACCCCGAGCCGGCGGGTCGCGACTATGACTACGGCCAGCCCGCCGAGGCCGGTGGCTACGGCGGCTACGGGCAGGGCGGCTATCCGTCCTCCGGGACCGCCGTCACGTTGCAGCTCGACGACGGCAGCGGGCGCACCTACCAGTTGCGCGAAGGCCCCAACATCATCGGCCGTGGCCAGGACGCCCAGTTCCGGTTGCCGGACACCGGTGTGTCGCGCCGTCACCTGGAGATCCGTTGGGACGGCCATGTCGCGCTGCTGTCGGACCTCAACTCCACCAACGGCACCACCGTCAACAACGCGCCTGTGCAGGAGTGGCAGTTGGCCGACGGCGATGTGATCCGGCTGGGCCACTCGGAGATCGTCGTCCACATCCATTGAGCCCGTAGGTCGCGAAGCTATCCAGCTTCGGCCCGTATAGACCACCGTCCAAGTATCGTGACGTTGCTATATCCGGGCACGCTAAGCGTGCGGCGGCAGGACGGAGGGGACGCCAGATGCAGGGACTAGTACTGCAACTGACGCGTGCCGGGTTCTTGATGTTGTTGTGGCTATTCATCTGGTCGGTGCTGAGAATCTTGCGGACTGACATCTATGCCCCGACCGGCGCCGTGATGGTGCGGCGCGGGTTGACGTTGCGCGGCACATTATTGCCGTCGCGGCGGCGGCTGACTAATGCGCGCTACCTGGTAGTGACCGAGGGGGCATTGGTGGGTGCCCGTATCACCCTCAGCGGCCAGCCGGTGTTAATCGGACGCGCCGACGACTCCACTCTGGTGCTGACCGACGAATACGCCTCGACGCGGCACGCGCGGCTTTCCCAGCGCGGCTCGGAATGGTACGTCGAAGATCTAGGATCGACCAACGGTACATACCTTGACAGGGCGAAGGTGACGACGGCGGTACGGGTTCCCATTGGCACGCCGGTTCGTATCGGCAAGACGGTAATCGAGTTGCGGCCGTGACTTTGGTCTTGCGTTATGCCGCCCGCAGCGATGTCGGCTTGGTGCGTTCCAACAACGAAGACTCAGTGTATGCCGGCGCGCGGTTGCTGGCGCTTGCCGACGGCATGGGCGGGCATGCCGCCGGTGAAGTCGCTTCCCAGTTGGTAATTGCCGCGTTGGCCCACCTCGACGACGACGAACCGGGCGGCGACCTGCTCGCCAAGCTTGACGCCGCGGTACGGGCCGGCAATTCGGCGATCGCCGCACAGGTTGAGATGGAACCCGACCTCGAGGGGATGGGCACCACGCTCACCGCAATCCTGTTCGCAGGCAACCGTCTTGGGTTGGTGCACATCGGCGACTCGCGCGGCTATCTGCTGCGCGACGGCGAACTGACCCAGATCACCAAAGACGACACCTTCGTCCAAACCTTGGTTGACGAAGGGCGGATCACCCGGGAAGAGGCACACAGCCATCCGCAGCGGTCCTTGATCATGCGTGCGCTGACCGGTCACGAGGTTGAGCCCACGCTGACGATGCGGGAAGTACGCACCGGCGACCGCTACCTGCTCTGCTCGGACGGGCTCTCTGACCCGGTCAGCGATGAGACCATCCTCGACGCCCTGCAGATTCCCGATGTCACCGACAGCGCCGACCGCCTCATCGAATTAGCACTGCGCGGCGGCGGCCCCGACAACGTCACCGTGGTGGTCGCCGACGTCGTCGACCACGACTACGGCCCGACCCAGCCGATCATCGCGGGGGCGGTATCCGGCGACTCCGATTATCCGGACCCACTGACCCGACCGAACACCGCGGCGGGCCGGGCCTCGGCAATCAATCCGCGCACAAGTGTCGTGAAACGCGTTCTGCCGCAAGTCGATACCTTCACCCGGCATGGGCGCTCGCGACGGCGAATGGCGATCGGGGCCGCGCTCGTCGCGTTGCTGGTGCTGGCGGCGCTAGCCATCGGCCGAACCGTCATCCGCAATTACTACTACGTCGCCGAATACAACGGCGCGGTGTCCATCATGCAAGGCATCCAGGTGTCGATCCTCGGTGTGCCGCTGCATCAGCCCTACTCGCAAGGCTGCCTGAACAGCCGCAACCAGCTGTCGGTGATCCGCTACGGCCAGGCCGGCAAGAGCGGCGATTGCCAATTGATGAAGCTGTCCGATTTGGTGCAATCGGCTCGCGCGCAAGTGGCCGCCGGACTTCCGGCAGGCACGCTGGAGCAGGCCGACGCACAGCTACGCAGACTGTCGACCGAGTCGCTGCTGCCGCCGTGCCCGCCGGCGCGCGCCCAGTCGCCGCCGGCCTCAACACCACAACCCGCACCCCCGACCAACCAGGAACCGGAACCCGGCGCAAGTACCTCGGTCCCCGAACCGCCTCCCGCAAGCCCGCCGCCTACACCGGCCGCGCCCACCGTCACAGCACTCTCCCCGCCGCCTCCCCAGCCGGGTACTGACTGCCGGGCGTCGACATGACTACCCAGCCGCAGCCGCCGGTCGCGGTAACACCTCCGCTGCCGAATCGGCGCAATGCCGAGCTGCTGCTGCTGTGCTTCGCCGCCGTGATCACCTCGGCGGCCTTCGCAATCGTGCAGGCCGACCAGGAACGCGGCGTGAGCTGGCAGCTGATCAGTTACGCCGCAGGGTTTTTGGCGGTGTTCGCATGCGCGCACCTTGCTATCAGACGCTATGCGCCATACGCGGACCCGTTGCTGTTGCCGATTGTGGCGCTGCTCAACGGTCTTGGACTGGTGATGATTCACCGGCTTGACATCGACGACCGCCTCACCGGGGCCAGTGCACGCGCAAACGCGCAGATTCTGTGGACGCTGGTGGGGGTCGGGGCTTTTGCGTTCGTGGTGATTTGGCTGAAGGACCACCGACAGCTCGCCCGCTACGGCTACATCTGCGGGCTGACCGGATTGGTCATCCTGGCGATCCCGGCGCTGCTGCCGAATTCGTTATCCGAGCAGAACGGCGCGAAGATCTGGATCAAGTTGCCGGGCTTTTCGATTCAGCCGGCTGAGTTTTCCAAAATCCTTCTGCTCATTTTCTTTTCGGCGGTGCTGGTAGCCAAACGCGGTCTGTTCACCAGTGCCGGTAAGCATGTCCTGGGCATGGACCTGCCGCGGCCGCGCGATCTGGCACCGCTGCTGGCGGCCTGGGTGACTTCGGTCGGCGTGATGGTCTTCGAAAAGGACCTGGGGACTTCGCTGCTGCTCTATGCATCGTTCCTGGTGGTCGTTTACCTTGCCACCCAGCGGTTCAGTTGGGTGGTCATCGGCTTGACCTTGTTCGCGCTGGGAAGTGTTGCGGCGTATTTCATTTTTAGTCACGTCCGAGTTCGCGTGCAGACCTGGCTGGACCCGTTCGCCGACCCGGACGGTGCCGGCTATCAGATCGTGCAGTCGCTCTTCAGCTTTGCTACCGGCGGTGTCTTCGGCACCGGACTCGGCAACGGCCAGCCGGGCACCGTGCCGGCCGCGTCGACCGATTTCATCGTCGCCGCGTTCGGCGAAGAACTCGGGCTGGTGGGATTGGCCGGCCTGCTGATGCTCTACACCATCGTGATCCTCCGTGGCATGCGGACCGCGATCGCAGTGCGCGACAGTTTCGGCAAGCTGCTGGCCGCGGGCCTCGCCTCGGCGCTGGCCATCCAGCTTTTCGTCGTTGTCGGCGGGGTTACCAACCTCATTCCTCTGACCGGACTGACCACGCCCTGGATGTCCTACGGGGGCTCGTCGCTATTGGCCAACTATGTGTTGTTGGCCATCCTGGTGCGCATCTCGCATTCGGCGCGGCGTCCGTTCCGCACCCGGCCGCGCAACACGTCGCCGATCGCGGCGGCCAGCACCGAGGTCATCGAGCGGGTATGAACACCTCCCTGCGGCGGATCTCGGTGACCGTGATGGCGCTGATCGTGCTACTGCTGTTCAACGCCACGCTCACTCAGGTTTTCACCGCCGACGGGCTGCGGGCCGATCCGCGTAACCAGCGTGTTCTGCTCGACGAGTACTCGCGCCAGCGAGGTCAGATCACCGCGAGCGGCCAACTGCTGGCGTATTCGGTCGCCACCGACAGCCGGTTCCGTTTCTTGCGGGTCTATCCCAACGCCGCGGTGTACGCGCCGGTCACCGGGTTCTATTCGTTGCGCTATTCCAGCACCGGGCTGGAACGGGCCGAGGATCCGCTGCTCAACGGATCCGACCAGCGGTTGTTCGGTCGCCGGCTGGCCGACTTCTTCACCGGACGCGACCCGCGCGGCGGCAACGTGGACACCACCATCAACCCGCGCATTCAGCAGGCCGGCTGGGATGCCATGCAGCAAGGCTGCAACGGACCGTGCCGGGGCGCGGTCGTCGCGCTCGAGCCGTCGACCGGCAAAATCCTTGCGCTGGTATCCAGCCCGTCATACGACCCCAACCTGCTCGCCTCGCACGACCCCGAACAGCAGTCCCAAACCTGGCAACAACTTCGCGACGACCCGCACTCGCCGATGAGCAACCGCGCCATCTCCGAGACCTATCCACCCGGTTCGACGTTCAAGGTGATCACCACCGCGGCCGCGCTGCAGAACGGCGCCACCGAAGACGACCAGCTCACCGCGGCGGCCAAGATTCCGCTGCCGGACAGCACCGCCACCCTGGAGAACTACGGCGACGCCCCCTGCGCCAACGCCGAAACCGTTTCGCTGCGTGAGGCGTTCGCGCATTCGTGCAACACCGCGTTCGCCCAGTTGGGCCTACTCACCGGTACCGACGCGCTGCGCAGTACCGCTCAGTCGTTCGGTCTCGACGACGTTCCCGACCCCATCCCACTGCAGGTCGCCGAATCCACTGCGGGCCCGATCCCGGACGCCGCGGCGCTGGGAATGTCGAGTATCGGCCAAAAAGACGTCGCGGTGACGCCGCTGGAGAATGCGGTAGTTGCCGCTACCATCGCCAATGCTGGCGTAACCATGCAGCCCTACCTGGTCAACAGCTTGCAAGGGCCCGACCTGGCTAACATCAGCACCACCGCGCCGCATCAGCAGCGCCGTGCAGTCTCCCCAGACGTCGCAGCTAAGCTAACGGAGTTGATGGTCGGCGCCGAGAATGTAACACAGCAGAAAGGGGCGATTCCCGGCGTGCAGATCGCATCCAAGACAGGTACCGCAGAGCACGGCACCGACCCGCGCCACACGCCCCCCCACGCGTGGTACATCGCCTTCGCGCCAGCACACACCCCGAAGGTGGCCGTTGCGGTGCTCGTCGAAGACGGCGCCGACCGGTTGTCCGCAACCGGTGGTGCGCTTGCCGCACCGATCGGGCGGGCCGTGATCGAGGCCGCGCTGCAGGGAGGACCATGAGCCCGCGAGTAGGTGTGACGCTGTCCGGCCGGTACCGGTTGCAGCGCCTCATCGCCACCGGCGGCATGGGCCAGGTGTGGGAGGCGGTCGACAGTCGGCTGGGGCGGCGCGTCGCGGTCAAGGTGCTCAAAAGCGAATTCTCCTCCGACCCTGAGTTCATCGAGAGGTTTCGCGTCGAAGCGCGCACCACCGCGATGCTCAACCATCCCGGGATCGCCAGCGTTCACGACTACGGCGAGACCAATATGGACGGCGAGGGCCGCACCGCCTACCTGGTGATGGAATTGGTCAACGGTGAGCCGCTCAACTCGGTACTCAAGCGCACCGGCCGGCTGTCGCTGCGGCACACGCTCGACATGCTCGAGCAGACCGGACGCGCGCTGCAGGTCGCGCACGCCGCCGGTCTGGTCCATCGCGACGTCAAGCCCGGCAACATTCTGATCACTCCGACCGGTCAGGTGAAGATCACCGACTTCGGTATCGCCAAAGCCGTCGACGCCGCTCCGGTCACCCAGACCGGCATGGTGATGGGCACCGCTCAGTACATCGCCCCCGAGCAGGCGCTCGGTCACGACGCGTCTCCGGCCAGCGATGTCTACTCGCTGGGAGTGGTTGGCTACGAAGCGGTTTCGGGTAAGCGCCCGTTCACCGGTGATGGCGCGTTGACGGTGGCGATGAAGCACATCAAAGAGCCGCCCCCGCCGCTGCCTCCCGACCTGCCGGCCAATGTGCGCGAGCTCATCGAGATCACCCTGGTCAAAAACCCCGGCATGCGCTACCGCAGCGGGGGGCCCTTCGCCGACGCTGTCGCCGCCGTGCGCGCCGGGCGCAGGCCGCCGCGACCCAGCCAGGGGGCACCCGCCGGCCGCGCCACCCCGGCCGCCATTCCGTCCGGCACGCAGGCACGGGCGGCGGCCAACCCCACCGGCCGAGCCCCCACCGCCCGGCGCGCCACAGCCGGTCACCGCACGCCGCCGCCACGGCGCACCTTCTCGTCGGGTCAGCGTGCGCTGCTGTGGGCGGCCGGCGTGCTCGGCGCGCTGGCGATCATCATCGCGATCCTGATCGTGATCAACTCGCACGACAACAATTCCCAGCAGCAACCGTCGGCACCCACCGTGACCGACACGGGACAGCCGCCCAGCAAGCCTGGGTCGGCTCCTGCGCATCCGACAAATTGGACGGATCGAGGGGTAACAGGTAATGCTGGACGGCAATGCAACCCGCCGAATCACTGGCGGGCGGCCGCGCTGAGCCAGCAGGCGTTGCTGCCCCGACACGAGACACCGCAATGACGACCCCGCAACACCTGTCCGACCGCTACGAACTGGGCGAAATTCTCGGCTTCGGAGGCATGTCCGAAGTCCATTTGGCCCGGGATGTCCGCTTACATCGCGACGTAGCGGTCAAGGTGCTGCGTGCCGACCTGGCCCGCGATCCCAGCTTCTACCTGCGCTTCCGACGAGAGGCCCAGAACGCCGCCGCGCTGAACCACCCGGCAATCGTCGCGGTCTACGACACCGGCGAGGCCGAAACCGACGCCGGACCGCTGCCCTACATCGTGATGGAGTACGTCAACGGTGTCACGCTGCGCGACATCGTCCACACCGACGGACCGCTGCCGCCCAAGCGGGCCATCGAGATCATCGCCGACGCCTGCCAGGCACTGAACTTTTCCCACCAGCACGGCATCATCCACCGCGACGTCAAGCCGGCCAACATCATGGTCAGCACGACCAATGCGGTGAAGGTGATGGACTTCGGTATCGCCAGAGCGCTCGCCGACGGCGGAAACAGCGTCACCCAGACCGCGGCGGTGATCGGTACCGCTCAATACCTTTCCCCCGAGCAGGCCCGCGGCGATTCGGTCGACGCCCGCTCCGACGTTTACTCGCTCGGCTGCGTGCTCTACGAAATGCTCACCGGCGAACCACCTTTCGTCGGTGACTCACCGGTCGCGGTGGCCTACCAGCATGTTCGCGAGGACCCCGTCCCGCCGTCGCAGCGGCACGAGGGTATCTCCGGCGACCTCGACGCCGTCGTGCTCAAGGCGCTGGCCAAGAACCCGGAGAACCGCTATCAGACCGCCGCGGAGATGCGCGCTGACATGGTTCGGGTACACAACGGCGAGCCGCCCGAGGCGCCCAAGGTCCTCACCGACGCCGAGCGTTTATCGCTGCTGGCCTCGCCGCATCCCGGCGGCTCGGGCGGACCGCAGACCGATCCGCTGCCCCGCCAAGAACTCGATTTCACCCGGGAGCGCGGCCCCAGTTCGGTAAGCCGCTGGGTCGTCGCGGTGGCGGCCCTGGCAGTGCTGACCGTCATCGTCACCATCTTGATCAACACCTTCGGCGGCGGAATGCGCAACGTCCAGGTGCCTGATGTCCGGGGCGAGGCGTCCGCCGACGCGATTGCCGCGCTGCAGAATCACGGCTTCAAGACGCGCACGCAGCAGAAGCCCGATTCGACCGTTCAGCCCGACCACGTCATCGGCACCGACCCGGCCGCCAACGCCAAAGTGGGGGCCGGCGATCTGATCACGGTCAACGTGTCCACCGGGCCCGAGCAACGCGAGGTGCCGGACGTGTCTTCGCTGAGCTATGCCGCCGCGGTGAAGAAACTGAAGTCGGCCGGCTTCGGCCGCTTCAAGGCGGTGCAGTCGCCCTCCACGCCGGAAATGAAGGACAAGGTCATCGGGACCAACCCGCCGGCCAACCAGGAGTCGGCGATCACCAACGAGATCTCCGTCATCGTCGGCTCGGGTCCGTCGACCAAGCAGGTTCCCGACGTCGCGGGGCAGACCGCCGACAGCGCGCAGAAGAACCTCACGGTCTATGGGTTCAGCAAATTCAGCCAGGCCG
The DNA here is from genome assembly GCA_019236925.1 of Mycobacterium sp. Lineage (GTDB taxonomy): Bacteria > Actinomycetota > Actinomycetes > Mycobacteriales > Mycobacteriaceae > Mycobacterium. Next base: position 6,089 of record JAFAID010000571.1, on the reverse strand, counting down.
CTGTCGACAGCCCCCGTCCGGCCGGCGACGTGCTCGGCACCAATCCGCCTGCGGGAGCGACTGTTCCGGTTGATTCGGTGATCGAGATACAGGTGTCCAAGGGCAATCAGCTCATCATGCCGGACTTGTCAGGTCTGTTCTGGACCGACGCCGAGCCGCAGCTGCGCGCGCTGGGATGGACCGGCGTGCTGGTCAAAGGCGCCGACGTCGACGCGGGCGGATCGCAGCACAACCGGGTGGTATTCCAGAGCCCGGCCGCGGGTCAGGGCGTGAACAAGGACGGCAACATCACGCTGAAGTTCGGTCAGTAGCCACACGGCCCATCTCGGCGGAGTGCCGCACCGTGGCCAAGCTGCTGACGACCTCGCTTTCCAGCCGTCGCACCAACGCGTCGTCCCGGACCTGACCGCAGTAGCCCAGCCAGTTGGCCAGCATTCGATGGCCACCCTCGGTGAGTATCGATTCCGGATGGAACTGGACCCCGTGGATCGGCAGGTCAGTGTGCCGCACACCCATGATCACGCCGCTGCGGGTGCGCGCGGTCACCTCCAGCTCGGCGGGCAGGGTTTCCGGCAAGATGGTCAACGAGTGATACCGGGTCGCCGTGAACGGATCCGGAAGTCCCTGCAGCACACCGTTATTCGTGTGGAAGACGCTGCTGGTTTTGCCGTGCAGCAACTCGGGGGCCCGATCCACGGTGGCGCCGAACGCGACGCCGATGGCTTGGTGGCCCAGGCACACGCCCAGCAGCGGGGTGCGGGCCGCTGCGCAGGCGCGCACCAAGTCGATCGACGCGCCCGCCCGTTCCGGCGTGCCCGGACCCGGGCTGAGCAGGATCCCGTCGACCTGGCCGGCGATCGCGGCATGGTCCGACAGGCGGGGGTCGTCGTTGCGCCACACCCGTGCCTTGACCCCGAGCTGACCGAGGTACTGCACCAGGTTGAAAACGAAGCTGTCGTAGTTGTCGACGACCAAGATCCGCACCATGTCAGGTTACCGGTGGGCCGTAAGGCAGGCCGGTTCAGTAGCTGATTGGGCCGGCCGGCTGGGCCGAGTGCATCCGCACCGGCTCGCTGTACCCGGCGACCCGGACGTCAGGGGTGACTTGCTCGGTGTAGCCGAGGCCGAACCGCACTACATATTGCTTGTAGAGGATCACCAGGGGAGCGGCGGCCAGGGCGGCCTGCATGGCCGCGGCGTCGCCGATCGCGGTGATCGTGTACGGCGGACTGAAGGTCCGCCCGTTGAGCAGCAGCGTGTTGCCGACGCAGCGCGGGGCCGAGGTTGCGATGATGCGCTGGTCCTGCATCTGAATCGCCTCCGCACCGGCGCTCCACAGCGCGTTGAGCACGGCCTGGATGTCCTGTTGGTGCACGACGAGGTCATCCGGGGATGCGTCGCGCGGGAAGCGGCCGTTGGCGTCCCGCTGTGCATCGTTGAGGGTCACGATCAGGCCCGGCCCGTGCACGGGGTCCAGGCCGGCATCCCCGGCCAGCTCGGCGGAGCGCCGCAGCATCGCCGCCAGCGCCTTATCCGACGACCGACCGTGCGTTGCGTCGATGGTGTTGGCCAGTCGATCCCGTTCGGCGTTCAACCGGTCGACCTCGGACTGCTCACGGCGGACCAGGTCCACCAGCCGCGGCGCGTCACTGCGACGGATTTCGCCGCCGCGGGACACTCCGTGGGTAGCGCCGAGCAGCAACCCCGCCAGCAGGCAGACCAGCGGAACGCCGACCCGCCACGACGACCGGCGCGCGGTAGCCTCGCGGCGCGACCTCGCCCCGCGCGCCGCGAGCAGCCGGGCGATCCAATTGGCCATCGGCTCTCCGTTCGATGCTGGTCGGTGCGTTAGGCTCGTCGTTGCACCTGCCACTGAATACCGTAATCGCCCAGGCACCCCGAGGTCGAAATGCCCAAGTCCAAGGTCCGCAAGAAGAGCGACTTCACCGTCAGCGCGGTGAGCCGTACGCCGGTCAAGGTCAAGGCCGGGCCGTCCAGTGTGTGGTTCGTTGTGTTGTTCGTCGGCTTGATGCTGATCGGCCTGATCTGGCTGATGGTGTTCCAGCTGGCTGCCACGGGCCCTGATGCTCCGTCGCTGCTCACTTGGATGGCCACCCTCGGCCCGTGGAACTACGCCATCGCGTTTGCTTTCATGATCAGCGGCTTGTTGCTCACAATGCGGTGGCGGTAGACATTGACGCGGGCGTAATGAATTCATTTTCGGTCTGCGCGGTTACTGGGCTGGCAACCTCGGGTCTGGCAGATCACACGCATGTGATTCATCCCCATTGTGTATAGCGCTTGTGGATAACCTCATCGGCAGTGGTAGGCCCGACTAGGAACCCCGTGCAGCAAACACAGTGGTCGCCGTCACCAACCGGAATCGCAGCTTGCGGCATCGCGGGCATTGTGATGGCTATCGCTTGTGTGACGGTCGTCACAGACCCCCCGGGGCGGTTACTGCTCGGTATTTCCGCAGCAGGTCTGATCTTGTTTGCAAGCACAACGTGGCGCGCACGTCCGAAACTGGCAATCACGTCGGAGGGCTTACAGGTACGCGGCTGGCGGCGTACGCAGCTATTGCGTAAAGCCGACATCAAGATCATCCGGATCACCGAATTCCGGCGGATCGGCCGCAAAATGCGGTTGCTCGAGATCGACGCGGTGGACGGCCGGCTGCTGATCTTCTCCCGATGGGACCTCGGGACCGACCCGCTCGACGTACTCGACGCGCTGACCGCCGAGGGCTACGCCGGGGCTTAATCCGCCGCGGCGCAGCGGGTTCAGGAAATCGTGATCGACTCGATGACGACCGGTTCGGTCGGCCGGTCCCCGTGGTCGGTCGCAGTGGTCGCGATGGTGTCGACGACGTGTTGCGAATCCGCGTCGACGACCTCGCCGAAGATCGTGTGCCGGCGGTTCAGGTGCGGAGTCTTACCCACCGTGATGAAAAATTGTGACCCGTTAGTTCCCGGGCCGGCATTGGCCATCGCCAGCAGGTACGGCTTGTCGAACTGCAACTCGGGGTGGAATTCGTCGGCGAACTTGTAGCCCGGGCCGCCGCGGCCGGTCCCGGACGGGTCGCCGCCCTGGATCATGAAGCCGCTGATGACCCGATGAAAGATTGCGCCGTCGTAGAACGGGCCGGAGCTACCGCCGGAGGCATTCTCAGTCGAGTAGTCCTTGGTGCCTTGGGCCAAGCCGACGAAGTTGGCGACGGTCTTGGGAGCGTGGTTACCGAACAGTGCGATCTTGATGTCGCCGCGGTTGGTGTGCAGTGTGGCAGTGGCAGTCTGAATCGGGCTGGTAGTCACGGCATCACAGTCTGCCATCACCTGCCGGCCCGCCCTGCATCCGGTGCCCTTACCCGCAGACGCTCATCGGGCCACCGGTCGTTACAGTCTGGAGGTATCGGATCACGGTCTTGCGAGAGCGGCCGGGAAAGGCGAGATATGAGCGCGAGGAACCACACCCGGCTGACCCCGCGGCAGCGGCTGTCCCGCGGCCTGACGTACACGGCGGTCGGACCGGTGGACGTTACCCGTGGCATCGTCGGGCTGGGTGCTCACTCGGCGCAGGCCGGCGCGTCAAGTCTGCGCCGCCGTTACCGGGAGGGCCGGCTGGCCCGCGATTTGCAAACCGCTCAGGAAAACCTCGCGCAGGAGCTGGCGGCGGCGCAGGAGGTGGTTAGCGGTCTGCCGCAAGCGCTTCAGGAGGCCCGTCGATCCCAGCGGCGCGGCAAGCGCCCGTTGGTGATCGCGGGAGTGGCCGTAGCGGTCCTCGCTGCTGGCGCGGCGGCGTTCTCGATCGTCCGCCGCTCGCTGCGGCGGGAGCCGTCGCCGCTGCCGCCGAGCGTCGACGTACAGCCCCGCCCCTAGCGGAAGCAAACCCTGAAATCGACCGCTCTCTGGGATTAGGCTGCGGCACATGCGCGATCGCGAGACGATCGACTCCGAGCTGCGGCGGCTGGCAGCACTCCGCGAGCGCGGCGAGGGGCTGTCCAGTCGTCGGATCGACGAACTTCTGGATGAGCGCCTAGGTCACCGTCCGGAGCCGTCCAAAACCGAGGCGGTTGGCGCGGGTAGAGCCGCGGTTGACGTCGACATTGCGCCGTACCGACGTAAGGGTGCGCGGTACAGCCGTAAGGGCGGGTTGCGTCGCTTCGGCCTTCTCGCGGCGTTGCCGCTTTCTCTGCTCGCCGTCGCGGGCGTATTGGTGGTGCTGTTCGCGATCCCCCATCCGTACCCGGCGCCGCCGCCGGACGAAGTCCCGCCGTCGAGTGAGGGTCCCAGCCCCGCCGCGCCGAAACCGCCCGCTCCGCCCGTCAACCACGCTCCACAGCTTCCCCTCGTCGACAGGGCGTTGATCGAGGCACTGAAACAAGAGGGCGTGCCGGTTCCCAGCCCCGATTACGTGATGGCGGAAGGGCACGCGGTCTGCGACTTTCTAGCGCGGCAAGCCGACTTCCCAGCGGCCGTGCGCTTTGTCCAGGGATCATCGATATGGGATGAGAGTCAAAGCACCGAGCTTGCTGCTGGTGCCGTCATCTCGTACTGCCCTCAGTACCAAGCCGCCAGCTATCAACCCGCAATCCCCGACCAGCTGGAGCAGACGTTTCAGAAAGCTCAGTCTGATCTGCAGGCCATCGAAGGTGAGCTGCACGGAATCCGAGATGCTTTGCCCAACGGCCAGCCATGACGATCGGCGTGCGCTTTCGACCCGTGGAGCCTAGGGGATTCGAACCCCTGACTTCTGCCTTGCAAAGGCGAATTGCGCTGCTGATCAAGGGTTTACATGGGTGTTGACATGCCGAATCACATCACAGTTGTTCACAAAAAGTATCTGTGACTGTGGGCAGATTGTGGGCACGGTGTGGGCAGGGCCGAGCGGGGAAGATCCTCGATAGGGAACCGTAACCTCGACCGCAAACGTCCAAGACGGAAACTCTCGCTCTGTACTTGAGTCACCGCACCGCGGCAGCAACGTGCAGCCTGGTGACTACTTACCGGCGGTCGGCGCGGGCAATTTCGTGTTGCAGCGCGGTCCCGATGGCGGCGCCGTCCGGTCGAGCCGGGGCATTTTTGGACCCCCGTTTCGCCCCGGCTCGACGCTTTCCCCTATCCGGCGACGGAATCCGCCCGATCGCCGGAAGCCTTGACCAGCATCCTCATATCGCGCCAGTCGGCGACCCGCTCGTATCCGCACGGATACGCACCGTCGAGGGTCAGCACTTGCCATGGCCAGGTGGATCAGCTGGTTGATCGCGGTGGCGCGCTGGCGTGACCCGCACCAACGCCGCCGCCAGTGGTGACTACGCCCCCTGGGCGGCTACCCGGTGCGGAAGCGGGTCGTCGCGTGAACACCGCGGGCAGTAGGTGCGCTCGCCGATCGCCGACCAGTCCGGCGGCAACTGCCGCTCCGCCGTTAGGTAGCCGTCCGGATCGCCCGACCAGACCAACGTCTCCGCCCCACACCCGGGGGTGTCACAGCAGGCGAAGATATCCAGCGTCCCGCATCGCGATCGCGCCGGTGGCCTCCACCCCCGGAAGGAATGCTCACTCATAGTCCCGCACCTTCTCAGGGCCGATGTGCCAGATCCAGTCGCCGAAGAGGGGCCTGTCAACGGCAAGAGCACCGAAGGGAGCGATGACGAAGATAGACAATAATGTCCATATCGTTGTAGCCATTAGTTACTCCTCGCACGGGTAGTCACAGCCGGTTACCAACTAGAGAGACTCTTCCGGAGTCCTCGATTAAGCCCTGTGCTCACTGTGCGACTTGGCGAAGCAAAGACCGTCGGACAGAGGACGTAAATGTGAGCGCGTGGGGGTCGTAGATTTACGAGATGTCGGTCGTAGGTCGCTCATCACAGCGCCCTCGGCGTCGGCGGTGCATCACAAATCGTTCGGTGTGTGTGGTCCGCCACGCGCTGGCTAGCATGAGGGCCATCGATCCCGGGGCATAGATGCGACCATGTTTTTGCTGAGCCGCCTGCTTAGGACAAGCGCTTGTTGCCCTTTTGCCATGGCGCTCGCGGCCCCACCTGCGCCAGGCCACCGAAGGCCCTCATTGAATCGGCCCAGAGAAAG
>JAFAID010000461.1 GCA_019236925.1 Mycobacterium sp. | reverse complement strand
TGCATGTCGGCCCGTTGGGGAACGCCTAGCCGGGCAGGAGGCGACCAGAACCTCCTTGGCCGCCACCGAAAAGCAATACATCGACGGCCAAGCACGCCCCCGCTAAACACCGGGCTACCCCGGCGACCAACGGGATGGGCTAACCCCCGGCTTGAAGCCTGAGGCTTGTCCCCAAGAAAATTCCGGTCAGAGCTTGGCCAAATCGGCCTTCAGGGCTTTCAAGTCGAGGCCCTCCAGCGACTTGCCCGACTTTATGAAGTCCTGGCTGAGGACGGCGAAGGCCTCGTCGGCGTAGGCGTCGTAGAAGTCCCAGGCCATCGACTTCAGTTCGCCCCAGGTGACGACCCACAGCTGGTCGGCGTCGTACCCCACGGCCGGGATGCAGTGGCCGTTGTTGGGGTTAGGGGCAGCGTCGCCCACCGGCCCCCCCGGCGGCACCACCCACGGGACGCACGGCATATCGCGCTGGACGGCGAAGTTCGGGAGCGCCACGCCGATGTAGATGCTTCCCAGCAGGTAGATCGCGCTCTGGGCTTGGGAGTGGTTCTTCAGGTCGAGGCTGGCGAACGCCGTCACCTTGCGCTTGTCGAGCCCGGAGGCGCGCCAGTACTTGAGGACGCTGAGCATGTTGCACCCGGCGTCGGGCGGCGGTGGCGAGCCCACGAAGTGCTCGTAGAACGCGAGCACGGTCCGGTCGGGCGGTCTCACCTGGGTCTTGGCATTGGCCGTCCAGTTCTGGACCATGTGGGCCGCTGCGGCGCAGGTGCTATCGAGGTACTTATTGTTGTAGTACATCGGCCAGGTGGTGACCTTGTCGTAGTAGGTCACGCTGGCCGGCGGTGTCGGCAGGGTCAGATATTTCTTGAAGCGCAGCGTCCGCTTGTCGACGACGGGCGGAAACTTGCCGAGCTTGTACAGAGCGGGCATGGTGATTTCCTTTCATGCGAGGTTGGCGATGACCGCCCAGGTGGCGATGGCCGACCCGAAGGTCGTCCAGTAGCCCTGCGGCCGGGTTCGAGCCGTCACGTAACACGCTGTAGCGAGCCATCACGTAGTTCATCGCCGCAGCGGCGTTGGCGATCGGCCATCGATGTCGGTGCCGGTGCCCGCCTGGTGATAGCCGGCAACGTACTGGGACTGGTCTGCAGTACGCCGCGTGAACAACCGGCGCGCGCTCCATCGGGCATCAAGGCGCCTTGGGCGCTGCGGGAGGCGGTGTCGTGCCAAACAGGACCGTTATGTCCGTACCCCGATAGGCATTGCAATCGACGTCGCCGTGGCCGGCGATATTTGCCTTGTCGGTGAACTGCCAGGCCGACGGGGTGCCGCCGTTGTAGGAGTTCCAGCCCTCCCCGCTGTTGCCGCCCCCGGCGTTATAGATCGTCGAGGCGTACCCGGTGCCGTCGGGATAGGCCGAGGAGACCAGCAGGATGCCGTTGGCGGCGAAACTGGACAGATCCCCGCCACCCCCGGCGCCGTTGAGATACCAGTTGGGGCAATAGCCGATCTGGACGTTGACGTTCACGGCGTTGAAGGCGTTGACCACGTTCCAGAAGTTGTCCAGGTCGCCGCCGCCGGATTCCCAGTCGAACATCGCGTTGGTCCCGCCGCCCGTGGCCAGCCAGTTCTGCGCCTGGGCGCCGGGGTCGTCGGTGGTGACGTAGTGGTATCCGATGCAGGGGAGATTGTTCTGCTGGCACCACTGCTGGCAGGGAGGCCAATACGCATCTTGAAAGTAGTTGCCTTGACTGACCTTATGGCACATGCCGCTAAAGCCCTCTGGCTGCAATTGGGAGAGGAAATCAATGAGATCCTGCGTGGACGACCAGTTGTTGTTGCTGCAGTCCGGGTAGAAAAGCGTCACCTATGACTCCTCCAGGTGTTCTCTCACTGTTTAAGGCGGCGTATACGTAGCGGTCGCCCCGGCGGTCGATCGCGGTCTGCTGGCCGAAAGAGATGTTCTTGCGCGACTGCGGCATCTCCCCTGCTCCTTTTTCGCGTCCAGATTCCGAGCCGCACCTGCGGTGTGTCAATAGCCCGGTCCGCTCAGTGGGCCGCCGGGTATAAAACGTTTTGCCTGGCAGCGACGCCCTCGGCTTGAAGCCGCTGGGTGAGTCCGACGTGGGCGCGGCGCGGGTCGTACCAGGCCGTCGATGTAGCGGAACAACGCCGTCTGTGCCGTCTGTGCCGTCTGTGCCTCGGCGATTGTTGCGGAAGTAGTTGCAGGCCAGTAAATCAACTCGACCTTGATGGTCGCCGACAGGTTTTTGGCGAGGGCGTTATCGAACGAATCGCTCAGACCCGAGGTTACCCTGGGTCTCGCAGAAATTTGAGGCCGGTTTGTCGACGCGGGGCTACCCGGCCGGGCTGGAACCGGTCGGCCACACGGTGGATGAAATCGCCTCTGCCACAAGCAAGTCTGCGGTGTCGCGGAAGTTCGTGGCGATGACCGAGACCGCAGGCGACGCGGGAGAACGTCCTTTGGTTCAAGGCGACATCAAATGCGATATCGCTTTGCGACGCAACATTGTGGTTGCTCGCCGGTGCTGAAGTGGCGGGTGCGACTGCTGGTACCTCAGCGTCCGTCGGTCAGCGGCGCAGGCCCAGCCGGTCGATCAGGGAGCGGTAGCGCTCCACGTCGATCTGGGCGACGTACTTCAGCAGCCGGCGCCGACGTCCCACCAGCAGCAGCAGACCCCGTCGCGAGTGGTGGTCGTGCTTGTGCACCTTGAGGTGCTCGGTCAGGTCGGCGATCCGCCTGGTCAGCAGGGCGACCTGCGCCTCGGGGGAGCCGGTGTCGGTCTCGTGCAGGCCGTAGGAGCCCAGGATTTCCTTTTTTTGCTCGGCAGTCAGCGCCACGAAATATCTCCATCAATCGGTCCGCGATCTTCGCTCTGGGCTGCGGCCGCCGCGAACTGCAGCACGCGCCGTGTCGTCAAGAAGTCTAACAGCGCGAATCGCTCGGACCTGAATCCGCGGGTCAGCCGGCGGAAAGCAGGGCGCGGGCACGGTCGGTGTCGGTGTCCATCGCGGCGACCAGATCCTTGACCGATCCGAACTTCTTCTGCCCGCGGATCCGCGCGACGAAGTCCAAGGCCACATGCTGTCCGTACAAGTCGGCGGTGGTGTCGAGCACAAACGCCTCGACGGTGCGGGTGCGTCCGGAGAAGGTGGGATTGGTGCCCACCGAAACGGCGGCCTGGTAGCGCTCGCCCGGCACCACCGTGCCGGTGACCGGTCCGTGCCCGAGGACGGTGAACCAGGCGGCGTAGACGCCGTCCGCCGGGATGGCCGAGTACATCGGCGGCGCGACGTTGGCGGTGGGGAAACCCATCTCGGTGCCGCGTCCGTCGCCGCGCACCACCACGCCTTCGACGCGGTGTGGACGGCCCAGCGCCTCGGCGGCCGCCACCACGTCTCCGGCGTCGACACAGGACCGGATGTAGGTCGCCGAGAACGTCACGGTTTCGGAGTCGTGGTGCTCGGACACCAAAGACATCGATTCCACCGCGAACCCGAACCGCTCGCCGGCACGGCGCAGCGTGTCGACGGTGCCGACGGCCTTCTTGCCGAAGGTGAAGTTCTCACCCACCACGACTTCCACGACATGCAGGTTTTCGACAAGCAGTTCGTGGATGTAGCGCTCCGGGGTGAGCTTCATGAAATCCGTGGTGAACGGCATCACCAGAAACACGTCGATACCGGACTCCTCGGCCAGCTCGGCGAGTCGGGTCAGCGTCGTCAGCTGCGCGGGATGGCTGCCGGGGAAGACCACTTCCATGGGATGCGGGTCGAACGTCATCATCACCGTCGGCACTCCGCGCGCGCGGCCCGACTTCACCGCATGCGCGATCAGCTCGGCGTGTCCACGGTGGACACCGTCGAACACTCCGATGGTGAGCACGCATCTGCCCCAGTCGGTGGGTATCTCGTCCTGGCCGCGCCACCGTTGCACAACCGCTAGCCTACGGCGCAAGGTAGCGGCTGATTGTGCGAGAGCCCCAGATCAGGTGAGGATTGCTTAAACTTCCGTTGTGCGCCCTGACATACCTGCCGAGGAGCCCGCTGGGCTCAGTGCAGTTGCCCAGGATTACCTGAAAGTCATCTGGAACGCCCAGGAGTGGTCGTTGGAGAAAGTCAGCACGAAGATGCTGGCCGAGAAGATCGGGGTGTCGGCCAGCACGGCCTCGGAATCCATTCGCAAACTCGCCGAGCAGGGTCTGGTCGACCACGCGAAGTACGGCGCGGTGACGCTGACCGAGTCGGGCCGTCGGGCGGCGCTGGCGATGGTGCGCCGCCACCGCCTGCTGGAAGCTTTCCTGGTCAAAGAGCTCGGTTATAGCTG
>JAFAID010000419.1 GCA_019236925.1 Mycobacterium sp. | reverse complement strand
CAGGCCAGCGTTGGCACCGCCACATGCTGCGACGTAGGAGCCGCCGGTGTCAGTCGAGGTGTCCGCTGTGCCCGCCGACCCTGCGCAGGGCCGCGCCCGCTGGCGCACGGCGGTGGCCGGGGTGCTGGCCAAGAGCACGCGGCGGGACGCCGACGATTTGGGGCCGGAGCCCGAGCGGCTGCTCGACAGCCCGACCTATGAGGGCTTCGCGATCCACCCGCTCTACACGGCTCTCGACGAGCTCCCGGAGCCGCCGCTGCCGGGCGAGTGGCCCTATCTGCGCGGTGGCGACGCGCTGCGTGACGTCAAGTCTGGGTGGAAGGTCGCTGAAGCGCTACCGGCCAACCGGGTAGCCGGGGTTTCAGCCGAAGACGTCAATGCCGCGGTGCTCGCCGGGCTGGCCGAGGGGGTCAGCGCGCTGCTGATCCGGGTGGGGGAGTCTGGTGTGGCGCCCGGGCAGCTGGAGAAGGTGCTCGACGGCGTCTATCTGAGCATGGCGCCGGTAATCCTCGATCCCGGTGCCGGCTACTCGGCGGCCTGCGTCGCCCTGCTGGAGCTGGTGACCGAGGTCGAACCCGAGCAGCGCGCGACTCTGTCGATCGACCTGGGGGCTGACCCGCTGACCGCTGCGCTCAGCGAGCGTCCCGCACCGGCGATCCAGGAAGTCGTCGCCGTCGCGAAGCAGGTGGCCGACAGCCACGGTGTGCGGGCGATCACCGTCGACGGGCCCGCCTTCCACAACCTGGGCGCCAACGCGACGTGGGAACTCGCCGGCAGCGTCGCCGCCGCGGTGGCCTACCTACGAGTGCTGACCGAGTCCGGCCTAACGGTGGCCACAGCCCTCAAACAGATCAGTTTCCGGCTGGCCGCCGACGACGACCAGTTCATGACGATCGCGAAGGTGCGCGCCCTTCGCCAACTGTGGGCGAGGGTCGCCGAGGTCGTCGGTGAGCCGGAAAGTGGCGCGGCGGTCGTGCATGCCGAGACGTCGTTGCCGATGATGACCCAGCGCGACCCCTGGGTGAACATGCTGCGAACCACGTTGGCTGCGTTCGGGGCCGGTGTCGGCGGCGCCGACACCGTGCTGGTGTTCCCGTTCGATGTGGCGATCCCCGGCGGCTTCCCGGACATGGCAACCAGTTTCGCGCGCCGAATGGCCCGCAACATCCAGCTGCTGCTGCTCGAAGAGTCGCACGTGGGCCGGCCTTTGGATCCGGCTGGCGGATCGTGGTTCGTCGAGGACCTCACCGAACAGCTGGCCCAGCAGGCCTGGCAGCATTTCCAGTCCATCGAGAAACACGGCGGATTCGTCGACGCGGGTGACTACGTCGCCGGCCAGATCGGTGAGATAGCGGCACAGCGCATCGACGACATCGCGCACCGCCGGACCGCTATCACCGGCGTCAACGAATACCCAAACCTGGCCGAATCTGCGCTGCCGCAGAATGGTTCACTTCATTCGCCGCTCGCGGCGGGGAATCTGGCGCGCTATGCCGCCGCGTTCGAAGCGCTGCGGGACCGTTCCGATGTGTATCTGGCCCGCACGGGTTCACGCCCGCAGGCGCTGTTGTTGCCGCTAGGACCGCTGGCCGAGCACAACATTCGGACGACGTTCGCGACAAACCTGCTGGCTTCGGGCGGCATCGAAGCAGTCAATCCCGGGACAGTCGACGCCGACGGTGTCGCCAAGGCGATCGCCGATGCCGGCTCGCCCACCGTGGCGGTTATCTGCGGCACCGACAGCCGTTACGGCGCCGAGGCGGCCGCGATCGTGGAGGCGGCACGCAACGCCGGGGTCTCCCACGTCTGCCTGGCCGGGCCCCAAAAAACCGTAGCGGAGGCAGATCGCCAACATCAGCCCGACGAGTTTCTGACCGCGAAGATTAATGCGGTGGAAGCTCTTTCGAGTCTGCTCAATCGGTTGGGGGCGTAGCGACGATGACAACTACTGCGCCTGTTGTGGGCAACTTCTCCGATATCCCGTTGCACAGCGGTCGCACCGTGGCTCCGCCGACCGAAGCGGCAGTGGAAAAGCACGTCGCGGCGGCCGCGGCCGCGGCCGCGTACACCCCCGACCAGCTGGTGTGGCATACACCAGAAGACATTGCCGTCAAACCGGTGTACATCGCCGCCGACCGTGCCGCCGTCGCAGCCGACGGTTACCCGCTGGACAGCTTTCCAGGCGAACCGCCCTTTGTGCGCGGCCCCTACCCGACGATGTACGTCAACCAGCCGTGGACTATCCGCCAATACGCCGGATTCTCCACGGCCGCGGAGTCCAACGCGTTCTACCGCCGCAACCTTGCCGCCGGGCAAAAGGGACTGTCGGTAGCCTTCGACCTGGCCACCCATCGCGGGTACGACTCCGATCACCCACGCGTTCAAGGTGACGTCGGAATGGCTGGTGTGGCAATCGATTCCATCCTCGATATGCGCCAGCTGTTCGACGGCATCGACCTGTCGACGGTATCGGTGTCGATGACCATGAATGGCGCCGTGCTGCCGATCCTGGCGCTCTACGTGGTGGCCGCCGAGGAGCAGGGCGTGCCGCCGGAAAAACTGGCCGGCACCATCCAGAACGACATCCTCAAAGAGTTCATGGTGCGCAACACCTACATCTACCCGCCGAAGCCGTCGATGCGCATCATCTCCGACATCTTTGCCTACACCAGCGCCAAGATGCCGAAATTCAACTCCATCTCGATCTCCGGCTACCACATCCAAGAGGCCGGTGCCACAGCGGATCTGGAGCTCGCTTACACCCTGGCCGACGGCGTCGACTACATCAAGGCCGGTCTGGACGCCGAGCTGGACATCGACAAGTTCGCACCGCGGCTGTCCTTCTTCTGGGGCATCGGGATGAACTTCTTCATGGAGGTGGCCAAACTGCGGGCGGGCCGGTTGCTGTGGAGCGAGCTGGTCGCTCAGTTCAACCCCAAGAGCGCTAAATCGCTTTCGTTGCGCACACATTCGCAGACGTCAGGCTGGTCGCTGACCGCGCAGGACGCCTTTAACAACGTCGCGCGCACCTGCATCGAGGCGATGGCGGCGACCCAGGGCCACACCCAGTCGCTGCACACCAACGCGCTCGATGAGGCGCTGGCGCTGCCCACCGACTTTTCCGCCCGCATCGCCCGGAACACTCAGCTGGTGCTGCAGCAAGAGTCGGGCACCACCAGGCCGATCGATCCCTGGGGCGGCTCCTATTACGTGGAATGGCTGACTTATCAACTCGCGCAACGGGCGCGTGCCCACATCGCCGAGGTCGCCGAGCACGGCGGCATGGCGCAGGCCATCAGCGACGGTATTCCCAAGCTGCGCATCGAGGAAGCCGCCGCGCGGACCCAGGCCCGCATCGATTCCGGGACCCAACCCGTGGTCGGGATCAACAAGTACCAGGTCGAAGAGGATCACGAGGTCGAGGTACTCAAGGTCGAGAACAGCCGGGTGCGTGCCGAGCAGCTGGCCAAACTGGAAGAGCTGCGGGCAAACCGCGATGAGGCCGCCGTTGAGGCGGCCCTGGCCGAGTTGTCTCGTGCGGCCGCCGCCCACGGCCGCGCGGGCGAGGATGGGCTGGGGAATAATCTGCTGGCATTGGCGATCGATGCGGCGCGGGCCAAGGCCACGGTCGGTGAGATCTCCGACGCGCTGGAGAAGGTGTACGGGCGCCACCAAGCCGAGATCCGTACCATCGCCGGGGTTTACCGCGACGAAGCTGGAAAGGCCGGCAACATGGTCACCGCCACCGAACTCGTCGAGAAGTTCGCCGAGGACGACGGCCGTCGCCCCAGAATTCTGGTGGCCAAGATGGGGCAGGATGGCCACGATCGCGGGCAGAAGGTGATCGCAACGGCGTTCGCCGACATCGGGTTTGACGTCGACGTCGGGGCGCTGTTCTCCACACCGGACGAGGTGGCCCGCCAGGCCGCGGACAACGACGTTCACGTGGTCGGGGTGTCCTCGCTGGCCGCGGGCCACCTGACCTTGGTGCCCGCGCTGCGGGATGCGCTGGCCAAGGTGGGCCGGCCCGACATCATGATCGTGGTTGGCGGGGTTATCCCGCCGGGCGACTTCGACGAGCTGTACGCCGCCGGAGCCGCGGCGATCTTCCCGCCCGGCACGGTGATCGCTGACGCCGCAATCGATCTGCTGCACAAGCTGGCCGAGAGCCTCGGTTACACCTTGTAGCCCGATGGGAACCAAGAATGGCGACCGCGTCGACGAACTCGCGGCTGCAGTCCGCAGCCGCGATCGCGCGGCGTTGCCGCGGGCCATCACGCTGCTGGAGTCCACCCGCCGCGACCATCGCGAGCAGGCGCAGCAGTTGCTGCTGGCGCTGACGCCCGACGCCGGAACCGGCTACCACGTCGGCATTACCGGGGTTCCGGGAGTGGGTAAGTCGACCACGATCGAGGCCCTCGGCATGTATCTGATCGAGCGGGGGCATCGGGTGGCGGTGCTGGCCGTTGACCCGTCGTCGACCCGCACCGGCGGATCGATCCTGGGCGACAAGACCCGGATGCCGCAGCTGGCAACCCATCCCGACGCCTACATCCGGCCGTCACCGACGTCGGGCACCCTGGGCGGGGTGGCCAAGGCCACCCGGGAAACCATCGTGCTACTGGAGGCCGCCGGGTTCGACGTGATCTTGGTGGAAACCGTTGGTGTGGGCCAATCCGAGGTCGCCGTCTCCAATATGGTCGACACCTTCGTTTTTCTGACGTTGGCCCGCACCGGTGATCAGCTGCAGGGCATCAAGAAAGGCGTGCTGGAGCTGGCCGACATCGTGGTGGTGAACAAAGCCGACGGCGAGCACCTGCGTGAAGCGCGCAAGGCGGCACGCGATCTGTCCGGAGTAATCCGGCTGATTTATCCGCGCGAGACGCTATGGCGTCCACCGGTTCTGACCATGAGTGCGCTGGAGGGCACCGGCCTGGAGGAGCTGTGGGAGACCGTCGAGCGGCATCGGGACGTGCTCAGCGAGGTCGGGGAGTTCGAGGCACGGCGGCGAGCCCAACAGGTCGACTGGACCTGGCAGATGGTCCGGGACACGGTGCTGGACCGAGTGCTGTCCAACCCCGCGGTACGCAAAGCCCGCGCCGAGGTAGAGCGCAAGGTCCTGGCTGGAGAATTGACACCGGCCTTGGCGGCACAGCAAATACTTAAGCTCGCATCGATAACGGAAGGGTAACTTCCCGGTTGTTTGCGGATGCGAACGGTAAGTTCAACGGTATGACCCTCGAAGTGGTGGGCAATCGCCGGTCTGCGCTGCCGCGCGGTGTTCAGGGCGCAGCCGATCCACACTTTGTCTGCGCGGTGCGCAGCTTCGCCGCTATGTTCCCGGGGCGCCGATTCGGTGGCGGGGCGCTCGCGGTCTTTCTCGACGGGGAACCCGTCGTCGACGTGTGGACCGGATGGTCGGACCGGCGCGGACGGGAGTGGTGGTCGGCTGACACCGGCGCCATGGTGTTCTCGGCGACTAAGGGCATGGCCTCGACCGTTATTCACCGGCTGGTTGACCGCGGGTTAATCGACTATGACGCACCGGTTGCGGAGTACTGGCCGGAGTTCGGCGCCAATGGCAAACAAGACATCACCGTGCGCCAGGTGATGCGGCACCGGGCCGGATTATCTGCGCTGCGCGGCGCCAGCAAGGAAGACTTGTTGGATCACGAATTGATGGAACAGCGGCTAGCGGCCGCGCCGCCGGGATACTCGTTCGGCAGACCTGCCTATCACGCGCTCACCTACGGTTGGCTCCTGTCCGGGCTGGCTCGGGCGGTGACTGGCACGGGCATGCGCGAGCTGATCCGCCTGGAGCTCGCGGAGCCGCTGGACACCGACGGCTTGCATCTGGGCCGGCCGCCGGTCGAGGCGCCGACGCGGCCGGCGCAGATCATCATGCCGCAGAGCGCAATTCAAAACCCGGTGTTCAACTGGGTGGCGCCTAAGATTGCCGAACTCCAGGCGTCGGCCGGATTTGGCGCGATGTACTTCCCGGGCATGAAAGCGGTTGTCCAAGGAGATATTCCGTTGCTGGACGCCGAAATCCCCGCGGCCAACGGAGTGGTGACCGCGCGGGGGCTGGCCCGCATGTACGGTGCTATCGCCAATGGTGGCGAAATTGACGGCATCCGGTTCCTGTCCCGCGAGCTGGTGGCGGGTCTGACCGGACGAAAGAGCCTGCGACTGGATCGTAACCTCGCGGTGCCCTTGTCATTCCATCTCGGCTATCACAGCGTCTTTGTTCCGGGCCTGATGCCCGGATTTGGCCATGCCGGGCTCGGTGGTTCGCTCGGTTGGGCGGATCCGGCCAGCGGGCTGGCTTTCGCATTCGTCCACAATCGGCTGCTGTCGCCGTTCGTGCTACTCGATCACAGCGGGTTCGTCGCCGTGCATGCGATGATGCGTCGAGGCGCCGCGGAGGCGCGGAAGCACGGATTCGAAAAGGTTGCGGACTTCGGCTCACCCTTCCCCGAGCCGGGAGCCGTTGCCGGCTAACGGTTTTACCCGGTTAACCTAACGGCCCATGATCCCGCCGACCAGAGACCCCCGCGTTCCCCGTTTGCCTGTCAACGAGGCCAAGGCCGCCGCCGACGAAGCCGGCGTGCCCGATTACATGGCTGAGCTCGCCATCTTCCAGGTGCTGTTGAACCATCCCAAGCTGGCGTGCGCCCTCAACGACCTGCTGGCCACCATGCTCTGGCGCGGAATGCTGGACCCGCGGCTGCGCGAACTGATCATCATGCGGATCGGCTGGCTCACCGCCAGCGATTACGAATGGACTCAGCATTGGCGGGTCGCGCAGGGTCTCGGGGTCAGCGCCGAAGACTTGCTCGGCGTGCGCGATTGGCAGGCCTACCAGGGATTCGGGCCCGCGGAGCGGGCAGTGTTGGCGGCGACCGACGACGTGGTGCGCGACGGCGAAGTGAGCGCTGAAAGCTGGGCGGCATGCCAGCGCGAATTGGGCGCCGATCCGGCCGTGCTGGTCGAGCTTGTCACCGCGATCGGTGCGTGGCGCATGGTCGCATCGATCCTGCACAGCCTGCAGGTTCCGTTGGAAGACGGGTTGACGAGCTGGCCGCCGGACGGCCAACCGCCCTAGGTGCGCCAAGTGTCGGCTTAATGTCGGCGACAGACATCACCGTCCGGGAAGTTGGACGATGTCTCCGAACATGATTGACGCGTCAATCACTAACTCATAGCCTTCCGCGAATGCGGACCAGGGTCGCCGAAATGCTCGCGGTGGAGTTCCCGATCTGTGCGTTCAGTCACTGCCGGGACGTGGTCGCCGCCGTGTCCAATGCGGGCGGGTTCGGCGTTCTCGGCGCTGTCGCTCACAGCCCGGAGCGGCTGGATACCGAGCTGACCTGGATCGAGGAGCAGACCGGCGGCAAGCCATACGGCGTCGACCTGCTGCTGCCGCACAAGTACGTCGGCGTCGAGCAGGGCGGGATCGACACCCGGCAGGCGCGTGAGCTGCTGCCCGAGGAGCACCGGGCATTCGTCGACGACCTGCTGCTCCGCTATGGCATCCCAGTCGCCGCCGACGAGGAGCTTCCGCCGCTCGGCGAGCTCAACATCTCGCCAAAGGGCTACGAACCGCTGCTTGACGTCGCCTTCGCCCACCGCATCCGGCTGATCGCCAGCGCTCTCGGCCCGCCGCCGGCAGACCTGGTCCAACGGGCCCATGACAACGACGTGGTGGTGGCCTCATTGGCCGGGACCACACAGCACGCGCGACGGCACGCCGAGGCTGGTGTCGACCTGATCGTCGCTCAGGGCACCGAGGCCGGCGGCCACACCGGCGAGGTGACGACGATGGTGCTGGTCCCCGAGGTGGTCGATGCGGTGGCGCCGGTGCCGGTGCTGGCCGCGGGCGGGATCGCCCGCGGCCGTCAGATCGCTGCGGCATTGGCCTTGGGCGCCGAAGGCGTCTGGTGCTGGTCGGTGTGGCTGACCACCGAGGAAGCCGAGACGCTGCCCGTCGTGAAGGACAAGTTCTTGACCGCCACCTCGTCGGACACCGTGCGATCGCGATCGTTGACCGGCAAGCCCGCCCGCATGCTGCGCACCGCCTGGACCGACGAGTGGGAGAGGCCGGGCAGTCCCGACCCGCTCGGCATGCCGCTGCAGAGTGCGCTGATCGGCGACCCGCAGCTGCGCATCAACAGGGCCGCGGGCCACCCCGACTCCAAGGCTCGCGAGCTGGCGACCTACTTCGTCGGCCAGGTCGTCGGTTCGCTGAACAGAGTGCAGCCCGCGGGATCAGTGGTGCTGGACATGGTCTCGGAGTTCATCGATGCCGTCGGACGTCTCGACGAGTTGGTCGAGTCGTGACAGACGCACGCACCCGCAGGCGCCCGGCGACCAGCAACCCGGAGAAGTTGCAGCGGCGTGACGAAATCATCGCCGCGGCCAAGGAAGTCTTTGCCCACAAAGGTTTTCACGCCACCACGATCGCCGACATCGCCAAAGAGGCGGGGCTGGCTTACGGATCGGTGTACTGGTATTTCGACTCCAAGGACGACTTATTCCGCAAGTTGATAGCCGTCGAGGAGTATTCCCTGCGCACCCACGTTGCGGTCGCGCTGGCCAAGAGCGGCACGCATTTCGGTTACGCCGAGGCCCCTTTTCGCGCCTCACTGCGGGCTACGTTCGAGTTCTTTGAGGGCAACCCGGCCACCGCCAAGCTGCTGTTCCGCGACGCCTATGCGCTGGACAACCGATTCGACCGGCAACTGGGCGGCATCTACGAGCGGTTCATCGACGACGTCGAAACGCTCATCGCCGTTGCCCAGCAGCGCGGTGACGTACTGGCCGCGCCGCCGCGGTTGGTGGCCTACATGCTGACGGCGCTGATCGGTCACATGGCGCACCGGCGGCTCAACACCGATGACGGCGTCACCGCCGCCGAAGCCGCCGATCTGGTCGTCTCGCTGGTCATGAAAGGGTTGCGTCCGTCCGAGAGGTGACCTGCGGTTCGCCATCAGCGATGGAACGGTCACGAACCCATAACGGCTGGTCAGGCGCTTACGAAGTTTTTACGCGTGGCGAATTGACCCGGGCGGAATGTTCGTGCATCATCGACGGAGTAAGCACCTCGTTAGGCGAGGCGTCTGCACGGATACAGGCCACTGACCCCGAACGTCGAGAGACGCCCAGGGTCAGGACAGCTCCTCCCGGCTTAAGGGTTGAGCCCAAGTGGCTTCCGGAGTTTTCCGGATACGGCGTGTAGTGCCGAAGCTCTGACGAGTGGGGTGCGGCTTCCCGAAATCATCGGGTTTCCTGTGCTCCTGCTTGCGTGTGAATTGTGCGTTAATCCGCACGTGGCGCGACCGCGAGGAGGTGAGGGACGAATGAGTTCCGATTCCAGTCCGGATCGATATCCGGGCTCTGTGTCGTCCCGATCCGGCCTCCGGCGCGTCGCTCGCAGCTGAGCCTTCTATGGCCCAGACAGCACGTCGCCTCATCGGACGCCGATTCGGACGGACATCGAATCCCGTTATGCCCGTTTGACTTTCCGTTTAGGAGGCGATCATGACCGCTGTACTGTACGACGAAGTGGTGACTGCGACGCCCGCACGCCGGCTTAGGGCAGTACCTGCCCCAACGCCGATGTCGGTGCCGGCGCCGAAGCGGACCTCCAAGCGGCCCCAAGACCAGCTGGACCAGCTGATCGGCGGCGACCCGTTGGTCGTGGGAGCCGCGCGGTTGCTCTGCGTTCCATTGCGTCAGCTCTACGCCGCGCTGTGGCGCGCCGGCGTGTTGGAGGTTGGCGCCTAACAAGATGGTCGCTCCCGGCGCTTGAGGTGTTCTGGCCCTCGGCGCCGGGAGCGTCGTCATTGCTGGGCCGCGATAAGCGCCGACAATCCGATTTGATAGGCGGTGAGGCTGTGCCGCCACGCGATCTGGACCGGCCCGCCGCTGTCCACGGCGATTTGGGCGCCTACGTGCACGTAGGGCGCCGGGGGCACGTACGGCACAACGTCGAGAAAGTTCACTACCCGAAAACAGCTTTCGATGGCGGCGTTGAAGGTGTCGGCGAAGTCGGTCAAACCGACTCGCGGGCCGGCAAACGTGATCAGCCGGGGTTCGATCTTGTTCGGCGGCATTTTCCGGAAGACGTCCGGCGCCGCAAGTACGGCCAGCGCCGCACCGAGGCTGTGCCCGGTGATCAGGATCTGATCGCAGCCGGCGGTCGCGGCGGCTAGGTTCGCGGCGATGCCGTTCCGGACGAGTTCGTAGACGTCCTGAAAGCCGGCGTGCACCTGCCCGAATCCGGCGACCGGGAGGTAGTCGTCGGGGACGGCGTCGAGGTCCGCTAGCCAATCCTCGACATCTGAAGTGCCGCGAAATGACACAAAAGCGATGCGAGTGGTCGGGTTACGACCCATCAGCCCGAAAATGTTGGTGTCTTTGGTCATCGCAGTCACCGCGGGGTGGGGGCTCGTCATCGCGGCGAGCACAGCGGTGTCGGCCCGGATCAAACTGGTCTGGGTGTAACCGGACGGGAGGGTAGCCGTGCCGCCACCCATCACCGTGTAAGCCGCGTCCGCCAGCGGCAGCACCACGTCGCGAGCGAAGGCCGCGTCGAACGCGACAGCCGCAGTGTAGGAAAACCGCTGTCGAGTTTCGTGGATCTTCGGCAGCCAACCGGCGGTAGCGTTGACTTACGATCCGCCAGATCTGGTGCGAAGGGAGCGCGTCATGGCGACCGATCTAACGCTTTATCTCGACGACGAGCCCGGCGAGCTGGCCCTGATCGGCGACGTGCTGGGCAAGGCAGGCGTCAACATCGCCGGTCTGTGCGCCCTGACCAGCGGGGGAGGGCGGGCCGAGGTGCACATCCTGGTGCACGATGCCACCTCAGCCTTTGAAGCCCTGCAGGGCGCCGGCATCAAAATCGCCGAGGAGCAAGAGGTTATCGTCCTTGACATCAAGGATCGTCCCGGCGCGCTCGGCGAAGTCGTTCACAAACTCGGCGCCGCAAAAATCAACTTGGAAACCGCCTATCTCGCCACCAACACCCGTTTGGTGCTTGGCGCGGACAATCTCGCCGACGCCAAGGCCGCGCTGACCTGATGTTGATTTGCAGCGGCCCGTAGAATCAGCTGCAGCGGCGTCGATCCGGCGATCACCGGGGAGCCTTCGGAAGAACAGCAGGCTTCTCGCTTAGAGCCAGCCCAGTAGACCCGAACGGGTAGGGCCCGTCACAGCCTTCCAACGAGCGGCCACGCCTCGGCGTGGCAAGCGGGGTGGTACCGCGGCGTTTGCGCACCGGCGCACCGTCGTCCCCGGGCCTAACAATGGCCCATGGTGCCTACACGGCACTGTGGCAACAGGGAGACGACGCACGCAGTGACCGACAACGCCTACCCCAAGCTGGCCGGCGGCGCACCCGACTTGCCGGCACTGGAACTCGAGGTCCTCGACCATTGGGCGAGCGACGACACGTTCCGGGCCAGCATCGCGCGCCGGGCCGACGCCCCGGAGTACGTGTTCTACGACGGACCGCCGTTCGCGAACGGTCTACCGCATTACGGTCATCTGCTCACCGGCTATGTCAAGGACATCGTGCCGCGGTATCGCACCATGCGCGGGTACAAGGTTGAGCGCCGATTCGGCTGGGACACCCACGGGCTGCCGGCCGAGCTCGAGGTGGAGCGACAGCTCGGGATCACCGACAAATCCCAGATCGACGTGATGGGCATCGCCGCGTTCAACGAGGCGTGCCGCGAATCGGTGTTGCGCTACACCGACGAATGGCAGGCCTATGTGACCCGTCAGGCCCGATGGGTGGACTTCGCAAACGACTACAAGACGCTTGATCTGCCCTACATGGAATCGGTGATCTGGGCGTTCAAACAGTTGTGGGACAAGGGCTTAGCCTACGAGGGCTACCGAGTGCTGCCGTACTGCTGGCGTGACGAAACCCCGCTGTCCAACCACGAGCTGCGGATGGATGACGACGTCTACCAGGGTCGGCAAGACCCCGCGATCACCGTCGGATTCGCGGTCCCCGACGGGGAGCTGGCCGGCGCGCACCTGCTGGTATGGACGACGACACCGTGGACCCTGCCGTCGAACCAGGCGGTCGCCGTCAATCCCGATGTCACCTACGTGCAGGTGCGGGCCGGGCAGCGCCGCGTGGTTCTGGCCGAGGCTCGACTGGCTGCCTATTCACGAGAATTGGGCGATGAACCGGAGGTGCTGGGCAGCTACCGCGGCAGCGATCTGTTGGGGATGCGATACCTGCCGCCGTTCCCGTATTTCATGGACTCGCCGAACGCTTTTCAGGTGCTCGGCGCCGACTTCGTGACCACCGAAGACGGCACCGGAATCGTGCACATGGCGCCGGCCTACGGCGAGGACGACAAGGAGACCGCCGACAAGGCCGGCATCGTGCCGGTCACGCCGGTCGACGCCCGGGGCCGTTTCGACGCTACGGTTGCCGACTATCAGGGCCAGCACGTCTTCGACGCCAACCCGCAGATCATTCGTGACTTGAAGAATCACAGCGGCCCGGCCGCGGCCAACGGTGCGGTGCTGATCCGCCAGGAGACCTACGACCACCCGTATCCGCACTGCTGGCGGTGCCGCAATCCGCTGATCTACCGCGCGGTGTCGTCGTGGTTCGTCAAAGTCAGCGACTTCCGCGACCGCATGGTCGAGCTCAACCAGCAGATCACCTGGTACCCCGAGCACGTCAAAGACGGTCAGTTCGGCAAATGGCTGCAGGGTGCGCGTGACTGGTCGATCTCACGAAATCGCTATTGGGGCACGCCTATTCCGGTGTGGGTCTCCGACGACCCGGCCTATCCGCGCATCGATGTCTACGGCAGCCTCGACGAGCTGGAACGCGACTTCGGCGAGCGACCCGACAACTTGCACCGGCCGTATATCGACGAGCTCACCCGGCCCAACCCTGACGACCCGACCGGACGGTCGACGATGCGGCGCATCCCGGACGTTTTCGATGTGTGGTTCGATTCGGGGTCCATGCCATACGCGCAGGTGCACTACCCGTTCGAGAACCGCGACTGGTTCGACACCCATTATCCGGGCGATTTTATCGTCGAGTACATCGGGCAGACCCGCGGCTGGTTCTACACGCTGCACGTGCTGGCCACCGCACTGTTCGACCGCCCGGCGTTCAAAACTTGTGTGGCGCATGGGATCGTGCTGGGCAGCGACGGCCAGAAAATGAGCAAATCGCTGCGCAACTATCCAGACGTCAGCGAGGTTTTTGACCGCGACGGCTCCGACGCCATGCGCTGGTTTTTGATGGCCTCGCCGATCCTGCGCGGTGGGAACTTGATCGTCACCGAACAGGGTATCCGCGACGGAGTGCGCCAGGTGCTACTGCCGTTCTGGAATGCCTACAGCTTCCTGGCGCTTTACGCGCCGAAAGTCGGTACCTGGCGCACTAATTCACCCCATGTGCTCGATCGCTACATCCTGGCCAAACTGGCGGTGCTGCGCGACGATCTCACCGCCGCGATGGATGTCTGCGACATCTCCGGGGCATGCGAGCAGCTGCGGCAGTTTACCGAGGCGCTCACGAATTGGTATGTGCGACGGTCCCGCTCGCGGTTCTGGGAAGAAGACCCCGACGCGATCGACACATTGCACACCGTGCTCGAAGTGACCGCAAGGCTGGCCGCACCGCTGCTGCCAATGAGCACCGAGATCATCTGGCGCGGTGTCACCGCCGAGCGGTCGGTGCATCTGAGCGACTGGCCGGAGGCCGAGACGCTGCCGGTGGATGCCGAACTGGTCGCCGCGATGGATCAGGTGCGTGAGGTGTGCTCGGTGGCGTCGTCGCTGCGCAAAGCGAAGAAGCTGCGGGTGCGGCTGCCGCTGCAGAAACTCACGGTGGCGGTGGACAATCCGCTGCGACTGGAACCGTTCATCGATCTGATCGCCGACGAGCTCAACGTCAAGCAGGTCGAACTCACCGACGACATCGACACCTATGGGCGTTTCGAGCTGACCGTGAACGCCCGGGTCGCCGGACCGCGGCTGGGCAAGGATGTCCAGACGGCGATCAAGGCGGTCAAGGCCGGCGAGGTCGTCGTCAACGCCGACGGCACCCTGACCGCCGGCCCAGCGGTCCTGCAACCCGACGAGTACAGCTCCCGGCTGGTGGCCGCCGACCCCGAGTACACCGCCCCGCTGCCGGGCGGGGCCGGGCTGGTGGTGCTGGACGCCACCGTGACGCCCGAGCTCGAGGCTGAGGGCTGGGCCAAGGACCGCATCCGCGAACTGCAGGAGCTGCGCAAATCGACCGGCCTGGACGTTTCCGACCGGATTAGCGTGGTGATGTCGGTGCCGCCGCAACGTGCCGACTGGGCTGCAACGCATCGCGACCTGATCGCCGGGGAAATCCTGGCCACCAGTTTCGAGTTCGGCGAGCCGGCCGATGCGGTGGAAATCGGTGACGGCGTGCGGGTAATCATCTCTAAGATCTGACCGCGAAAGTGTATTCAACGACGCGTTTCTCGAGTACGCGCGTCGCTAGCTGCACTCTCGACAATAGGGGTGGTCTTGAGGAGGGAAACTCCTTTCGTCGGTACTGAAGCTCTCCGCGCGGGGACTTTGACCGAGCGTGAGCTGCGGCGGTCGTGCACACGTATCTACCGCAACGTGTATCAGCGCCGTGGTGCAGAGCTCAGCGCAAAAGACCGGGCCATCGCCGCGTGGCTCTGGTCGGGTAAAAAGGCCGTCGTCGCCGGTAACTCGGCGGCTGCGCTGCTGGGTGCGAAATGGGTTGACGCGCAGGCACCCGCCGAACTCATCACCGATCGCAAACGTCCCCCGCCGTTGATCATTACTCGCAACGAGACGCTGCTTGCCAGCGAGATCACAACGGTCGCTGGTGTGCCGGTGACCTCGCCCGCTCGCACCGCATTTGACGTCGGTCGTCGACGTGGCTTCGAAACCGCTGTAATCCGCATTGATGCTCTGGCGCGGGCCACCGGTGTGACAGTCGACGATGTTCAAGCGCTGATCGACGCCCATCGGGGCGCGCGCGGTCTGGAGCAGCTGCGACGGGTGCTGCCGTTAGTCGATGCAGGTGCCGAATCACCGCAGGAGACGCGGACGAGGTTGCTGGTCATTGCTGCGGGTCTGCCGCGACCGCAAACGCAGATCGAGGTGCTCGACGACTGGGGCAGGGTGCTGGCCCGCATCGACATGGGTTGGCGGGAGCTCAAGGTTGGCATCGAATACGACGGTCCGCAGCACTGGACCGACTCGCGCATACGCGCCAACGACATCGATCGCACTGCAGAACTGCAGCGACGGGGTTGGATCCTGATCCGGGTGAGTGCTGACCTTCTACGCTATCGCCCCGATGTCGTCATAGCCCGCGTCCGCGAGGCGCTCCGCGCACACGGATATCCTCTTTCAAGTCGCGAAAGTGCGACTGCCGACGTATATCCCGAGTAGACCGGTCGCTAGTTGCACTCTCGCGGGTTACGGGCTCAGCCGGGCTTGATCGCGTGCCAGCGGAGACGACGGTGATTGCCGTCGACGTGAACATCGCCAAAGCCGATGCGCCGCAACCGCTCCGGCAGTGTGTCGGTCGACACCGGGTTGCAGATGTCGCGGAAATGCAGAATCCGGAAAGGAATCGACGAAGCACTGTCGCTGCCGGCGAACACGCCGCCGGGCCGCAGCACCCGCAACGCCTCGGCGAACAACTGGTCCTGGAGCTCGGGCGTCGGAACATGATGCAGCATCGTGAAACACACCACCGCGCTGAACTCCGCGGACGGCAAGCCGGTGTTGGTTCCGTCGCCCCGGATGATCCGGGCCCGATCGCCGTACTTGCGCTTCAGCCGATCCGCCATCGGCTGATCGATCTCCACCGCGGTGTAGTGCGGCGCTTTGTCGATCAGCACCCGGATGTTGGCGCCGTACCCGGGCCCGATCTCCAGCACGTTGTCGCCCAGGTCGACGTCGGCGAGGGCCCACGGCAGCAACGCGTCCTCGACGACCTTGAAGTAACGCTCGGAGCTACAACACATGCGGTGACACAAGTTCATCGCCATGGCATCAGACGCTAGCCCAATAGCATCGACAATTGTGGACTCGCGCTGGGTGCTGCACCTCGACATGGACGCGTTCTTCGCGTCCGTCGAGCAACTGACCCGGCCCACGTTGCGGGGCCGTCCGGTGCTGGTCGGCGGGCTGGGCGGCCGCGGCGTGGTGGCCGGCGCGAGCTACGAATCACGGGTGTTCGGGGCCCGGTCGGCCATGCCGATGCACCAGGCACGCCGATTGGTCGGCGTGACGGCGGTGGTGTTGCCGCCGCGCGGGGTGGTCTACGGAATCGCCAGCCGCCGGGTCTTCGACACCGTGCGCGCGGTGATGCCCGTTGTCGAACAGCTCTCCTTCGATGAGGCGTTCGGCGAGCCCCCGGAACTGGTCGGCGCATCGGCGAGCGATGTCGAGCGCTTCTGCGAGGACCTGCGGCGACGGGTGTGCGACGAGACTGGTCTGGTCGCCTCGGTGGGCGCCGGCTCGGGTAAGCAGATCGCCAAGATCGCGTCGGGTATGGCCAAGCCCGACGGGATCCGGGTGGTCCGGCGTGCCGAGGAGAAGCCGCTGCTGGGTGGCCTTGCGGTGCGCAGACTTTGGGGAATCGGGCCGGTGGCGGAGGAGAAGCTGCATCGGCTCGGCATCGAGACGATCGGCCAGCTGGCCGCGCTGAACGAAGCCGAGGTAGCCAGCATCCTGGGTGCGACGATCGGGCCCGCGCTGCATCGGTTGGCCCGCGGGATCGACGACCGCCCGGTTGCCGAGCGGGCCGAAGCCAAGCAGATCAGCGCCGAATCCACCTTCGCGGCGGACTTGACCACGCTCGACGCGTTGCGCGAGGCGGTCGGCCCGATCGCCGAGCATGCCCACCAACGGTTGTGCCGCGACGGCCGCGGTGCCCGCACCGTCACGGTCAAGCTGAAGAAATCCGATATGAGCACGCTGACCCGCTCGGCCACCTTGCCCTACGCGACCACCGACGGCGCCGCGCTGGCGGCGCTGGCCCGGCGGCTGCTGCTCGATCCACGGCAGATCGGGCCGGTTCGCCTACTCGGCGTAGGGTTTTCCGGGCTCAGCAACGTGCGGCAAGAGTCGCTGTTCCCGGACCTCGAGTTGACGATGTCGGACGCCGATGCGGGGACCGACACGACGCCGGTCGAGCCCGACCCGGCCGCCCAGCCGGCGGGTGAGGCCGCCGGCTGGCGGGTGGGTGACGACGTCACGCACCGCGACCTGGGGCACGGCTGGGTGCAAGGCGCCGGCCACGGCGTGGTCACGGTGCGGTTCGAAACCCGCAGCTCGGGACCGGGCCTGGCCCGAACGTTTCCATCCGACACCGGTGAGATCGTGCCGGCGAATCCGGTCGACAGCCTGGACTGGCCGGACTACGTCGCCGCGCTGAGCCAGAACGCCTCAGCGCAGGCGGTCGACGACGTCGCGCAGCGGTAGCTGTGCCGCCAGCGCCGCCATGACCAGCACCCGCGTCTGACTCGGCGGCAGCCGCGACACCATCACCGCGCCCGCTTCGACCAAATCGTGGCCGGGACCATATCCCGGGCGGACCTGGCCGCCGACGACCCGGGTGGACACCGCGACCACGACCCCGTTTCGGCAATGCCGCCGCACCGCGTCGATCACCGCATCGCCGGCGTTGCCCGAACCGAGCGCTTGGAGCACGATGCCGCGGGCACCCGCAGCCACGTAGGCGTCCATCGCCACCGCGTCAGCGCCCGGGTATGCCGCGACGATGTCTACCCGCGGTGCGCTTCCCGCGCTTAACTCGCCGAGGTAGGGGCGTGTCTTGGATCGTGCCAGCATCACCCCGCCGTCCACGCTGCCGAGTAGCTCGCCGGCGAACGGGTGTTTGCTCGCCACCTTGTGCAGGCCCCACGGCTGCAATATCCGGCCGGCAAAAGACACCAGCACACCGAGCTCGCGGGTGGCCGGACTGGAGGCCACCAACAAGGCGTCGCGCAGATTCCCGGGTCCGTCAGCGTCGGGTGCATCGGCGCTGCGCATCGCGCCGGTGATCACCACCGGAATAGCGCCCGCATAGGTCAGGTCCAGCCACAGCGCCGTCTCCTCGAGGGTGTCGGTGCCGTGCGTGACGACCACACCCTGCGCGCCGTCATCGGCCGCGGCCTTGGCCGTCCCGGCGATCACGTCCCAGTCGGCCGGGGTCAGCCGGGAGCCGTCGACGGTCATCAGGTCGACGACGTCGACGGTAAGGCCGGCGGTCAATTCGGCGCCGCGGCGGGTGGGCCGCCAAACTCCGTCGGCGCCGGTCGTACAGGCAATGGTCCCACCGGTGGCCAGGACCGTGAGGCGGCTCATGCTGAAATCATCCCGCATCCGGTCACCAGCGCAGGAAAACCCTTGTGCGCTTCCGACCGAGCTCACATCGAAGTTGTGTGGGAAGCGTCGTGTGAGGGCCGAAGCACTTGCGATCCCCCACAGGTGGCATGTGTTGTGCGGTCGGCGACGGAATCACGGTGCTGCGCCTGGCGCGCGTAGCGCGCATCGTCCATCTTGGCCGGCATACCAGCCATCTGAGGGTGGCCGCGTGGCTGGGGCGGTCGACTGCCGATGGGCGCGCCTGTCCCCGAGCCATGCGCTCAGCGGGCGAAAGTTGAGCGCTGCCTTGATGTTTCCTGAGAGTCATTCACATTTTTTTACTATCGATCAGCGACGCGAAGCGCTGATGAGGAGGCGATCTGATCAGCTTCAACGCTGCTCTGTAGCTGGTTCCGCAAAAATTCGTCGCTTTACTTGTTTGTTTTGAACTAAGCCGCTGCGTGAGGGTAACCTTAATGAAATCTGAGGACGAGTGTGTCTCATGGAAAGTCAGACCATGGCTGGTCATCGGGGTGGCAAGCGCAATCGTCGGTCGCGGAGCGCCAAGGCGCGCCGCCGGGTGGTCGGCCTTGGTGGGAGCGCGGGGGCGTTTTTGGCGTGCAGCGCCTGTGCCGGCCTTTTGGGCATGACGTCGTTAATGACTGCGGCGTCTGCGTTCGGCGACGACGTCGCGTTGATCACGGCGGTCGGCGGAGACGACAACTTGGGGGAGTGGCCCATTGTCGTGACAGACCTTTACAACTTATACGTCGATCCGACACAGCCGCCGCTACCTTTTTCCGGGCAGCCGGTGTTTCCCGGGTTCACCGAAATTCCCCTAAACACGCCCGACGCGAACTCGTTCTTCGGCCTCGGCGGGAACCTCATGGGGCAAGAATTGGACATGAATACCGCGATTTTCACGACATACGCCGCAGACCACATCGTTTTTGTGGGCTACTCCACCGCCGCCACCTCACTCACCCTGGAAATGAACGAGATCGACGCCCTGCCCGCCGGCCACCGGCCTGATCCGGCCGACCTGACCTTCGTGCTGATCGGTGATCCCAATAATCCCGACGGCGGCATTGGTGAGCGGTTGAACTCTCTGGACCCAAATGTGCCGTACGATGTCGCGACGCCGCCGGACACTCCCTACCCCACCGACATTTACACGATTCAGTACGACGGCATCGCCGACTTCCCGCAGTACCCGAGTAATATCCTGGCGGACCTCAATGAAGTGGCCGGGGTCTTCAGTGCGCACCTCGACTACCCAACTCTCACGCCCGAAGAGCTTGCTTCGGCTGTGCAGCTGCCGACGTCTCCGGGGTATGCCGGCGACACCACCTACTTCATGATTCCCACCCAGGATCTGCCGCTGTTGGACCCGTTGCGGCTAATCCCCGTCGTAGGGCCCGCACTGGCCGACTTGATGCAACCGGACCTGCGGGTGCTGGTCGACTTGGGTTATGACCGGACCGGGTTTGCGAATGTTCCCACCCCGTTCACACTGTCCGCTCCGAATGTCGACATGACAGCCCTATCCAACGAGCTGGCTCTCGGCGCCAATCAAGGCATGACGGCTGCTGAGGTGGACCTCAGGGTCTTACCGGAGTCCGACCTGCCCAATGCCTACCCGTACCTGCCTTACGTGCCGGGCGGACCGGTGGCAGCCCCCCCGGCGCTCACGTTACCGGCCACCGGATTGGCGTCAGAGCCCGCGCTGACGCTACCGGCGACCCCCGGGTTCCCCGACGATTCACTGGTACCCCTGGTATCTGGGCACGACCCCCTTTCCGTGGGTAGCGATCTGACTGCGCTGATGGCAGCCCTGTCGGGTGACCTCGGAGGCGTTTGGCCACTGATCGC
The DNA here is from genome assembly GCA_019236925.1 of Mycobacterium sp. Taxonomy (GTDB): domain Bacteria; phylum Actinomycetota; class Actinomycetes; order Mycobacteriales; family Mycobacteriaceae; genus Mycobacterium. The sequence continues at coordinate 34,458 of JAFAID010000419.1, read as the reverse complement.
CCAGCTCGGTTTCGATCCGACGTGGCTGGGATCGGTGTTCAGCTTCGTGGGCTGACCGCGGTGCGGTTGCTCACCAAGTGAACGTGGCAGCGTGCTCCCTGACCACTCATCAGAGTTGTTCGCCACGCTTTAGTGGATGATGTAGGGGTGACTGACCAACCCACGGGATCGGCCGAGCCGGTGAGTGAGGCCCCGACGGCCGGGGAGGCAGAAGCTCCTACGCCGCGACGGCGATTGCCGCTGCTGCTGTCGGTCGCTGCGGTCGTGCTCGCGCTGGACATCGTCACCAAGGTCCTTGCAGTCAAACTGCTCACCCCCGGCCAGCCGGTGCCGATCATCGGTGACACCGTCACCTGGACGCTGGTCCGCAATTCCGGCGCCGCGTTTTCGATGGCGACGGGATACACCTGGATGCTGACTCTGATCGCGACCGGTGTCGTGGTCGGGATTTTCTGGATGGGACGGCGGCTGGTATCGCCGTGGTGGGCTATCGGCCTCGGGATGATCCTCGGCGGTGCCACGGGAAACCTGGTCGACCGGTTTTTCCGATCGCCGGGCCCACTGCGCGGACATGTCGTGGACTTCTTGTCGATCGGCTGGTGGCCGGTGTTCAACGTGGCCGACCCGTCGGTGGTTGGCGGGGCGATCCTGCTCGTCACGTTGTCGGCGCTGGGCTACGACTTCGACAGCGTCGGCAAGCGGAAAGCGGACGACGCGGTCGATGTAACCGATACAGCCGATACGCCCGAGGGCACCCAGACGCTGGACGAGGCTGCCGAAAATGTCGACAGCCAGGAGCCCGCCAAAGGCGTGCCCAGGGCTGACCAGCACTGATGACCGACCGATCGATGCCGGTGCCGGAGGGCCTGGCGGGTATGCGTGTCGACGCCGGGCTGTCCCGGCTGCTGGGCCTGTCGCGCACCGCCGCCGCAGCACTCGCTGAAGACGGCGGTGTCGAGTTGGACGGCGTCCCGGCCGGCAAGTCGGATCGGCTGGCCGCGGGGGCGTGGCTGGAGGTGCGTTTGCCCGAGCCGCGGGCGCCGTTGGAGAACACGCCCGTCGAGATCGAGGGCATGACGATTCTGTACTCCGACGACGACATCGTGGCGGTCGACAAACCGGCCGGGGTGGCCGCGCATGCCTCGGTGGGCTGGACCGGGCCGACGGTGCTCGGCGGGCTGGCCGCGGTCGGTTACCGGATCACCACCTCCGGGGTACCCGAGCGGCAGGGCATCGTTCACCGCCTCGACGTCGGCACCTCCGGCGTCATGGTGGTCGCGATCTCCGAACGGGCTTACACCGTGCTCAAGCGCGCGTTCAAGCAGCGCACGGTCGACAAGCGTTACCACGCTCTGGTGCAAGGACACCCGGATCCCTCCAGCGGCACGATCGACGCGCCGATCGGCCGTCACCGCAGCCATGACTGGAAGTTCGCCGTCACCGCCAACGGCCGGCACAGCCTCACTCACTACGACACCATCGAAGCCTTCGTCGCCGCGAGCCTGCTTGACGTACATCTGGAAACTGGTCGTACACACCAGATTCGGGTGCACTTCGCCGCGTTGCATCACCCCTGCTGTGGCGACCTCACCTACGGCGCTAACCCGAAGCTTGCGGAAAAACTTGGGCTGGAACGTCAATGGCTGCACGCCCGGTCGCTGGCGTTCACCCATCCGGCTGACGGCCGGCAGGTCGAGATCGTCAGCCCTTACCCGGCGGACCTGCAGCACGCGCTCGATGTGCTACGTGCAGGCGCCTGACGTCAGCTTCCCGCCCGACGCCGGGAGCTCCTGGCCTCCTCCGTCCACTGCTGTTCCACCCGGCCGATCTCCAGCGACAACAGCGCGACAGTCGCGTTGTCGCAGCTGATTTCGTGAGCAGTGCGGTACTTTGCCGCTTCACCGACCACGGGCAGATTCGGCCGCAAGCCCTCGAACCACGCATCGCCGACGATGTTCGGCGGGTCACCGTTGCGCGGCCCGGCAGCCCACTGGCGGTACGCGTCCCGTGCACCTGCCAAGCCTTCCCGCCACCGCCTAACCTCTTCGGCCCGCTGCGAGTACATGTTGGCGAGCATCTGGTGTCTGTGCTCAGAGTGTGCGTTGAGCCACGGAAACCACGTGTCGGTCATCAACCTCACAACGCCCAAGATGCCTGCGGTAGACGCGCCCGCTGCCAGGCCCATGAGGCCCATTCCCGCCATGCTCATACCGTTGATCGTTGCATCCAAGCGCGGTTCGGGCAGTCCAATCGGCGGCTATGGCTTGCGGGCCTCGACGAGAACCCGGGATGAATAGCTGACAAAGGATCCGTCGCGGGTGATGCGTTCGTGGAGTTCGCGCAGCCGGTCGTAATAACGGTCGACGGTAAAATCGGGCACCGTCCAGATCACCTTCCGGAGGAAGTAGATTACGGCGCCGATGTCGAAGAATTCGGCGCGCGGTCGCTCCATGCGTAGCTCCACGACCTGTAGGCCGGCGGTTCGGGCCGCATCGGCCTGGGCGTCCGGGTGAATCGCGGCCCATTTCTGCGTCTGCGGTCCGATGAAGTATTCGACTAGCTCAGACATCGTTGCTGGTCCGATGTGCTGCGCAAAGTAGGTGCCGCCCGGTCGCAGTACCCGGGCGATCTCGGCCCACCACACGGTGTGCGGGTGCCGACTGGTCACCAGGTCGAATGCCTCGTCGGCGAACGGCAGTGGCGGCTCGTCGCGGGTTGCCACCACCACGACGCCGCGCGGGTGCAGCAGTTCGGTGGCCAGCGCGGCGTTCGGCGGCCATGATTCGACGGCGGCCATCGTGGGCGGGAATTTCGCAGCGCCGCTCAGCACCTCCCCGCCACCGGTCTGGATGTCCAGAGCAGCCGATACGGCCGCCAACCGCTGGCTCATCAGCCGCTGGTAGCCCCACGACGGGCGCTCCTCGGTGGCACGGCCATCCAGCCAAGAGAAATCCCAGCCGTCGACCGGCGCGGCCGTGGCCTCGGTAACCAGATCCTCGAATGTTGCAGGCATGTATGCATTGTCGTCATCCTCGAGCCGGACAGGACAGCGCCGTGCCGCCGCTGACAGTGGCTTGCGGACGCCTTTATCTCAGGGTGCAAGCCTTACATGGCCCGGCGGCCCTGGCGGCGCTGGCGGCTCTCGCGACGGGGGCGCCGGAGCTCCGCCGTTGTCGCCACCCCCAGGCGGAGGAGCAGCGGCAGGAGGCTCCGCCTGTTGTGGCGGTTCGGCCTGTTGTGGCGGTTCGGCCTGTTGCGGTGGTTCGGCCTGTTGTGGTGGTGGCTCCACCTGCTGAGGTGGCGGCGGCGCCTGTTGCGGTACGCGCCGCACTGGTGGTGGAGGCGGCGGTTGTGCAGGTGCCTGCTCGTGTGGTGCAAGCGGCGGTTGTACCGGAATCGCCGGCGGGTTCGACGGCGGGACTTCTCCGGAGGGAACCGGTCCGATGACCACGGCGAGCGCTGCGCCATGGGCGTCAGGCGGGCGCGCCGTTTCGGGTCGCGCCACCAGGGTGACCGTGTTTCGGGTGTACGTGGCGACGCGGCGCGCCGGCTCGTTCGATTGTCGCGCGGCCTGCGTTGTGATGGACGCTATCTTGCCTTGATCGTATGGGCAGTAGGCCTGCACTGCTGCGGTGATGAAGCGGTTTATGGTTTTCGTAACGCGACGTTGCGGATAGGTGCGCGTGAGCGGGTTCTCGTTAAACGCGTTATTTCTCATCAATTCCACCAAATCGCCCGCCGGCGTGCCGTCGTCGAGTTTGCCGCAAACTTTATGGGCTGTCTCGATGAGGTTCGCCGCGTTATCGATGGCGGGGATGTCTTCGTTCGCGAGCAGCGTCAAGAACTTGTCGTCCTGGCTTGGGTCGGCCGCTGCCGTGCCGCCGAGCAGAATCGCGGCGCCGGTAAGCACCCCGATGGCGGTAACCAATGCGCGTCCGTGGTGGATGGGGCCGGAAAACATGGCAGGGCTTCCGTTCGACTGAAGCCGTCCCCTGACGAGCTCTAAGTCGAAGTTTAGGCCGCGCGCGTGGCATCTGCTGGTTTGCCCGGCGCCCGGTGCGGATTCGCTGCTGCCCGCGGTCCGAGCATTGTCGACTCGGTGCGGTCTCAATCGTCATGGAGGTGTCATCATCGAGCCGGAAAGGACACCACTATGCAGTACTGCCTGCTGATGCACTATCAAGAGGGCCGGGAGATCGGCCTGACCGAGGAGGACATGGCCCCGGCGCGCGCAGCGTTCGCCCGCTACGCCGACGATCTCGACGCCGCGGGTGTGCTGATCGGCACTCAGGTGCTGCAATCGGCCGTCGCCTCGACGACGTTCACCGCGCGCAACGGCACTCCCACCGTCCAGGACGGCCCGTTCGCCGACACCAAAGAGCGTCTCGGCGGGGTGTTCGTGATCGATGTCCCCGACCTGGACGCGGCGTTGGCGTGGGCCAAACGCTGCCCGGCCGTCGACTGGGGATCCGTCGAGATCCGTCCCGTCGCGGTCACTTACGCCAGCGGCAAAGGCTGGTACACCCCTGAGTGAGGCGCAGAGTCGAGTCGCCGAGCTGGTCGACGCCAGTTACGGCCGACTGCTGGCGTTGCTCGCCGCGCGCAGCGGCGACATTGCCGCCGCCGAGGACGCCATCGCCGACGCGCTGGAGCGTGCCCTGATCCGATGGCCGGCGGAAGGGATCCCCGCCAACCCGGAAGGCTGGGTACTGACCGTCGCCCGCAACCTGCTGCGCGACCACTGGAAGTCGCACGCCTACCGGATGACCGACCCACTGGCTGAAATCGCCGGTGATGCAACGGAGTTCGACATCGACGCCATTCCCGACCGGCGGCTGGAGCTGATGCTGGTGTGCGCTCACCCGGCGATCGCCGCCAACTGCCGCACCCCGTTGATGCTGCAGACCGTGCTGGGCGTCGACGCCGCGGCGATCGCGGACGCTTTCGCGATGCCTGCGGCCACGATGGCGCAACGGCTGGTCCGCGCCAAACGTCGCATCCGCGACGCCCGCATCCCATTCGTGCTGCCGGGCCGTGGCGACCTCGACGAGCGGTTGCCCGCTGCGCTGGAGGCCGTTTACGGCGCGTACGCGATCGACTGGCAAGCGGCGGGTGGGGCGATCGAATCGTTGTCCACCGAGGCGCTTCACCTTGCGCTGGTGCTCGCCGAGTTGCTGCCCGACGAACCCGAGGCGCTGGGTCTGGCGGCGCTGGTGTGCTTGTCGGAGTCGCGCCGAGCCGCCCGGCGCACGCGCGATGGCGCGTTCGTGCCGCTGGATGAACAAGACCCGACGTTGTGGGACTCGGCGTTGATCGCCCGCGGCGAGGCCCTGCTGCGCCGGGCCCACGGCCTGGGTCGACCGGGCCGCTACCAGTACGAGGCCGCGATCCAGTCGGCGCACTGCAGCAGACCGGTCGACTGGCCTGCGCTGCGTCGGTTGCATCGTGCTCTGCTCCGGGTCGCGCCGTCCCTAGGTGGGGCGGTTGCCCTGGCTGCCGTCAATGCGGAGATCGACGGACCGGACGCAGGTTTGCAGACGCTGGACGCGCTCACCGATCCGGCGGTGCAGCGGTTCCAGCCGGCCTGGGTGACGCGCGGGCACCTGCTGACCCGGGCGGGCTGCCCGGCCGCCGCCGTGGAGGCTTACCGGCGCGCGATAGACCTGACCACCGACGCCGCGGTGGCCGAATACCTGCGTGCGCAGCTGGCTGCGCTACCGCAATGAGGTTCGCCGAGCGTGCGGTCGACGCGAGACCCAGGCCGATTGAATTCGCAGACGAGGCACGCTCGGCGAAGCGTGAGGAGGATCAGACCTCGGCCGTGGCGTGGTCCGATGCGATGTCAGCGGACAGCGGCGCAATGGCCGCGAGGATTTCGGCGATGATCTCCGCGGGTACCCCGGCCGCGCACAGCGAGTCCTGCAGGTGTCCGGCCACCAGGTTGAAGTGGTGGATCGTGATCCCGCGACCCTTGTGAACCTGCTTCATCGGCGCGCCGGTGTACGACTCGGGCCCACCGAGCGCGGCGGCAAAGAATTCGACCTGCTTGCCTTTCAACCGATCCATGTTCGTTCCGGCGAAAAAGCCCGACAAGTGATCGTCGTCAAGCACGCGGCAGTAGAAGTCCTCAACGACGACTTCGAGGGCATCGTGGCCGCCGATCCTGTCGTAGATGGTGTCCGTATCGCGCTTGCGGAGAAGTGTGAACATTCTCATGCCGATAGCGGACCATCCGGCGGTTGCCCGACAGTTAGCGCGTCATCAACGAGCGATTACCCGGAGTAACAAGCGGATTGCCGGAGAATCACCAGAACCTGGTACCCGTTGTAGCAGACTCGTAGCGGAATCTATGGAGCACCTCACGGGGAGCGAGAAACCTATGAACCTGGGTGACCTGACCAGCCTCGTCGAGAAGCCATTCGCCACCGTGTCCAACCTCGTCAACACCCCCGATTCGGCGGGCCGGTAGCGACCGTTCTACCTCCGTAACCTACTCGACGCCGTTCAGGGCCACACCCTGCACGATGCGGCCAGGTTTTTCGCGCGGCCGACCCGCTGCGCCTGAAGACCCTACAGATCCGGCAAATGGCGGTAGCCTATCCGGATGTCGCGGGGGGCGGGGGCCACTGTGCTCGAAGCCAACGGCCTGTTCGGTCGGTTAGGCGTTTTTGTGCTGCGGTGGCCGTGGGTTGTCATCGGGTGCTGGATCGCGCTCGCCGCCGTTCTGTCGGTGACGTTTCCATCGTTGACAGAGATGGCCAGCAAACGGCCGGTCCCTATCCTGCCGCCCGACGCCCCGGTGCTGGTCACGACCCGACAGATAACCGAGGCGTTTCACCAATCGGGGTCAGAAAACGAAAACGTCCTACTGGTCGTCCTGACCGACGAAAAAGGATTGAACCCCTCCGACCTCACCACCTACCGCGCATTGGCCGACAAGCTGCGGCCGGACACCCACGACATCGTGATGCTGCAGGACTTCATCCATACACCGGCCCTGCGCGAGGCGATGACCAGCAAAGATCACAAAGCCTGGTATCTGCCCATGGTGCTCGCCGGCGGAGTGGGCACACCCGAGCTGCACGAGGCGTACGGCCGGGTCGCCGACATGGTCAAAGAAGCCGTCGCCGGGACCACGCTGACGGCAAACCTGACCGGCCCCGCGGCCACCGGCGACGACCTCACGTATATCGGTATTCGCGATATGCATGTGATCGAGACCGCGGTCGTGCTCATGGTCCTGATCATCCTGTTCGTGATTTATCGAAATCCGCTCACCATGATGTTGCCGTTGGTCACGATCGGTGTATCGGTAGGGGTTGCGCAGTCCATTGTGGCGGGAGTCGCCGAACTTGGTTTGGGCGTTTCCGGCCAGACGATTACGTTGATGACGACGATGATGGCCGGCGCCGGAATCGATTACGCCGTGTTTCTCATCAGCCGCTACCACGACTATTTGCGGCTCGGCATGGATTCGGATCAAGCCGTTGTCAGAGCGTTGACGTCGATCGGCAAAGTGATCACCGGGTCCGCGGCCACGGTCTCGATCACCTTTCTCGGGATGATCTTCACCCATTTGGGGGCTTTCAAAAACGTCGGTCCGGCGTTGGCCATCTCCATTGGGGTGGCGTTATTGGCCGCCGTGACTTTCCTCCCGGCCGTTATGGTCCTCACCGGAAAACGTGGTTGGATCAAGCCACGCCGCGACCTCACCACCGGCTTCTGGCGCCGCTCGGGAATACGCATTGTGCGCCGGCCCGTGTCTCATTTGGTCGGCAGTCTTACCGTGCTGATCATCCTGGCCGGCTGCGCGACTTTCGCCTGCTTCAACTACGACGACAGCAAGACGCTTCCGAAGTCCGTCGAGAGCTCTGTCGGATATGCGACGCTGGCCCGCCATTTTCCGTTGAACGCCACCATTCCTGAGTATCTCGTCGTCCAGTCATCGCAAGACTTGCGGAAACCGGCAGCCCTTGTCGACCTGAAGCGGATGGAACAGCGGGTGGGCCAACTGCCCGATATCGCGGCGATCCGAGGTGCCCCTCCACCCACGAAAAAAGCGACCGACCAGACCTCTGCGGTTGGCGGCGCAGCAAACGGCGCATCCAACGGTTCCACTGGTGCGGCCGAAACCTTGTCCGAATCAGGCAGTGAAGGAGTCGACGCGTTCCCCAACGTGACCGCTTTGCTGTACTCGGTCGCCAGCACCGGAAATGCATCCGCTGATCTTGGGCTACCGGCCAGCCCGGCCGGGGAGGTCGACGACACAGCCATGTTCGTCAGCACCGTGCGTGCAATCGGCTTCGCCATGTCCGTCGATGTCGCGGAGATCGCCAACACCGTCAACGCCGCGCCGGTGACGGTGCTGGACGTGGTTGATACCACCGCGCGCAATGGTGGTGCGCTGAAAAAGATCTCCGATTTCGCTGAACAGCTGGAGTCCCTGCCAGACGCGGACAGTATCGAGTCGGCGTCGCGGAATGTGCGCCAAATACTCGACACCGCCACCAACGACCTACGGGCATTAGGCAACGACGGTCCCGGCGAGAAAGACCGCACCGCAGCTCCGCAGCAAGACGTGCACACGTACGCGGACGCGATTCAGCAGATGATCGACGGCGTCAAGGCGCTGATCAAGCAAACCGCTCACACCGGGGGAGGATTGAACAGCGCGTTGACGGCGTTCATCTCGCCCGATGGACACACAGCACGGTACTTGGTGCAAACCAAACTCAACCCCTTCGGAAACGACGCCATGAATCAGATTCATGAGATCGTCGATGCCGCTCGGGGGCCTCACCCGGATGCCATGCTGCAGGAGGCCTCTATATCAGCATCGGGAGTTACCGCGATGCTGCGAGATACGCGCGCCTATTACGGTCAAGACATCGACCTCATCATCGCCATGACCATTCTGATCGTGTTCGTGATTTTGGTCGCTCTTCTTCGTGCCGTTGTGGCGCCGCTGTACCTGATAGCTTCAGTGGTGATCTCGTACTTATCGGCACTAGGCGTCGGCGTCATCGTCTTTCAATTCATATTCGGCCAGGAATTGACGTGGAGCATCCCGGGACTGACTTTCATCGTGTTGGTCGCAATGGGTGCGGATTACAATTTGCTGCTCATCTCGAGGCTTCGGGACGAGTCCCCGCACGGCTTGCGCTCCGGGGTTATCCGCACCGTGGGTTCGACGGGTGGTGTGATCACCGCGGCGGGTGTCATTTTCGCCGCCTCGATGTTCGGTATGTTGTTCGCCAGCATCAGCACCTTGGTGCAGGCCGGTTTCATCATCGGGACCGGGCTTCTGCTGGATACCTTCCTGGTGCGCACCATCACCGTGCCCGCGATGGCGGTGCTGGTCGGAAATGCGAACTGGTGGCCATCGCGACCACCGCCGCCCGCACCGCACGGGCGAACCGAACGGATAGCTACACCCGATCCCGGATCAACGTCCGAAGCGACGGAGGACACCGAGCATTATGGGCGGCATGCGAGCGGTAACGAGATGCTGACCGACGCCGCTCGCGGCACCGATTCAGACGTCGTCGTGCTTCGCTCGTGACTTGGCCGGACAGCAAGACACACTCGGCGACACGCCGGGGAGTCGTCGGTGCGCGGTCATAGACTGGCGTCCCTATGAGTCAGTCGTTCGTGCACCTGCATAACCACACCGAGTACTCGATGTTGGACGGTGCAGCGAAGATCACGCCGATGCTGGCCGAGGCGCAGCGGCTGGAGATGTCCGCGATCGGGATGACCGACCACGGCAACATGTTCGGCGCCAGCGAGTTCTTCAACGCGGCAACGGCGGCGGGCATCAAGCCGATCATCGGCGTCGAGGCGTATGTGGCACCCGGTACTCGTTTTGATACCCGCCGCATCCTGTGGGGTGACCCCGGGCAGAAAAGCGACGACGTGTCCGGCAGCGGCTCCTACACCCACCTGACCATGGTCGCCGAGAACGCCACCGGCCTGCGGAACCTGTTCAAGCTGACGTCGTGGGCGTCGTTCGAAGGCCAGTTGGGCAAGTGGTCGCGGATGGACGCCGAGCTGATCGCCGAGCACGCGGCCGGCGTCATCGCCACCACCGGCTGCCCCTCCGGGGAGGTGCAGACCCGGCTGCGGCTCGGGCAGCGCCGCGAAGCGCTCGAATCCGCCGCCAAGTGGCGGGACATCTTCGGGGCCGAGAACTACTTCCTGGAGTTGATGGACCACGGCCTGGATATCGAACGCCGAGTTCGCGAGGGGCTGCTGGAAATCGGCCGCACGCTGAACATCCCGCCGCTGGCCACCAACGACTGCCACTACGTCACCCGCGACGCCGCGCACAACCACGAAGCGCTGCTGTGTGTGCAGACCGGCAAGACGCTGTCGGATCCGAACCGGTTCAAGTTCGACGGTGACGGCTATTACCTGAAGTCCGCGGACGAAATGCGAGCGATCTGGGACGGCCAGGTTGACGGGGCCTGCGACTCCACACTGCTGATCGCCGAGCGGGTGAGCTCGTACGCCGATGTGTGGGCGCCGCGCGACCGGATGCCGGTGTTCCCGGTGCCCGACGGGCACGACCAGGCCTCCTGGTTGCGCCATGAGGTGGACGCCGGTCTGCGCCGGCGGTTCCCCGCCGGTGCCCCGGACGGATACGCCGAGCGTGCCGCCTACGAGATCGACGTCATCTGCGGCAAGGGATTTCCGTCCTACTTCCTGATCGTCGCCGACCTGATCAACTACGCGCGGTCGGTCGATATCCGGGTCGGCCCGGGCCGCGGCTCGGCGGCCGGCTCGCTGGTGGCCTATGCGCTGGGCATCACCGATATCGACCCGATCCCGCACGGGCTGCTGTTCGAGCGGTTCCTCAACCCCGAGCGCACCTCGATGCCCGACATCGACATCGACTTCGACGACCGTCGTCGCGGCGAAATGGTGCGCTATGCCGCCGACAAGTGGGGGCATGACCGCGTTGCCCAGGTTATTACGTTCGGCACCATCAAAACCAAAGCGGCGCTGAAAGACTCCGCCCGAATCCACTACGGACAGCCCGGTTTCGCGATCGCCGACCGGATCACCAAGGCGCTGCCACCGGCGATCATGGCCAAAGACATCCCGCTATCGGGCATCACCGATCCCGACCACGAGCGCTACAAGGAAGCCGCCGAGGTCCGCGGCCTGATCGACACCGACCCCGATGTGCGGACCATCTACCAAACGGCGCGCGGCCTGGAAGGCCTGATCCGTAACGCGGGCGTGCACGCCTGCGCGGTGATCATGAGCAGCGAGCCGCTGACCGAGGCGATCCCGCTGTGGAAGCGACCGCAAGACGGCGCCATCATCACCGGCTGGGATTACCCGTCGTGCGAGGCCATCGGTCTGCTGAAGATGGACTTCCTGGGGCTCCGCAACCTGACGATCATCGGCGACGCGATCGAAAACATCAAGGCCAACAGGGGAATTGACCTTGATCTGGAATCCGTGCCGCTGGACGACCCGGCCACCTTCGCGTTGTTGGGCCGCGGTGAAACGCTGGGGGTGTTCCAGCTCGACGGTGGGCCGATGCGCGACCTGCTGCGCCGCATGCAGCCCACCGGATTCGAAGACGTCGTCGCGGTGATCGCGCTGTACCGGCCAGGTCCGATGGGCATGAACGCCCACAACGATTACGCCGACCGCAAGAACAATCGGCAGGCGATCAAGCCTATTCACCCCGAACTCGAGGAACCGCTGCGCGAGATCCTCGCCGAGACTTACGGCCTGATCGTGTATCAGGAGCAGATCATGCGCATCGCGCAGAAGGTGGCCGGCTACTCGCTGGCCCGAGCCGACATTCTGCGCAAGGCCATGGGCAAGAAGAAGCGCGAAGTCCTGGAAAAGGAGTTCGAAGGCTTCTCGGAAGGCATGCAGGCCAACGGGTTCTCGGCCAAGGCCATCAAAGCGTTGTGGGACACCATTCTTCCGTTCGCCGACTACGCATTCAACAAGTCGCATGCCGCCGGATACGGCATGGTGTCGTACTGGACGGCCTATCTGAAGGCGAATTATCCCGCCGAATACATGGCGGGACTGCTCACCTCGGTCGGCGACGACAAAGACAAGGCCGCCGTCTATCTGGCCGACTGCCGCAAGCTCGGGATCACCGTGCTGCCACCGGATGTCAACGAGTCCGGGTTGAACTTCGCCTCGGTCGGCACCGACATCCGCTACGGCCTGGGCGCGGTGCGCAACGTCGGCGCCAATGTGGTTGCCTCGCTGATCAATACCCGCACCGAGAAGGGCAAGTTCAGCGGCTTCTCCGACTACCTGAACAAGGTCGACATCGCCGCGTGCAACAAGAAGGTCACCGAATCGCTGATCAAGGCCGGCGCTTTCGATTCGCTCAAGCACCCCCGTAAAGGGCTGTTCCTGGTGCACACCGACGCCGTCGACTCGGTGCTGGGCACCAAGAAGGCCGAGGCGATGGGGCAGTTCGACCTGTTCGGGGGTGACTCGAATGACGGGGGAGCAGGCGCTGACGCGGTATTCACCATCAGGGTCCCCGACGAGGAGTGGGACGACAAGCACAAACTCGCGCTGGAGCGCGAGATGCTGGGCTTGTATGTGTCCGCACATCCGCTCAACGGGGTGGCGCACCTGCTGGCGACCCAGGTTGACACCGCAATCCCGGCGGTGCTCGACGGCGACATTCCCAACGACACCCTGGTGAAGGTGGGCGGCATCCTGGCGGCGGTGAACCGGCGCGTCAACAAGAACGGAATGCCCTGGGCCTCAGCGCAGCTGGAAGACCTCACCGGTAGCATCGAAGTGATGTTCTTCCCGCACACTTACTCCGCTTTCGGCGCCGACGTCGTCGACGACGCGGTGGTCCTGGTCACCGCGAAGGTCGCGATCCGTGATGACCGGACCACACTGATCGCCAACGACCTTGTGGTGCCGGACTTTTCCAACGCGCAGGCGAACCGGCCGCTGGCGGTCAGCCTGCCGACGCGGCAATGCACCATCGACAAGGTCAGCGCGCTCAAGCAGGTGCTGGCACAACATCCCGGCACGTCGCAGGTGCATCTGCGGCTAGTCAGCGGGGACCGGATCACCACGCTCGAGTTGGACGCATCGCTGAGGGTGACGCCGTCGCCGGCGCTGATGGGCGATCTCAAGGCGCTGCTCGGTCCGGGGTGTCTGGGCGGTTAACCCGCCTTAGCCGGATCATGGTAAATCACACCGTCTTTCATCACGAAATCTACTTGTCCGGTGACCTCGATGTCGGCGAAGGGGTCGCCGGGCATGGCGATCAGGTCGGCGATCTTGCCCTCGGCAATCACCCCGAGATCGTCGAGTTGCAGCAATTCGGCAGCCACGCTGGTGGCGGCGCGTAGGGCGCGCAACGGGGTGATCCCGGTGGACACCATCATCAGGAACTCGCGCCAGTTGTCGTGGTGCGCGAACATCCCGGCGTCGGTTCCGAACGCGATCCGAACCTCGCTGGCGGCCAGGTGCTCCGCCGCGTCCAATAACGCGCCGCGGTATTTCCGCATCTTCCGGCGCGAGTGCTCCGGCATAGCGGCCCACAACGGGTCGTCTTCGCCGCGGCGCGCGCCGGACAGGATCGTGTGTTGGGTGGGCACCATAAACACCCCGGCGTCCTGCATCATTCGCAGGGTCCCGGGCGACGCGAGGTTGCCGTGCTCGATACTGCGGACCCCCGCTCGCACGGCACGCCGAATCCCCTCGTCGCCGTAACTGTGTGGGGTGACCGGCACGTCGAGGTCGGCGGCCGTCGCAACCAAGACGTCCACCTCCTCCTGGCTGTAGGTGGCGTGCCCGGGGTCGTCTGACGGTGAGGCGAAGCCGCCGGTGGCCCCGAACTTGATCCAGTCGGCCCCGGCCCGGATCTCCTGCCTGACCCGGGTGCGGATCTCGTCGCAACCGTCGGCGGACGCCAATTCCAATTGCCTGCAACATCCTTGGTATTCATCGGCGACCATCCCACTGAAGTCGCCATGGCCGCCACGCGCGGAGATCAAGTGCGGCGCCACCACCATCCGCGGACCCTCGACGATCCCGGCCGCCACCGCGTTGCGCAGATCGATCGTGGGGTAGGCGACATCTCCGCAGCCCAAGTCACGCACCGTAGTGAACCCGTTGCCCAGCAGCGCTCGCAGCACCGGGAGAGACTTCAATGTTTTCGCGGTGCTCGAGTCGAGGGCGAGCGTAACGCCCACCGGCGGCGCCAGCGTCACGTGGACGTGGCAGTCGATGAAGCCCGGCGTCACGGTGTGACCGGAAAGATCCACCACCCGTGCGTCGGCCGGTGCCTCGATGGCGTCGGCGACCCGCTGGATACGGCCGTCGACGACCAGCACCTGTCGCGGCGCGGCCTGGGCCGAGATGCCGTCCCAGACGTTCGCACCGGTGATCAGCGTCCCAGACGTCGAAGCCATCGTCGCGTCCTCTCTGGTCTCAGATGCGGTAGCGCAAGATTCGCGCCGTGCGTGCCCCGGCCTTGGTCATCCCCATCAGCCGGGTCGACAGCCGCGCCGCCGCCGGATACCGGTCGACTTCGGGAGCGTGGGCCAGGCTGGCCTCCTCGACCAGCCTCAGTCGCGGACTCCAGGTCTGGGGAACCCGGGCGTCCTTGAAACCCCGGTATTCCCACTGGTTCCCGACGGCGCTGAACACAATTTTCATGGCCAGAAGGCTGGACCGGCTGACCCGACCGTAGTCGTTGAGAGCCAGTTCGCCGGACCGGAAATGCTCTGGAATGTGGCGGAACAGGTTGATGATCACCGACTCGGGCAGGAACGCGAGCAAGCCGTCGGCGATCAGCATGGTGGGCCGGTCGGCAGGGATTTGCTGAGTCCAACCATTGTCGGCCAGCGACGCCGCCACCGAATACGCATGGTCGTCGGCGGGCACCAGTGCATCCCGCAAGGCGATGATGTTCGGCAGATCGACGTTGTACCAGTCGACCGTGGCCGGCGGCACGATTCGCAGCATGCCGGTGCCCAGTCCTGCTCCGAGATCGACAATGACGGCGTCGGGATGTTCGGCGATGAAATTGCGCGCCCGATCGTCAAGCATCTTGGCCCGCAGCGCGGTCTGGCGCACCGCGCTCGATGGCACGCCCAAGGCCTGAAAGTCGTAGTCGATCTTGCCCACGATTTCGTCGGCCAGCGTGTCGCCGAGTATCGGCCTGGGCCAACGGCTGTCGAGCGCGCGGGCGTATTGGGTTACGAACGCGGTCCGCTCGACGGGTGTCAGCTCGGTGATCGCAATTCCCATACCGGCAACGTACTCCCGGACTAGCCTCGGCTGAGTGATCGATTCGAAAACCACCTCCGAGCCGCCGACCACGCTGTGCGAGGCATTCCAGCGCAATGCGGCGATCGACCCGGACGCTGTCGCGCTCCGCACCCCTGGCGACACCCAGACCATGACCTGGCGGGAGTACGCGGCTGACGTGCGCCGGGTCGCGGCCGGCCTGGCCGGCCTCGGGGTCCGCCGCGGCGACACGGTTTCGTTGATGATGGCCAACCGCATCGAGTTCTACCCGCTGGAAGTGGGTGCGCAGCACCTCGGCGCCACCTCGTTCTCGGTGTACAACACGCTGCCCGCCGAACAACTGACCTACGTTTTCGACAATGCCGGCACCAAGGTGTTGATCTGCGAACAGCAGTACGTCGACCGGATCCGGGCCAGCGGCGCGGAGCTGGAGCACATCATCTGTATCGACGGTTCGCCGGAAGGCACGCTCTCACTGGATGATCTCTACGCCGCGGGTGCCGAAGACTTTGATTTCGAGTCGACCTGGCGGGCGGTACAGCCCGACGACGTGGTCACACTCATCTACACCTCCGGAACGACAGGAAATCCCAAGGGCGTGGAGATGACGCACGCCCACTTGCTCTTCGAGGCCCAAGCCCTGGAAGCCGTTCTGGGCGTTCAATTCGGTGATCGCGTCACGTCGTTCCTGCCGACGGCGCACATCGCCGACCGCACGATGGCGTTGTACAACCAAGAGGTGTTCGGAGCCCAGGTCACCGTGGTTTCCGATGCACGCGCGATCGCGACGGCGCTGTCCGATGCACGCCCGACGATTTGGGGTGCCGTGCCCCGGGTCTGGGAAAAGCTCAAAGCAGCAATCGAATTCGCCGTCACCCACGAGCAGGACGAGGCGAACCGCCAGGCTCTGCAATGGGCGATGTCGGTTGCCGGCAAACGTGCCGCGGCGCTGGTTGCCGGCGAGCCCCTTGCCGACGACGCAGCGGCCGAGTGGGAAAAAGCCGACGAATTGGTGCTGTCGAAGCTGCGGGCCCGGCTGGGGCTCGATCAGCTGCGGTGGGCGGTGTCGGGCGCGGCGCCGATTCCCAACGAAACGCTGGCCTTTTTCGCCGGTATCGGCATCCCGATCGCCGAGGTGTGGGGCATGTCCGAGCTGAGCTGCGTCGCCAGCGTGAGTCATCCGGCCGAGGCGCGGCTGGGCACGGTGGGCAAGCTGCTGCCCGGGCTGGAGTCCAAGATCGCCGAGGACGGCGAATATTTGGTGCGTGGACCGCTGGTGATGAAAGGCTATCGCGGCGAGCCGGCGAAGACCGCCGAGGCCATTGACCCCGACGGCTGGCTGCACACCGGCGACATCCTGGAGGTGGATACCGACGGTTATCTGCGGGTGGTCGACCGCAAGAAGGAGCTGATCATCAACGCGGCCGGAAAGAACATGTCGCCGGCCAACATCGAGACCACCGTGATGGCCGCCTGTCCGATGGTCGGTGCCATGCTGGCGATCGGTGATGGTCGCCCGTACAACACCGCGCTGATGGTATTCGACGCCGATTCGGTCGGCCCCTATGCGGCCCAGCACGGAATCGGCGACGCCTCCGCCGAGGCGCTGGCGGCCGACCCGCGGGTGATCGCGCGGATCGCGGCGGGCGTGGCCGAGGGCAACGCCAAACTGTCGCGGGTTGAGCAGATCAAACGCTTCCGCGTGCTGCCCAGCTTGTGGGAGCCCGGCGGTGACGAGATCACCCTGACGATGAAACTCAAGCGGCGACCGATCATGGCCAAGTACGCCGCCGAGATCGACGAGTTGTACGCCAGTGAACCGGGGCCGGATGTCCACGAGCCCAGCAGCGCATCGACCGTGCAACCGGCTTGACGACGGGCCGCCTCGCGGCGCGTTTAAGGTGGGGGCATGCCACTCGAAGGTGAATACGCCCCCAGCCCGTGGGACTGGTCCCGCGAGCAAGCCGACAAGTATGCCGAATCCGGTGGAACCGACGCCGCGGATATGAAGGGCAAGCCCATCATTCTGCTGACCACCGTCGGAGCCAAGACCGGCAAGCTTCGTAAGACGCCGCTGATGCGGGTCGAGCACAACGGTGAGTACGCGATCGTCGCCTCACTGGGCGGGGCGCCCAAGAATCCGGTCTGGTACCACAACGTCGCGAAGAACCCGCGAGTTGAGCTGCAGGACGGCAGCGTCACCCGCGACTACGACGCCCGCGAGGTATTCGGCGACGAGAAGGCCGCCTGGTGGGACCGCGCCGTCGAGGCCTGGCCGGACTACGCCGAGTACCAAACCAAGACCGATCGGCAAATTCCGGTCTTCGTGCTCACCCCTGTGCAGTGAACTTGCAGCTGGGTGGCACCATTGACCGGTGTCCGCCGAACTGAGCCAAAGCCCCGGCACCCCGGGTGGTGGGCCGCTGTCTGCGGCCGACGTCGACAGTGCGGCGAAACGAATTGCCGGGGTGGTCACCCCCACACCGCTGCAGTTCAACGACCGGTTGTCCGCGACGACCGGGGCCAGCGTCTACCTCAAGCGCGAAGACCTGCAGACCGTGCGCTCGTACAAGCTGCGGGGTGCCTACAACCTGCTGGTGCAGCTGTCGGATGCCGAGATAGCCGCCGGCGTGGTGTGCTCATCGGCGGGCAACCACGCGCAGGGCTTCGCCTATGCATGCCGGTCGCTGGGCATTCACGGTCGCGTCTACGTGCCGGCCAAAACGCCGAAGCAAAAGCGTGACCGCATCCGCTATCACGGCGGGGATTTCATCGAACTGATCGTGGGCGGATCGACGTATGACATGGCGGCCGAGGCCGCGCTGGCTGACGTGGCGCGCACCGGCGCCACATTGGTTCCGCCGTTCGATGACCCGCGGACCATCGCCGGCCAGGGCACGATCGCCGTCGAGCTGCTCGATCAACTCGATGAGGAGCCGGATCTGGTGGTGGTCCCGGTCGGCGGCGGCGGGTGCATCGCCGGTATCACCAGCTACTTAGCCGAGCGGACGACAAACACCTCCGTGCTGGGTGTGGAACCGGCCGGTGCCGCGGCGATGATGGCGGCGCTGGCCAACGGAGGTCCGGTGACCCTGGACCATGTCGACCAATTCGTTGACGGTGCGGCAGTGAACCGGGCCGGGAAGCTGACCTACGCCGCGCTGGCCGCCGCCGGTGACATGGTGTCGATCACCATGGTCGACGAAGGCGCGGTGTGCACCGCGATGCTCGATCTGTATCAAAACGAGGGAATCATCGCCGAGCCCGCGGGTGCGTTGGCGGTCGCGGGCCTGTTGGAAGCCGACGTCGAGCCGGACACCACCGTGGTGTGCCTGGTCTCCGGCGGTAACAACGACGTGTCCCGGTACGGGGAAGTGCTGGAGCGCTCGCTGGTTCACCTTGGTCTCAAGCACTACTTTCTGGTCGATTTCCCGCAGGAGCCTGGGGCGCTGCGCCGGTTCCTCGACGAGGTGCTGGGACCCAACGACGACATCACGCTGTTCGAGTACGTCAAGCGCAATAACCGGGAGACCGGTGAGGCGCTGGTCGGTATCGAGCTGGGCTCGGCCGCGGACTACGAGGGCCTGTTGCAGCGAATGCGTGCCACCGAGATGCAGATCGAAACGATCGAGCCGGGCTCGGCGGCCTACCGCTATCTGCTGTAGCGGTCACCGGATAGCTTCGACGGCCCTTTTCGCCTCTGCCAACCCGGCGCCGGTGACTCTGCGGTACTCCTGGATCGCGGCGATCGTCTTGCCGGCGCGGACCAGCTCGACGACTCCTGGTGGCAGCCCGGGGGCAGTGGCGGCCGCGAAGGGGACGTAGCGACCGGGAAACAGAGCCTCGAGCTGTTGTTCGATGTAGTCGAGTCGGGCTCTGGCGCCGTAATCAATCTCGCTCACCGTGCGACCCTCGCTCTCCGCGCGACTTCTGCGCTGTTCAAAGGCGAAAGCTACCGCATTTGTCGCGTCGTCGCCGTTTTCGTCAGACCGGCTCGAGCGATTCGTCGTTGGCGCGAAAGATCGGTTCCAACGGGACGGCGAACCTTGCGGCCATGTCCGTCAACGTTTTCGACCACACCCGGTCGGCCGGGGAGACGGGGCCGCGCCCCGGCCGGGTAAGCAGCAGTGCCACCGTGTTTCCCGGACCGAGGTCGTCGAGCAGCGTGCGTAGCGCTGACATCAGGTTCCACAGGATGCGGCCCTGCGGCCGCAGGCATACCGGCACGTGGCTGAGTTTCTTGGCAAAGCAGCGATCCGGCCCGATCAGGCCGAACCACAGCAGCCGATGCTCAAATCCCAGCGGCCCCATCAGCGCGCGCCACCGCTGACGGAGGTCGGCGGCCGAGTGAATCGGATCGCCGGCGGTCTCGATGGGTGGGATGGGCAACAGCTCGTGATGAGTCATCCGCACATCATCAGCGGTCGCCCGCACCACGGCTAGTCAGCTATCCACAACCCGCAGAACGGCGAACGAATACGGCTGCAACTCGGTGCTGGTGGCACCGACTCTGGGCGAAGCGGAGCACAACACCACGTCGCCGGTGCCGGGAACATTCGCCGCCTCGGCGCCCAGATTGCAGGCGACCGCCAACCGGCCGCGACGCATGACGATCCAGCGCCGGGCTTCGTCATAGTCGATCACCATGTGGTCCAACCACGGGTCGGCCAGGTCAGTTTCGCTGCGGCGCAGTGCGATCAAATCGTGATAGAGCCGGCGCAGTCGTGCATGTTCACCGGTGTCGGCCTCGTTCCAGTCCAGTTTCGAGCGCTGGAAGGTCTGCGGGTCCTGCGGGTCGGGAATTTCGTCGGCGTCCCATCCGTGATCGGCGAATTCCTGCTTGCGTCCCTCAGCGGTGGCGCGCGCCAGCTCGGGCTCCGGATGGGAGCTGAAGAACTGGAACGGGGTCGATGCGCCCCATTCCTCGCCCATGAAAAGCATTGCGGTGTAAGGAGACCCGAGCACCAGCGCAGCCTTGACTGCCAGCTGGCCATAGCTCAGGTTCTGCGACGGACGATCTCCCAGCGCACGGTTGCCGACCTGGTCGTGAGTGCAGGTGTAGGCCAGCAGCCGGGTCGCCGGAATCCCTGAGCTCTGCGCCGTGTCCAATGGTCGACCGTGCCGGCGTTTTCGGAACGACGAATATGTGGCCGCGTGGAAGAAACCGTTGCGCAACGTCTTCGCCAGCGTGGCCAGCGAACCGAAGTCGGCGTAGTAGCCCTGGCGCTCCCCGGACACGGCGGTGTGGATGGCGTGGTGGATGTCGTCATCCCACTGCGCAGTCATCCCGTAGCCGCCGCTACGACGTGGCGTGATCAACCGCGGGTCGTTCTGGTCGCTCTCGGCGATCAGCGACAATGGGCGGCCCAGTTGCTCAGCCAGCGCCTCGGTTTCGGCCGACAGCTCCTCCAGGATGTGGATCGCGGTGGTGTCCACCAGCGCGTGCACGGCATCCAGGCGCAGGCCGTCGGCGTGAAAGTCGCGCATCCAGCGCAGCGCACAGCCGATGATGTAGCGCCGTACTTCGTCGGAGTCGGCGTCGGCGATGTTGATGCCTTCTCCCCACGGATTACTCGCAGACGACAGGTATGGACCGAACCGAGGCAGGTAGTTACCCGATGGGCCGAGGTGGTTGAACACCGCGTCGATCAGCACCCCCAGGCCGCGGCGATGGCACGCGTCGACGAACCGGACCAGCCCGTCGGGTCCGCCGTAGGCTTCGTGCACGGCATACCACAGCACCCCGTCGTATCCCCAGCCGTGCGTGCCGGAGAACGCATTGACCGGCATCACCTCGACGAAATCGACGCCCAGATCGACTAAATAGTCCAGCTTTTCGATCGCCGAGTCGAAGGTGCCCCAGCGCGTGAACGTGCCGATGTGCAGTTCGTAGATCACCGCACCCTGCACGGACCGGCCGACCCAGCCGCCGTCCGTCCAGGCTTGCGTCGCCGGCTCCCACAGCTGCGAGGACCCGTGTACGCCGTCGGGCTGGCGAGGTGATCGCGGGTCGGGCAGCAGCTTCGGATCCTCGTCGAGGAGATACCCGTAGCGGGCGGCTGGTGTCGCGTCGACGCTCGCCCGCCACCAGCCGTCGGGACCTCGCGTCATCGGATACACCTGGCCGTCGACGTCGAGGCGGACCTGCTCCGGTTTCGGTGCCCACACGGCGAATTCAGCCATCGGTGCGCTCCAGCAGCGCCACCGGCAGCTCGGCGAACAACTCGGCGGCCGGCGCCGTCGCGGCGACCGACGCGCCGGTCAGCGCGTCGGTCCACGAGCCGTCGGGCAGCCCTACCACCGTGTCGCCCCAGCCGGTCTGCTCGAGGTGCACCGTCCAGCGGGTAACCGCGACCAACACATCGTCCCCGCGCCGGAACGCGACCGCATTTTCGGCGGCGGGCCCCGCGGCGAGCACCGGGTAGTAGCCACCTCGCAGGAAGCTGTCCGGCCGGGCTCGGCGTACCTGCAAGGCCGCCTTGACGACACGGATTTTGGGGTGCTGCAAGGACTTCAGCGCCTGCCGTCGGGTGGCGTAGTCCACCGGGCGCCGGTTATCCGGGTCGACCAGGCTGTCGTCCCACAACTCGGTGCCCTGATAGATGTCGGGCACGCCCGGCACGGTCAGCGCGAGCAGCTTTTGACCCAGCGCGTCGTTCTGCGCGTGCGGCTCGAGCCGGAACACCAGGCTGGTCAACTCCCGCGCCACCGGCCCGTCAAGCACGGCGTCCAGCCAGCTGTGCACGGCAGCTTCGAAGTCGGCGTCCGGGTCTTGCCAGGAGGTGTGCCAGGCTGCTTCGCGCATCGCCTTCTCGCCGTAGGCGTGTAACCGGTCACGCAGCTCGGCGGTGACCTCGCCGCTGGCCGGCCAGACGCCGAAGATGTTCTGCCACAAAAACAATCCGGTTGCCGGATCGGGAGCGGGAGTTACGGTTTCCCAACGAGCGACGAATTCAGCCCACAGCGATGGCACCTGGGAGAGCACACCGATGCGGGCCCGGACGTCCTCGCCGCGTTTGGTGTCATGGGTGGACAACGTCGTCATCGTTTGCGGCCACAACCGGGCGCGGGTCGCGGCGCGATGATGGAATTCCGCGACGCCGACGCCGAACCGATGTGGTTGGCCGCCAACTTCATTCAGCGCCACCAGCCGGGCGTCACGGTAGAACAGGCAATCCTCGACGGCCTTGGCCGTCACCGCGCCGCACAGCTGCTGCAGCCGCACCGCCGATTCGCCTTCGCCGGCCAACGCGCTGGCGATCAACTGCAGCGGGACAGCCAATTCCGGTGCCGCAGACTGGGTCGCCGCCAGCGCGGCGGGCAGTACCGCGGCCAACCCGCGGTAATCGCTGCGATACGCCTGGATGTGGGTCAGCAGCGCCGCTATCGCCGCCGGCAGTCGGGGATGGTCGGCGCCGGCCGCCGCGACGATGCACCGCCGCAGCCTGCCCAGCTCGGCGGCCAGGGTGTGGGTAGCCGCAGCGGTCTTGAGATCGGCCAGCATGGCCGGCATTCGCTGGTAGTCGAGTCCGGCGGATTCGCACAGCGCCGTTAATGCCGGCGCACCGGTGGGATCGACGAAAATCCCGCCGATCTCCCTCAGCACGTCGTAACCGGTTGTGCCGGCTACCGGTAGCGTCGGCTCCAACGCCTCGTCGACGGCGAGGATCTTCTCGATCACGATCCAGGCACCGGGTCCGACGAGCTCGCGCAGCCGGCGCAGGTAGCCCGACGGATCCGACAGGCCGTCGGGATGATCGATGCGCACGCCGTCGACGAGCCCCTCGGCGAACCAGCGGGCCACCTCGGCGTGACTGGTGTCGAACACCGAACGGTCTTCTTGACGCAGCCCGGCCAGCGATGTGATCGAAAAGAAACGGCGATAACCACACTGTCCGCTCCGCCAACCGACCAGCCGGTAATGCTGGCGGTCGTGCACGTGCGCACCACTGCCACCGCCGGTGCCCGGCGCGATGGGCAGCGCCAGCTGACCGAGCCGCAATACGTCGCCGTCTGCCGTGAGATCGGCAATGTCGTCGTCAGAACCCAACAGCGGCAGGATGATTCGGGCTCGTTCCGAATTGCGGTCGAGCTCCCAGTCGATGTCGAAGAACCGCGCATAGGCCGACGACTGGCCGTGCCGCAACACATCCCACCACCAGGTGTTCTGCTCCGGTTTGCCCACCCCGACGTGATTGGGGACGATGTCGACGACCAGGCCCATGCCGCGGGCACGCGCCGCCGCCGACAGCCGTGCCAGACCCTCCGCGCCGCCGAGCTCGGCCGACACCGTCGTCGGGTCGGTGACGTCGTAGCCGTGCGCCGACCCGCTGACCGGGGTCAGGATCGGCGACAGATACACATGCGACACCCCGAGCTCAGCAAGATAATCGAGTAGGTTCTCGGCGTCGGCGAAGGTGAACCCGAAACCGCTCAACTCACCCCGCAGCTGCAGCCGGTAGGTGGACAGGACCGGAAATGCCATGCGCTACTGGGTCTTACGGAACACGAGCAGTGCGCGTCCCGGTAGCGAGACTTCGTCGCCGTCGTGCACGACAAGCTTCACCTCACCGGTGGAATCCGTGGTGTCCAGTTCTGCTGTCCACTCTTTGGCGTAGTCGTCATTAGGCATCACGAAATCCACCACGTGGTCATGGGCGTTGAAGCACAACAGAAACGAGTCGTCGACCACCCGTTGGCCTCGGGCGTCGGGCTCGGGCAGAGCTTCGCCGTTGAGGAACACCGCGATGCACTTCCCGAAGTCGCTACCCCAGTCTTGATGTGTCATTTCCTTGCCCGCAGGCGTCAGCCAGGCGATGTCACGCACTTCGTCGCCGCTCCTGATGGGCTCACCCTCGAAGAACCGGCGACGGCGAAACACCGGATGGCTTTTGCGCAATGCGGTGACTTTGCGGGTGAATGCCAGCTGGTCACTGTTTTTATCGACCAGCGACCAGTCCATCCAGGACAGCTCGGAGTCCTGACAGTAGACATTGTTGTTTCCGTGCTGGGTGCGCCCAATTTCGTCGCCGTGCGCGATCATCGGAGTTCCCTGACTGAGCATCAGCGTGGCCATGATGTTGCGCATCTGTTTGCGACGCAGATCCAGGATTTCCGGATCATCGGTTGGGCCCTCGACGCCGCAATTCCAGGACCGGTTATAGCTTTCGCCATCCTGGTTGTCTTCACCATTGGCCTCGTTGTGCTTCTCGTTGTAGGACACCAGATCGTTCAGCGTGAACCCGTCGTGGGCGACCACGAAATTAATGCTGGCGCTGGGACGGCGGCCGGTCGCCTCATAGAGGTCCGACGACCCGGTCAGCCGGGACGCAAATTCGCCGAGGGTCGCGGGTTCGCCCCGCCAGTAGTCACGCACGGTATCGCGGTACTTCCCATTCCATTCGGTCCATAAACCGGGGAAGTTGCCGACCTGGTAGCCGCCTTCGCCGATGTCCCATGGTTCGGCGATCAGCTTGACCTGGCTGACCACCGGATCCTGCTGCACCAGGTCGAAGAACGCGCTCAGTCGGTCGACGTCGTAGAACTCACGCGCCAGCGTGGAGGCCAGGTCGAAGCGGAAGCCGTCGACATGCATCTCGGTCACCCAGTACCGCAGTGAGTCCATGATCAGCTGCAGGGTGTGCGGCATGCGTGCGTTGAGGCTGTTGCCCGTGCCGGTGAAATCCTTGTAGAGGCGCAGGTCTTCATCGACCAGCCGGTAGTAGGCGGCGTTGTCGATGCCGCGGAAGTTGATCGTCGGGCCGAGCTGGTTGCCTTCGGCGGTGTGGTTGTACACCACGTCGAGGATGACCTCGATGCCTTGCTCATGAAATGCCCGGACCATGAATTTGAATTCGGGCACCGCACTGCCGGCCTGCGGGTTCGCGGCGTACTGATTGTGCGGGGCGAAGAACCCGAAGGTGTTGTAGCCCCAGTAATTCCGCAGTCCCAAGTCCAGCAGCCGGCTGTCGTGCAGGAACTGATGCACCGGCATCAATTCGATCGCGGTGACATTCAGCGATTTGAGGTGATCGATGATCGCCGGATGAGCCAGCCCGGCGTACGTGCCACGGAGCGCTTCGGGAATAGCGGGATGGGTCTGGGTCATCCCCTTGACATGCGCCTCGTAGATAACTGTCTCGTGATACGGCCTACGCGGCGCACGGTCGGTCGCCCAGTCGAAAAACGGATTGATCACCACGCTGGTCATGGTGTGTCCGAGCGAATCGACCTGCGGGGGAGCGCCGGTCTCGGCGGGATCTTGAGCGGCGGCGGCGATGTCGTAGGAATACAGCGCCTGGCCGAACTTGAACTCGCCGTCGAACGACTTCCCATACGGGTCAAGCAACAGCTTGCTGGGGTCACATCGGTGTCCGGCTGATGGGTCGAACGGCCCGTGTACGCGAAACCCGTAGCGCTGTCCCGGGCTGACGGTCGGCAGATACGCGTGCCAGATGTACCCGTCGACCTCGTCGAGGGAGATCCGGGACTCGTGACCGCCGTTGTCGATCAGACACAACTCGACCTTTTCGGCGATTTCGGAGAACAGTGCGAAGTTAGTGCCGCCGCCGTCGAAAGTGGCGCCCAGCGGATAGCTACTGCCGGGCCATACGGTGGCCAGCGCGGGCGGCGTTCCAGCGGCATCGCTGGTCGGGTCTGACGGCGGCATCCCCCGACCTTATCGGCGGCCCGGTCTGATCGCGCCGCCTCCCCTACCCATGTCCGGCCGTCGCTAAATGGCCCGACTTCTCCTCGGGCCGTTGCACGGCCCGCATCGTCGTCGGGCGCGTCACCACCAGCCCGTGGCTGCCCCGACCTGCCGACCCAGTTCATTGGTCATGGTGCGCACGTAGGTGGCCGACAGATGATGAGCGTCGTGGTACACCAACACGTTTCCCTCGACGGCGGGGCAGATGTCCGGGCGGCAGACGGCATCGCTCATGTCGAGCGGTTTGAGCATCGGGAATTGCTCGACCCAATCGAGCGTGGGATTGTGCTCAACCAGCACGTCGGAGCGCTTGATGCCGCACGACAACGCGTCGCCGCCTTTGGCCAGGCAGTCCGACGGATTGAACGGCTGACCGTCTTTGACCAGCCATGGCGTGTCTCGCATCGCGAGAATCGGAATGTTGTTGTCGGAGAACGTCTGCCAGATCCCGACATAAGTACCCGGCATCACGTCGCCGGGCTTGATGTTCCAGGGTCGGGTCGAGGTGGTGAACACGAAGTCCGGGTGGTCGGCGATGACCGCGGCCATCGCCTTGGGCACCCAGTCGCGGCATTCTGGGTACGGATCGTTGTTGCCCATTACCAGCGGCATCTTCTCGGTGGACAGCGGGCAACCCATCTTGAGGTAGGTCGTCACCTTGAAGTGGTGCATGCGCCCCAGGATGTCCAGCGCGGTCAGCCAGTGCTCGGCGTGCGAGCCGCCGGCAAGCGCGATGGTCCGGGTGGCGTTCTTGTCGCCGTAAGTGCACTTGATCACGTCGGTGTTTTTGAAATCACTGATGCAGCCGTCTCGGGTGGACGGCGGGTAGTCCTTCTGGGCTTCCAAGACGGTAGGCCGCATGCGCAGCGTCGGCACGCGCACGTGTTTGACGAGGGCGCGGGCACCGGGATAGTCGCTGGAGTTGAGGCCGCTGAGTTCCTTGCCGCTGGCGCGCTCCACGCTGACGTGCTCGACCCAGGTGAACGCGGTCGCGGTAAGCGTCACGCCCAGCATCGCCACCATCGATCCGAGCACCATGGTCGGGCGATGCAGCCTTACCCGCCACGGGATGACCCGCACCGCCTGGGGTGCGGCATTGACCGATGTGCGGTGTCGCAATGGATCTTCGACGAACCGAGTAGTCAGATAGGCCAGCACACCGGAGAGCAGCAATATCGCGGTGCCCTCGAAAAAGTTGGCGTGCCGGTGACCGGTGTACGCGAGCCAGAAGATCAGCAGCGGCCAGTGCCACAGGTACAGCGAGTAGGCCATCGCGCCCAGCCTCACCAACGGCGCGGCGGCCAGCAGCCGGTTCGGTAGCGGCAGCGTGTCACGCGTCGTGGAATCGGCCTGCCGGTTAGCGCCGGCGAGGATGAACAGCACCGCCGCCCCGACGGGGACCAACGCCCACGGTCCCGGAAACTCCTTGACCCCGTCGATGAGCGCACCGCAGGACAGCACGGCAGCCAACGCGACGGTGGCGGTCACCGTGCGCAGCCACATCGGCCATCGGATGTAGGGGACCAGCGCGCCGGCAAGCACCCCCAGCAGCAGCTCCCAGGCCCGCGCAAAGCTGTTGTAGTAGGTGGTGGCCTGGTTGGCCTGGTGGGCAACGATCGCGTAGACGAACGACGCCACCGCCAACGCGCTGAGCAGCAGCACGAACGTCGTGCGCAACCGGTCGCCGAGACGGCGCCGGAACAAAAACGCGAATCCGAAAACCAGCGCCAGGAACGCGATATAGAACTGGCCCTGTACTGACATCGACCAGATGTGCTGCAGCGGGCTGACCGCCTCGCCCGCCCGCAGATAATCGGCCACCGTGCTGGCCAGTTCCCAGTTCTGGTAGTAGCCGAGACTGGCCAGGCTCTGGTCGGCGAAGGTCTCCCAGCGGGTCTCCGGCTGCACCAGAATGGTCAGCACCGCGCAGCCGGCCAGCACGACCACCAGCGCCGGCAGCAACCTGCGGACCAGTCGAATCACTTCGGGCACCGGCGACAGCGACCCGGTTCGGCCCCCAGCCGGGTCCAGCGCGGCGCGAAGCAACTTGCCGCCAAAAAAGAAGCCGGACAGCGCCAGGAACACGTCCACCCCGCCGGAAACCCGGCCGAACCACACATGGAACATCGCGACCAGCGCAATGGCAATCCCACGCAGCCCGTCGAGATCGTGGCGGTAGAACCCTGCTTTCCGGTTTCCCATCGCGAACTGGGCGGATTCCGCGACGGTGCCGACGGCCGGGCGGGTCGGGGAGACGGTCAACATGATTGACAGACAATCTACCCAAACCGCCGACCGCCGACAGCGCGCTAACGGCGCGTCGGCGAGTTCCGGTCAGGACTCGATGATTCGTGTCAGGTACGGAACCATGCCGTTGGTGCGCGCCGGCGAGACCGTGACGCCAGGCTCAGTCGCCTCGATCATCTGGCCGTTGCCGAGGTACATCGCGACACTTTGCGTGCCACCGGGGCCGTAGCACATCAGGTCGCCGGGCTTCGCCTGTGAGAGCGCAACCTTGCGGCCGACGTTGCACTGCTCGCCCGAGGTCCGCGGCATCTTGAGCCCGGCGCCGGCGTAGGCGTACTGGATCAGACCTGATGCGTCGAAGCCGACGACGTTTGCTTTCAGCCCGGTCCCGCGGGTGGGGCCGGCCGCGTTGCCGCCGCCGTACAGGAACGGCACACCGCGCTGCGCAAGCGCGCGCTGAATCACGTAGGTGGTCGACTGCTGGTAGCCCGCCAGGGCCGGACCCTGCACTGACGGTGCCCCTAGGGTCGGACTCTGCAGTGACGGTGCCGCCAGGGTCGGTCTCTGGACTGATTGTCCCGGCAGGGTCGGGCCCTGCAGTGACGGTCCCGGCAGGGTCGGCACCTGCGGGTCAGCGGCCGCGGAGTTGGGGCTGATCATCGGTAGTGTCAGCAACAGAGCCAGACTGGTTGGGATGGCGTAGCCGCGTCTCATGTGGATCACCTCTCTGTGGCATCAGCGCGGTGACTTCGCGCATCCGCCGCCTTCCTGTCGGTTCACCACAGAGACTCGTGCGCTGGCCCGCCCCGTTGGGGGCCGCACGCCGTCACCTACGTCGGTGCGGACGTGGACCCTCGATGAACCGCTGAATTCACAACAGTCACTACAGACACTCTGGCAACAAACTGCCGCGGGGGCCATACCGGAGGCGCTTCACGAGGGATTTTTTGTCGTACCGTGACCCAACGGTGACCGCTTGCACGCCAGCGGCTCAATCGTTAGCGCTCAGTTGTGATTTCGGTCTCACCCTCAGTGCCAATATTGGCTGCAATAGGCGGTCAAAACGGAGCCGGCCACGGAGCTGAGGACGATAAGGGCGATCGCCGAAAGCGGCCAGAAATACAGGTACCAACCCTTTAGCAGGGAAACCACGGGGCCGACCACGGCCGCAGCAATCGCCGCACCGATACTGCCCCACACCAGCGGGTAGATATAGAAGTCGACACCGTAGGGCACCGGTGCGCAATCGTCACCGGTGCACACGTCCTTCAGGAAGCCGAAGAGCCGCGATCCCCAATCCGTCGCGGTCGCCGCGACCAGCAGCGCAGCCAGCAGCGCGACAGTGCAGGTGACATCCCAGGGGACCAGTCGTAGCCGCAGTACCGGTGGCCGGGAGTCGGCGTGATTGCCCGCTGACGGGTCGTCGAACTGCTGCGGGGTAGCCATGGCGGTTCAATGCTGCCGGATGGCCGGCGTTTCTGCGACCGAACGCTTCGGGCGGCGGCGAGCTGATCGGCTGCTTTACCCTCGTTCTCTATGGCTTCTGCGGCCGCCAGGACATCTTGGCTCACACCCGAGCAGATCAGCGCGATCGACGCGGCGCATCTATGGCACCCCAACAGCACGATCGGCGCCGAAGCGGTGGCCCCGGTGGTTGCGGTGGGCGCCCATGGCGCCGCCCGGCTGACGCTGATCCGCGACGGTGAGCCGGTCGAGGTGCTGGACGCGATGAGCTCCTGGTGGACGGCCATCCATCGGGCACGGCCATCCGGTCCTGGACGCGGCGCTGGCCGCGCAGCTGGCGACGATGAATCACGTCAAGTTCGGCGGGCTGACCCATGAACCCGCCACGCGGTTGGCGCAGCTGCTGGTTGACATCGCCCCATCCGGGCTGGAGACGGTGTTCGTCTGCGACTCCGGATCGGTGTCGGTGGAGGTCGCGGTGAAAATGGCGCTGCAGTACTGGCGCAGCCGCGGCCACCTCATGTCGGGCATGTCGGGAAACATACCGGCGGCGGGTACCGGCGAGACCATGACGAGGCCCCACCCGAATTGGGGGGTTTGGCGAATCAGGAAACGGTCGAATTTAGTTCTCGTACTTGCTTGAGCGAAAGTTTCACAGCTCGCATTGACAACGCTGGCGAAAGCCGGTCCAGATACCAGAATGCCTTCCACCACGCCGGCACCACAATGATCACGTCTCCACGCAACACGGCACGAAGGGCACGCTCGGCGAACAGGTCTGGTGCCATCGGCCGCGAACGTTCCCAGAATTTGACGAGTAATTCGTCGCTGACAGGGTTTCGTCCGTAACGGCCGCCTGTGAGCATTGGGGTTCGGACCGTCCCCGGACAAAGCACCGAAACCTGTACGTTGTGGCGCTCGGCTTCGATCCGCAACGACTTGGACATTGCGACTACGAAGTGCTTGGTGGCGGTGTAGCTCGCCGAGCCAGCAGTGGTGACAAGACCAGCCATTGAGGCTGTATTCACGATGTGGCCGGAGCGCTGCCTGATCATGATCGGATAGACCGCGTGGATGCCGTGCAGCACACCGCGCACGTTCACGTCGAAGACGTCGTTCCAGTCATCGAGCGTGCATGAGTCGACCTCACCGCTGATCGAAATGCCGGCATTGTTGAACAGGTAGTCGATCCGCCCGGATTGCTCCACCGCCTCGGCGACGGCCCGCTCAAATGAGGGGAAGCTGCGCACATCCACCTCGATCGCGCGCGCCTTTTTGCCAACACCGTTCAAGCGCTCCGCAAGCTCCTCCGCCGGGCCGACCTGGCGATCGCCGATCCAGACCTCGGCGCCCTTGTCGACCAGCTTTGTGGCCAGCGCGGCACCGATGCCGGACGCCCCACCAGTAACGAATGCGATCTTCCCCGACACGCTTGATGCCATTGGAGAAGGGTAGCGGTCGCGTTCGGACGTCGAGGAAATTCCCGCACGGGCGCTGACTTTTGCTTGCTAACTAACCGTTCCCGGGACGTCAGCTGCCGTAGTCGGCCACCGATACAAGATTAGCATCACTCGACGCCGCGGCCGTTCGCCGGTAGACCACCGCCCGTCCGCCCCGTGCTGGCGTAATCGCCAGACCGCGGTCGTGGCGCCGTTCGCCCGGCGCATCGGTTGGCGCGAAACGCAATTCACGCAGGAGTGTGCGCAGAGTGACGTCTATCTCCATGTTCGAAAGCGCTGCGCCGACACAGCGGTTTACTCCGCCGCCGAACGGAATCAAGGCGAAGGGCTTCGGATTTGCACCGACGAATCGGTCCGGATTAAACGACGCCGCGTCCGGGAAGTTCTCTTCTAACAGATGGGCCAGTTGGATACTGATAATCAGCGTGGTGCCCTCCGGAATGACCCAATCGCCCAGCCGGATTCGCTTTGTCGGGGTCCGCATCGTGGCGTTAAGAACCGGCCGGGTGCGCAGCACTTCCCAGATCGTGGCCTGACGCAATTCAGATCCGCCGGCGTCGACTTCCTCCGTCAGCCGCGATAACAGCCGTGGATGGCGGCGCAACCGCTCCACCGTCCAGGCCAACGCTGAGGCGGTTGTCTCGTGACCGGCTGCCATCAAGGTCACTAATTCGTCGGCGATATGCGGAGCCGAGATTGGCTCGCCGTTGTCGTAGCGGGTCTGCAACAGTATTGAGAGCACGTCGCTGCGCTCTTCAAACGCCGGGTCAGAACGCGCATCGGCGCTGAGTGAGTCGATGAGAGCGTCGATGCGGCGCCGATACTGCATAACCCGCCCCCACGGGCTCCACGGACCCAGGTCATGTCGCAGCTTCGGCATCGTGACGAGGCGGGAGCCAAGCGTGACAGCGCGCGGCAGCAGGACGCGAAGTTCCTCCAGCACGGCTGCCTCGGCGCCCAACACGGCACGCAGGATCGTGTTGAGGGTGATACTCGTCATTGCCGGTAGCGTTTCGAACTCGCGGCCCTCCGGCCAAGTCTCGATTTCGCGCATCACCTCCTCTTCGACAATGTGCTCGTAGGTTCGCACCCGCTTGCCGTGAAACGGAGGGAGTATCAGCCGACGGCGCTCGAGGTGCTCGCCGCCGTTGAGGCTGAACGTCGATCCGGGGCCAAATACGCTGCCGAGCTGGGTCGGGCGTTCGAGCAGATCGCTGCTCGTACTGAACACATCCTTAACCAGGGCGGGGTCACTGATCACCACCGTCTGGCCGAAGATCGGCAAATTCACGGTGTATTCGCTGCCGTACCGTCTGCCCAGAGCGGGAACCACTGCGGAGTGGGAGATCAAGAACGCGATGCCCTGGACGATCTTCGGTAGCCGCAGCGCAGGCGGTAGCCGTACCGGCTCTGTTGTCACCGTTGCCATGCCGTCACCTCTCGCGTGTGGATCCCGAACCTACCGAAGACGGCGCGTCCCCGAGGACTTTTGTAACCGACATAGAACGGCGAAGTAGATGCCAAACCGAAAAGTGGCCGGCGTCAACCAAAGAGGAGGCAAACGCCGGTCGGGCAACGCGGGCCAAGACGTGGCGTAGCCGCCACTCAAGCGGTCAGGAGCCTGTCTGATCAGGCGAACACGTAGTCGGTCAACGGGAAACGGGTCTGCTCCGCAATCGTTTCGCGTGTGGAGGTGGGACGCAGGTACGCCTCGCCGTGAGGACTGAAATAGTAGGATCGCGACCCGGCGCAGTCCGCGCGGTAGAGCAGCGTGTTGCGCTGCATCTTGCGCATCCGGTCCCGGAAGCGGGCGTTAGCTTCTTGGGTGACCTCGAACGTGATCGCGTTCCGACGACGAACCTCACCGAACAGCCGGTCCATGTGCTGCATCTGGTAGTGCAACATGTTGAAGAACAACAAACTGAATGCATATGGGCTGGCCAAGCTCAGATAGTTCGGGAAATCCGGGATCGAGAGCCCCTGGTAGGCCTGGAACCCCTCCTTGCGCCACCACTTTCCGAGGTTGAGGCCATTGCGGCCGATGATCTCAATCGCGGGGAAGTTGCCTTCCCACAGATCGAAACCAGTGGCTAACACCAATGCGTCGATCTTTGTCCTCGTTCCATCGGACGCGACGATGCCGTCTGGCTCGATCCGCTCGATGCCGGACGTCTGTAGATGTACGTGCGGCTTGGTGAAGGTCGGGTAATAGGAATTGGAGTAGGTAGGCCGCTTACATCCGAAGTCGTATTCTGGAGTCAGCTTGCGCCGCAGTTCTTTGTCGCGAATGGCGACGAACCGCGCAAGTCTGGACAGGCGCTCGGCTGCGATGTTGAGCCATCCGAAATAGCGGTAGCGCAGCACAGCGAACACAAACGACACCTCGTAGATCGTGTCGGTAACCCGGCCGACGGCACGCTGGATTAGCGGCACCCGGGCAAACAGGCGCTGCACGACCCCGGGGATTGGGAAGTCGGTCTTGCCCACCACATGGATCGCCGTGCGCTGATACACCGTCAGGTCGGCAGCCTTCTTGGCCAGCTCGGGGATGAGTTGTACCGCAGTTGCACCAGTGCCGATGAATCCGACGCGGCGACCCGCGAAGTCGTAGTTATCGTCCCATGCGGTGGTATGCATCATCCGGCCCTCGAAGTCGGCGATGCCGGGAATGTCCGGGGTGTAGGGCTGAGACAGGACACCGGTCGCGGTGATAAGGAAGCGGGCGGTCAGGGTTTGGCCCCCGGCGAGCGCTACCCGCCAGAGCTGTGCTTCCTCGTCCCAGGAGGCGCTTTCCACGGTGATGTTGAATCGCATGTGCCGGCGCACGTCGTATTTGTCGGCGACATGATCGGCATACCGCTTGATTTCAGCGCCCGGGGCGAACAGCCGCGACCAGTACGGGTTGGGCTCGAACCAGTAGCAGTATGTGGTCGACGGGATATCGACGGCCAGACCCGGATAGCGGTTTACGTGCCAGGTGCCGCCAAGGTCGTTCTCGCGTTCGACGATGACAATGTTGTCGTAGCCCAGCTGCTTGAGCTGGATCGCCACGCCGATGCCGCCGAAACCCGCCCCCACGATTAACAAGTCGAACTGCTCCGGACCCATGCTCGAGCAGATCGCTGCTCGTACTGAAGACATCCTTAACCAGGGCGGGGTTGCTGATCACCACCGTCTGGCCGAAGATCGGCAATTTGACGGTGTATTCGCTGCCATACCGTTTGCCCAGAGCAGGAACCACTGCGGAGTGTGAGGTCAAGAACGCGATGCCCTGGACGATCTTCGGTAGCCGTAGCGCAGGCGGTAGCC